>JADFKK010000207.1 GCA_022564995.1 Planctomycetota bacterium | reverse complement strand
GCATCTTGCCGATCATGCAGGCGAAGAACCCGTCGAGCTGCGCGGAATGTCATCTCAGCGGAGTCGACCTCAAGCAGTACATCCACGAGAGCCAGGAAAAGACTTTCGCCTCGATGCGCGACGCCGGGCTGATCGACGTGAACAATCCCGACGCCTCGAAGATTCTCAAATTCATCGGCCGAGCGCCGGAGAAACCGAGCATCGTCTCCGCCAAGGTGCGCAAGCAGGAACTCGAAGCGTTTCGGGCGTGGATTCACGCGGCGGTCAAAGACCCCACGCTCGCCACAACCCAAGGCGACGGGAAGCTGCTCGGCCCGACGATTCCCGACGAGGTGATCCGCCACGCCCGCACCGATCGCGTGCTGGCCTCGTTCATCGACAATGTGTGGACGGAAATCGGCCGCTGCGCCGCTTGTCATTCGCCCGACCGAAATCAGAAGCAAGTGGCCGAGCACGGCGAGCAGGTGTCGTGGATCACGCTGGGCGATCCGCAGGCGACGCTCGATTACATGCTGGAAGCCGATCTGATCAACACCGACGAGCCGGAAAAGAGCCTGTTTTTGCTCAAGCCCACCATGCAGGTCAAACACGGAGGCGGCCAGAAGATGGTCGTCGGCGATCGCAGCTACAAACAGTTCCGCCGCTTCGCCGAAGATTACGCGGCCACCATCAGCGGCAAGTATCAGTCGGCCAGCGAATTGCCCGAGGCAGGTGAAGAGGTCTCCGTCATCGGCGAGGCTTGGATGAAGCTGACCGGTGTGCCGGCCGAGTACGACAAGATGCTGCTGCAGGTCGACCTCTATCGCTGGCTCGACGGCGATCAACCCGGCTGGTCGAAAACGCGTTGGGCGACCGCCGACCGGTCGATTTTTGGCAAGGGCAAGCTCTGGCAGCAAACCCTGAGCCTCTGTGCCACGCGGGGCACGCCGCGGGCGGAGCAAATCGCCAAAACCAAGCGTCTGCCCGAGGGCCGCTATCTGGCGAAGATCTATATCGACCAAGAGGCGAAGCTGAAGGACGACTATCGGTACGTCCTGGGCGAGCGGGAATTGGTCGGGCAGGTGGAAATCAGCAGCCGCTGGCCCGTGGGATATGGGCAGATGACGGTGGTTGAGTATCCGCGGCCGTGATTAGGTTTTGGGCTTTTCCCTCTGGCGGCTAAGCTGGCAAGCGGCTGGCTGGGGGCGTCATGCTGTGGAAACTGGCTAGAGTGCCTAATTTTAAGGCAGCCCTCTTCCCGGCGGCTGGGCTTTTGTTGACAATTCGCTGTAAGCTGTTTACAGTAAATAGGTTGGCGGGTTTGTAGACCATTTGCGCGAGTGATCGAGAGGGCGGTGTGGCCGGCAAGGCTTGGGGAGGCGTTTTTCGTGAGGGCCAGGACCAACGGGTCGAGGCGTTTACCGAAAGCGTTAGTTTCGACCGAAGGCTCTATTCCCACGACATCGAGGGCTCGGTCGCGCACGCCCAAATGCTCGCCAAGGTCGGCCTGCTGACGGATGAGGAGTGCCGGCAAATCGAGCAGGGCCTGACGGAAATCCGCCATGAAATTGAGCAGGGCCGCTTTGAATTCAAAACGGAACTGGAAGACATCCACATGCACATCGAACGGGCGCTGATTGAGCGTCTGGGCGACGTCGGAAGAAAACTACACACGGGCCGCAGCCGCAACGATCAGGTTTCGACCGATCTGCGGATGTGGTGCCGAGAAGCGATTGACCAAATCAACGAGCGGGTGTTGCACCTGCAGACCGCCTTCGTCGGGCGGTGTGACGCCGATGCGGATTGTATCCTGCCGGCCTATACCCACATGCGTCGGGCTCAGCCGGTGTTGGCTCCGCATTATTGGCTGGCTTATTGCGAGAAATTCGAGCGAGATCGACTGCGGCTGATCGATTGCCGGACCAGGGTGAATGTGAGCGGCCTAGGCGCTGCGGCGTTGGCCGGGACCAGCTTGCCCATCGATCCGCAAGACACAGCCAAGCGTTTACAGTTTGATAGTGTGGCGGCCAACAGCCTCGATGTGTCGGGCGATCGAGACTTCGTCGTCGAATTTGCCTTCGTGCTGACGATGATCGCCGAGCACCTCAGCGGCTGGGCGGAGGAGTGGATATTGTGGTCGACCGTGGAGTTCGATTTCCTGCGATTGCCCGAGGCGTTTTGCACCGGCTCGTCGATCATGCCGCAGAAGATCAACCCCGACGTGTTGGAGTTGATCCGCGGCAAGACAGGCCGCGTGGTGGGGAATTTGCAGGCGTTGTTGGTATTGGTGAAGGGATTGCCGTTGGCCTACAACCGAGATCTTCAGGAGGACAAACCGAGGCTGTTTGATTCGTTCGACACGGTCCGCGACTGTCTGGACATCGCGGCGCCGCTGGTCGAGGGAGCCAAGTTGAACCGCGAGGCGATCGAGAGTCGTTTGGAACACGGATACCTAGACGCGACGACGTTGATGGAACACCTCATCATGCGAGGCACTCCCCAGCGAACGGCCCATCAAACGGTCGGAGCGTTGGTTCGCAAGGCGAAGGACCGCGATGTGGCGCTAAAGGAGCTGACGACGAAGGAGTTGCAAGAGGTTGACGAAAACCTGGACGACGGCGTGTTAAAAGTGTTAGGTGTAAAAAATGCCGTGGACGCGTTTCAAAGTTACGGTTCCACCGCGCCGCAACAGGTTAAAACTCAAGTAGACATCTGGAAGAGCAAACTAGGCCTGGGGTAATGTAGGAGGCGTCTCCGACGGCGACCCATCACATGATCGCCGACTACAATCATAGCGAAACCGCAACGATGAAAAACACAACTTGGATCACGTCTTGTGTGTTGGGCCTGGCATTGCTCGGGCTTTGTTGTCAGGCACATGGGCAGAAGCCCGCGGCCGACGCTGCCGACCCGATGGCCGCCAAGCCGGCTGAAAAAACCGAGCCGCTGCCCCCGCCGCCGACCGCGGCAGTTCGGGCGATCGTCGATTCGGAGCCGACGTCGGTCGAAGAGTTGGTGGTGGCCGCTTATCAGTTGACCATCCACGACCAGCCGCAGCTTTCACGCGAGATGCTCGCGCGGGTGTTGGCGGCCAAGCCAGACGCTAAGACGTGCTTCCAATTCATTCAGCAGAACGGATCGCAAATGCTGCTGCGGTTGCAAGCCGACAAGCGCGTAGCGCCGCAGGGCCTTCAGGTTGCCAGGCTGATCCTTGACTCGGCCGACCAAGCCAGCCGCGACCCGGCCCGGCTGGCACGTTTGATCGAACAACTCAAAGATCCCTCGGCCCAGCAGCGGGGGTTTGCAGCGGTCGATCTCGCGTCGGCGGGAATGGACGCGCTGCCGCTGCTCGTCAAGAAACTGGCGGACCCGGCGGAGCAGAAATTTCACGCCAATTTCCGCGCGGCGCTGGCACAGTTCGGCTCGGCGGCGGCCGCCCCGATGTTGGGCCTGATGGAGAGCAGCGACGCGACCCTGAAGAGACATGCCATCGTGGTCTTGGGCCAAATCAAATCGTCCGATTCGGTGATTTATCTGATCGGTACACTGGCCTCTCGTAGCGAGCCGAAGCGTGTTCGCGAGGCCGCTTATCGATCGCTTCGACAGATACTCGATGACGTGCCGCGAAGGAATCAGGCCGAACGCATGCTAGAGCGTCGGGTGACGACCATGATCGACGGTAGCCATCGGTTGGCGGCCGACCTTGAGAATCAGGTGGTGCTGTGGCATTTTGACGAGCGCGCCAAGCTATTGGCCCCCAAGACGTATCACCACGACGACGCCCAGGCTATTTTGGCCGCCCGATTGGCCCGCGACCTGCACTTGGCGGGCCCCGAAAACGTCGACCATCGCCAGATGTATCTCACGGCGATGCTCAAGGCGGCGGCGCTGGTGACCGGACGCGACAAGCCGCTGCCGACGGGCAGAGGCAGCGCTTTTGACATCGCGGCCAGTTTTAAGGTCGACGCCGTCGAGACGGTGCTCGTCAACGCGATGAAAAACAATCAACCCGTCGCAGCCGCAGCCGCCGCCCAAATTCTGGGCCAGATCGGCACACCGAATTTGCTCTATCGCAATCAGCCGAAACCTTCGCCGCTGGCCCTCGCCGTGCGCCATCGCGACTCCCGGCTGCGTTTCGCGGCGGCCGAGGCGATTGTGAAATTGAAGCCGTCGCAGCCCTTCGCCGGATCGAGCTACGTTCCCGAAGCGCTCGGTTACTTTGCCGGCTCGGCGGGCCAGCGGCGTGTTCTGGTGGCCCATCGCAGCATCGAAAGAGCTCGCACGTTAGCCGGCGAGTTCGCGGCGATTGGCTTCGACGCCGACGTGGTCACCAGCGGACGCGACTTGATGCGAAAGGCGGTCACTTCGCCCGATTACGAAATGCTGCTGATCAGCATGACGATCGACCGAACGACCATCGGCTATCTGTTACAGGATATCCGCCGCGACCCGCGGACCGCGCAGGTCGCGGTCGGCCTGTTGGCCACGGAGGCACACTACGACCGGGCCGAGCGAATCGCCCGGGGTGATTCGCTCTCGATTACGCTGCCGTGGCCGCCGACACCTGGTAGCGGCGACTATTACGCCAAGCGAATGGGCCGTTTGCTCCAGCGAAATCAAATCGCCCCGGATGTGCGAATTCAGCGGGCCAGGCGGGCGCTGGAGCTGTTGGCCGAGCTGGCAGACGGCGCCGAGGAGCGGGCAAAGATTTACGATCTAACTCGTCAGCAGCCGGCCGTGCTACGGGCCGTGTTCGTTCCGCAGCTTAGCGAGCCGGCCTCGGCCACGCTGGGCAAACTCGGCACGCCGGCCGCGCAGCGCAAACTGGTCGACGTGGCCAGCCAAACATTGTTTCCGCTCGCCGCGCGGCGTCACGCGGCGCGAGCCTTCGGCCAGAGCATCCGAAAGCACGGCGTCTTGCTGACCAAAGACGAGATCCTGCGCCAATACGACCGCTACAACGCCAGCGAAAAACTCAGCAAGGAAACTCAGATCGTTTTAGCCCAAGTGCTCGACTCAATTGAGTTGCGGGCGCGGAGAGAAGAGTAGGGGGATGTCAGATTTGGGATGTGGGATGTGGGATGTGAACGGAGCCGCCCTGTCCTCAGGGCGATGTACGTTGCCCTGCCAACTTGCACCGCCGCGGGGACACGGCGGCTCCGTTTCCCCCTAGCCCTCTGCGTCACGAGAGACTCGCCACCATCTCGGCACCGCTGGTTTCCTGACCGCCCCGCCCCGTGGCAGCAAAACGAATGCACGCTTCCTACAACGCGATAGACGGGCCGCCACTCGGGCCGCCGATGCGCAGCATCGTCGGCAGTGGCCCGGCGATGGAGGAAGTCTATCGGCTAACTCGCAAAGTGGCCTCCTCGCGGGCCTCCGTATTGCTCTTGGGCGAGACAGGCACCGGCAAGGAGTTGATCGCGGCGGCCATCCACCGGCTCAGCCCGCGCGGCGACGGGCCGTTTGTAAAAGTCAATTGCGGCGCGCTGAGCGAGAGCCTGTTGGAAAGTGAGCTGTTCGGCCACGTCCGCGGTTCGTTCACCGGGGCCATTGCCAATCGGATCGGCCGTTTCGAGGCGGCCCATTCCGGCACCATTTTTCTCGACGAAATCAACAGCACCACGGCCAAATTGCAAGTCAAGCTGCTGCGAGTTTTGCAGGAGCGCCAGTTCGAGCGAGTCGGTGATACGCAAACCATCAAAGTCGATACGCGGGTTATCGCCGCCAGCAATCGCGATCTGCCGGAAGAGATCAAGGCGGGGCGATTTCGCGACGATTTATATTATCGGCTCAACGTCGTGCCGATTCGCCTGCCGCCGCTGCGCGAGCGGCGCGAGGACATTCCCGAATTGGTCGCCCATTTCCTCAATGTTTACAACGAAGAAAACGATCGCTACGTGTTGCACATCGCCACCGATGCGCTCGAGGCGTTACAGCAATATCACTGGCCCGGTAATGTTCGCGAGTTGCAGAATTACATCGAACGCGCGGTCGTAATGGCCGACGGAGACGAGTTGATTTGTGAACTGCTGCCCGCAGAGGTGACCGGCGCCGTGGGGCAGCCGGTCGGCCAATTGCCTGGCAGCGATCTCGATACGCTCACGTATTATCTCGTGCAGGAAGGTCTCAACAGCAGCCGTAGCGGAGACGAGGGTACGCTGCATACAAGAATCGTCAAACGGGTCGAGAAAGAACTCGTCCTGCAAGTGATGGCCCGCTGCGATCGCGTGCAAACCAAAGCGGCCACCAGGCTCGGCATCAATCGCAATACCTTACACAAGAAGCTCAAGGAATACGGCATCGACGGAAGCTGACGAATGATGAATGATGAATGATGAATGATGAATGATGAATGATGAATGATGAATGATGAATGATGAATGATGAATGATGAATGACCAATGACCAATAGAACTCGGTTTCGAGTGTCAAACCTCAGCGCATCGGCAGTTCGGTGTCGAATCGGTATTCAGACCATGCGAGGGCTTCGATATTTGTCATTGATCATTGGTCATTTACAACGAAGCTCCCGCCCCGCCTCTCCCCAGTAACAACCCATGCTCTCCGGCATCAGCATCGTCTGTCTTGCGTCTAGTTACGCCTTAACGCTGGCCCTCGAACTCTCGCGGCTGGTTTTTCGTAGCGGGCTGCGCGGGGCGCTGATGATCGGCTTCGCCACGCTTGGGCTGGCAGCTCACACGATACTTCTGACCAATCGAGCGATGGGGTCGCCAGCCACGCCGTTGGCCTCGGCCTACGATTGGTATCTGGTTGCCGCTTGGGTTCTGGTGGTGATGTACCTAACGCTGACGTTTTATTACCCGCGGGCGGCCGTGGGGCTGTTCTTGTTGCCTTTGGTGTTGGCGCTGGTCGGTGCGGCGCAGCTCTCTTCGGATGAGCCGTCGCTGAGCCGCGGCGGGGCTTTGGCGTTGTGGGCCTATGTTCACGGCGTGACGCTGCTCTTGGGCACGGTGGCCGTATTGATCGGATTTGTGGCCGGCATCATGTATCTGTTGCAGTCCCGCCGGCTGAAACTCAAGAAACTCGGCGGCTCGCGAATTCAATTTCCCAGCCTCGAACGCTTGCAGCGCGTCAATGCCAACGCCATCGTCATGTCGGCCTTCATGCTCGGCCTGGGATTTCTCTCCGGAACGATTGGCAACGTCATCTCCAAGAACATGGAATGGAGCGATCCGGTCGTGTGGAGCACGACGTTGATGTTCGTCTGGCAAATGGCCGTGGTCGTCTTCAGCCTCAGCTACAAAGCGGCCCGCGAGGGTCGCAAGGTGGCCTATCTGACGATCGCCAGCTTCCTGTTTCTGGTCATCGCCCTGGCGACCTACGTCGTCGGCCACGGAGATCGATCATGAAGTTGCAGGTCGTCGGATGCAGCCATCACACCAGCGGAGTCGAGGTCCGCGAGCGGTTGGCCTTTACGCCCTCGCAGGCCACCGCGGCACTGGAAAGCTGGCAAGCGCGCTTCCCCGGCACCGAGATCGTGCTGCTCTCCACCTGCAATCGCACGGAACTGTACACGGCCTGTGAAGAGGCCGCGAGCATCCCGCCGCACGAACAGGTGGCGGAGTTTCTCACCGAGTTTCACGGTGTCCATCTGCACGAGGTATTCGACGAACTGTTCGAGCGATCGGGCGAAGACGCCATCCGCCACCTATTCAGCGTCGCCGCCAGCTTGGACAGCATGGTTGTCGGCGAGGCCCAGATTCTCTCGCAAGTCAAACAAGCCTATGAACTGGCCCAGCGGTCCGACAGCACGGGTCCAATCACCCACGACGCCTTTCAAGCCGCCCTGCGGGTAGCCAAGCTGGTGGCCACGCACACCTCGATCAACGAAAAACGGGTGAGCATCCCCAGCGTGGCCATCGGCCAATTGGCCAGCGAAATTTTCGAGCGGTTCGACGACAAGCAGATTCTGGTGATCGGCGCCGGCGAAATGGGCGAAGAGACGATCCAGTATTTGCTCGACCGCGGGGCGCGCGATCTAACGGTGATCAACCGCAGCCGCGAGCGCGCCGAACGTCTGGCCGAGAAAATTCAAGGCAAGACGGAGCCCTGGGAATTGCTGCCGGCGGCGATTGCCTGTGCGGATTTGGTCGTCAGCACGACTGCCGCCACCGAGCCGATCATGACGCTCGATGAATATCGCGCGGTGCAGCACGACCGGCATCAGCGTCCGCTGTGCATCTTGGATCTGGCCGTCCCCCGCGACTTCGACCCGGCGATCGGTGATTGCCTGAATGTGTATCTCTATGCGATCGACGACCTGACCGCCGCCTGCGAGCGCAATCGCCGCGAGCGCGAGAAGGAGCTGCCAGCCGCCGAGCGGATCATCGAGCGAGAAACCGCGAGTTTCATGACGGCGCTGAACCACCGCCAGACCGCGCCGATCATCCGCCGCCTGCGCGAAGGCTGGCAGAGTTCCAAGGAAGAAGAGCTGCGACGGCTATTAAACAAACTGCCCGAGTTGGACGAACGGACCGAGAAAGAAATACGCCAATCGTTCGACCGCCTGGTCAACAAGCTGCTCCACCCACCGCTGGAGTCGCTGCGCGACGAATCCGAGCACGGCACGCCGCACGGCCTGCTCGATGCGCTGAAGCGGCTGTTTCAGTTGAAAGATTAGGGGGGAAAATCCGAAATCCTAAGCACGAAATCCTAAACAAATCAGAATGTGCGAATGACAGAAATCGGACAGTGCGCTGCGGTTTTTGACATTCGGATTTTGGATTTGTTTAGGATTTCGTGCTTCGGATTTCCCGATCGCGCCTACTCAATCCATCCCCCGCCCAACACCCGATCGTCATCGTACAAGACGACCGCTTGCCCCGGCGCAACGCCGTAGCGCGGCTCGTCGAACTTTATGTGCAGACGATGGTCCGCAAGCACGCGAACCGTGGCCGGCGAAGCCGTGCTGTTGTAGCGAATCTGGGCGTGGCAGCGAAACGTCGTTGTAGGAGGCGTCTCCGACGGCGACCCACGATTATCGCCTCCTAAATCGCCGTCGGAGACGCCTCCTACAAGCCAATTCACGCGGTCGGCGTACAATTCATCGCGGGCTAAATCTTCTCTGGCGCCGATCACAACCCGATGCGTGTCGGCTTCGATTCGCACGACAAACCGCGGCTCGCCGAGGGCGACGCCTAGACCTTTTCGCTGTCCGATCGTGAATCGCTCGATGCCTGGATGCTGGCCGACGACGCGACCGTCGGTGGTGACGATTTCCCCGGCGGTATCCTCATTGCCGCGCCTTTGGCGGACAAACTCATCGTGATGGCCGCTGGTGACGAAACAAATCTCCTGGCTGTCCTGCTTGTCGGCCACGTCCAGGCCCAGTTCGCCGGCCTTGCGGCGAATCTCTGCTTTGCGATATCCGCCGACCGGCAGCATCATCCGCGACAGAAACTTCGGGTCGATGCCGAACAACACGTATGACTGATCCTTGTCTTCGTCCACCCCGCGACACAGCCGAGGCGGCCCGCCGTGTTCGTCGGGCAATAGCCGCGCGTAGTGTCCCGTGGCCACAAACTCGGCCCCGACGCTGTCGGCGTACTCGAACAGCTTGCCGAACTTCAGCCAGTTGTTACACATCACGCAGGGATTCGGCGTGCGGGCGTTGGTGTACTCCTCGACGAAGTAATCCATGATCCGCCCGAATTGCTCGTCGAAGTTGAGCGCGTAAAACGGCACGTCGAGCCGCTCGGCTACCCGGCGGGCATCGTCCGCGTCGGCCGCGCTGCAACATCCCTGTCGATGGCTGGTCGGCGCCGCGATCACCGGCAGCACGGCGCCTTGCTGGGCGTCGGCCGTCGCGCAACTCACCGGCGCGGTCTCTCCGTGTCGCATAAACAGCCCGATCACCTCGTGCCCGGCCTCCAGCAGCAGCGCAGCAGCGACACTGCTATCGACACCGCCGGACATGGCTAGGATGACTCGGGACATGGGATTTAGGATTTAGGATTTAGGATTTAGGATTTAGGATTTAGGATTTAGGATTTAGGATTTAGGATTTAGGATTTAGGATTTAGGATTTAGGATTTGGAGTGTCATTTTTCAATTTGCATTTTTCAATTTGCAATTCTCAATCTCGCTGCCGGTAAATTCACTCCCCTCCGCTCCGTGTTCCTCCGAGTCTCCGTGTCAAATCCGGGCATTCACCGCCAAACGACTCAATCTATCCGCTTCTCGGCCCGAACAACAGGCCGACCGGTCTCGCCTGCGCGGGCATCCAGGGGTATAATTCTCCCTTCCACTTCCCCCCGACCCACGAAAACCTCCCAGGGAGCCTATTGCAATGGACCGAGAGTTAGCCGACCGTGCCGCGGCGATTCACCAGCGCCTCGTTCAGATGAAGGACTCTCTTTGACTACGACGCGAAAAAGCTCCGTCTGACGAAGATCGAAACCGAGATGGCGGCTCTGGGTTTCTGGGACAATAAAGAGGCCGCCCAGGCGACAGTCCGTGAGTTGACGTCGCTCAACTCGTTGGTCAAGCCGCTGGAAGCGGCCCTCGGCGCCGACGATGACATTCAGGCCATGGTCGAAATGGCCGCGGACGACCCCAGCTTCGAGGCCGAACTGCCCGGCGAGATCGCTCGGATCGAAACGCGGCTGGAAGAACTGGAACTCAAGGCGCTGTTGGGCGGACCGCATGACGCGCTGGGGGCGATCCTCTCGATCAACGCCCGCGATGGCGGAACCGACGCCAACGATTGGGCCGAGATGCTGCTGCGCATGTACGTTCAGTGGGCGCAGAAAAACGATTTCGACACTGAGTTGCTCGACCGCAACGACAACCCCGAGGCCGGCATCAACAGCGCCAGCATCGCGGTCCGCGGGCCGATGGCCTACGGTTACTTGCGGGGCGAAGAGGGAATTCATCGGCTGGTGCGGATCAGCCCCTTCAACGCCGACGGCAAACGACAGACCAGCTTCGCGGCAGTCAACGTGGCCCCGGAGGTTTCTGATGCCGTCGAGATCGAAATTCGCGACGAGGACGTCCGCGTCGACACCTATCGGGCCAGCGGTGCCGGCGGTCAACACGTCAACAAGACCAGCAGCGCGATCCGCCTGACCCACGCACCCAGCGGCATCGTCGTGCAGTGCCAGAACGACCGCAGCCAACACAAGAATAAGGCGACCGCCTACAAGATGCTCCGCTCGCGGCTGGCCCGCGTCGAAGAGGAAAAGCGCGAAGCAGAGCAGGCCAACCGATATCAGGAACAGGCCCGAGTCAGCTTCGGCTCACAGATTCGCAGCTATTTCCAACATCCCGACCAACGGATCAAAGACGCCCGCAGCGGATTCGCGGCGACGAATTTTCAAAACGTACTGGATGGCGACATTCAGGGTTTTCTCGACGCCACGCTGCGCTGGCGCGTCGGGCAGTCGAGCGCGAAGTAGGAGGGAGGGGGAGACGGAGGGAGGGAGGGAGGGAGAGACAAGGCGACGTAGCGATGTAAGACCTGCGAGTTTTCTCTCCTTCTCTCCTTCCCTCCTTCCCTCCTTCCCTCCTTCCCTCCTTCCCTCCCTCCCTCCCTCCCTCCCTCTCCCTTGCCTCTCCCTTGCCTCTTTCCGCGCCTTCTCCATCACGCTCCGGAGCGTCACCACCGCACCGCCTTGGCGTTTGCTTTCATCGGCGGCTTCCATGAAGGCGTAAATCTCCAGGGTTTCTTCGGCGCTGACGGGCACCTGGCCGGTGCGGAAAAACTTGACGATTTCGACGACCAGCGGGCGATAGCCGCCGTAGGGGCCGATGGGGCCGATGCCTTTGCTGCCGAAGGCCGTGCCGCCGTAGCCGCGTTTGCCCTTGCGGATGCCGCGAAAGGTGCCGACCCGGCCGCCTTTCCATTTGCCGACCACCACGTCGATGTCCGGCGTGCTGGTCCGCGTGACCGACTCGCAGCCGGTTCCCATCACGGTGAACAATGTTTCGACGCCGTGGATGCCCTGGGGATAAACCGCCACGACTCGGCAGTTGGCCAGCTCGGGCTTGGCGCCCGGATCGTTGAGCAAGCCGGTGAAGGCGATGGCGTGCGAAGTGTCGAGCCCGATGATGCCGACGCGGATCGGTTTTTCTTGGGCGGGGGTGGAGGAGATGAACAGCAGCAGGGCGAGGAGGGCGAGGGGTAAGCGGCGAATCATGGGGTTACTCTGGTGGTTGGGTATGATCGGTTTCAACGCAAAGACGCGAGGGCGCAAAGGCGCGAAGAATCAAGGAAGGAGGAGGGGGGAATCGGAATTGGCGGGCAGTCATTTTAACACAGAGACACCTGGGCTGCATCATCGATCGCTAAGGCGAATCTGTGCCTCAGAACCCATGCTACCTGGCCTGTCGGTCGGCGGCCGGCCGACGAGAGACAGGTGGCGGAGCAATTCGCTCTGAGCGGCGAAATTGACGTGGATGCGGCTGCCGATGGTGCCGCGGTGCTCGACCAGATCGTATTGCCGCTGGGGTTCCGCCGCGAGCGAAGAAAGTTGCCCGACCGGTTCGATAATCCAGGCAGAGTTCAGGTAACCGCGAATCTGCGAGCCTTGTTTGCCAAGCCAACTGTCGCGCCGCAGTGTCGCGGTGAGGGGCTGCGGTGTCTGCGGCATGGCGTTTCGGCGGGCCACGGCCGGCAAGGCGCCGATCATCGGAACCAACTCGCCGGACGGCAGTTCGAGATAGCGGCACAAGTAGGCCAGCCCTCCGCCCTCGGCATACATCCGCCGACCCTGATGCAGATGGCATTGCAGCGCCATCGTCATGCAGTGGTTCGACGACAGCTCGGCAGCAAAACGCTCCGGGTGCCCGCCGCCGAAATAAACGAGATCGATCGAGGGCGGCAGCGACTCGTCGTGTAGTGGCGAAAAATCGACCACCTCGGCACCGATCGTCTCTAACAGATCGAGTGTGTCGGGAAAGTAATCGTGAAACGCCTCGTCGAAGGCCACCGCCACGCGGATGTTGCGACAGCATCGCGGATGGAGCATGGGCCGGTCGTGTCTGACGTGTCGAGTTGGCTCGACCGGCCTCGACTGCTGTTTTGGCTCGGCCGGCCTCGACTGTTTTGGCTCGGCGGGCCTCGACTCCGCAATTTGGCGAATGCGGTCGATGCGAATGTTGGCCGCCAACAGATCGCCCAATGCGTCGGTTAACTCGCGCGGCGGCTCATCGCCCGGGGCCAAATGGCGCGCGGCTTCTCGCAGTGCCGGCGCTTCGGGCAGCCCGCCCAAGACGGGAATGCCCCAGAGTGACTGGAGCGTTGTCTGTTGTCGAAAAAAATCCTCTCGCCCACTCAATCGATCGAGCAGCAGACCGTCGACGTTTGCCGGGCGCGGAGGCAGCCGGCAAAGGCCCAGTTGCGAAGCATCAATGATTGCCAGCCGCGGCAGGTCGAGCCAATCGCACAGCGCCGACAGACCGCCGCCGTGTTGTTGATCGTCCGTCGTTTGATCCGCCGGCTGAAAAAAACCTTCGACGAGCGACAACTCGCCGCAGCGCGAGCCGTGCCGGAAAAACTCTCGGCACAAGTCGGGCCGCATCAGCCAACTGTCGAGATGGCGTGGCCTGAGGCCGGTGATCGCCATCGCTCCGTCGTTTCTAGGAAAACAGGCGCGGCTGTGGAACAGTTGGGTCGAGATGCCGCGGCGGCTGAGAGATTCCAACAGGGCCCAGAGCATTAGCCGGCCGCAACAGCCAGATCGGACGGTTCCCAACGCGAAGCGAGGCAGACAAGTCATGCCGATGGCCTTGATGGTCTGAGGGATGCAGTGAGGACGGCGAGCCGTTATGCCGGCGGAGGGAGGCGGGCGGTTCATTGGTTATTTTTCGCAGCGGAAATGGGCCAGTCAAGGGTCTTTTTGGAGCGAGGGGCAAAGATATTGCCGTGGCGGCTGCTCGTGGGGGAATTCGACCCGGCGTCTTACGGCGATTTCGGAGGGTTTTACCACGCGCTATCTAACCATCGGGCGCGATCACTGAACTCGACTTTCCATTCGTTCAGGGGCCATTCGGAGCGCTTGACGGGCCAATCGCGGCGCCGGTCGGCAGCCGCTGCGGGGGTTGCGAAAACATCGCCTCATGCCACCCGAGTGAATGGCCGCGTTGACAAAACACCCTGCCACTGCTAGGGTTAGGTCATTCGGTTGGCCAACGGCGGCTTCTTTGCGTGGTTTTATGAGCAGTTCCCCACTTACCCAGTTAAGCATGTCCCAACAGGACGATTTGAGGCGATGCCAGCAGCGGATCGGCTATCAGTTCAACGATCCGATGATGCTCCATGCGGCTCTGACTCACGCCTCTGGGGCCGAACACCGTCTGGCCTCGAACGAGCGGCTGGAATTCTTCGGCGACGCCATTTTGGGGGCTGTTATTTGTGAAGAGCTGTATCGTAAGTACCCCGAGTATCTCGAAGGCGAATTGACCAAAATCAAGTCGGTCGTGGTCAGCCGGCTGACCTGCGCGAAGATCAGCGAGGCGCTGGGCATGCAGGAGTTTTTGATCCTCGGCAAGGGCATGGCGACGCATCCGACGGTGCCGCCGTCGGTGCTGGCCGATGTGTTTGAGTCGCTGGTCGCCGCCATCTATCTCGACGGCGGGCACGAGCCGGCTCGCGATTTCATCCACACACACATGATCCCCGAAATCGAACTGGCAGCCGCCGACGAGTTGGGCGGCAACTACAAATCACTGCTGCAACAACTTGCCCAGCGGGAATACAGCACCACGCCGACCTATCGGCTGCTCGACGAGAAGGGCCCCGACCACGCCAAGTGTTTCAATGTGGCCGCCCAGGTTGGCGACGTGCGTTATCAGCCCGCCTGGGGACGCAATAAAAAAGAAGCCGAACAAAAGGCCGCCAGCAACGCGCTGAGCGAGATCGACGGCGAGCCGCTGCCGCATCCGTCGGAATAGCACGCACAACATAACAACCACTCAATCGCCATGACCGCCCGCGCCGTAGCACTTCTCTCTGGCGGATTGGACAGCATTCTGGCGATCCGCATTTTGCAGGAGCAGGGCGTCGAGGTCGAAGCGCTCAACTTTCGCACGATCTTTACCTGCTGCCAAGACGATGCCGGCAAGGCGGCCCGCGATCTGGGCGTGCGGCTGACCGTTGTTAGTCAAGATGACGACTATCTGGACTTGCTGCGCAAGCCGCAACACGGTTATGGACGGGGGGCGAATCCTTGCGTCGATTGTCGCATCTACATGTTTCAGCGAGCCGCCCACTTCATGCGGCAGGTCGACGCCCAGTTTGTCGTCAGCGGCGAAGTGGTAGGCCAGCGCCCCAATAGCCAGATGCGGCTGCACCTGGAATTGATCGCCCGCCGCAGCGGACTCGACGGCCGGCTGCTGCGTCCGCTTTCGGCCAAATTGCTGCCACCGACCTGGCCGGAGACCGAGGGCCTGGTCGACCGCGAGCGGCTGTACGGATTTCATGGCCGCAGTCGAAAAGATTTATTCGCCTTGGCAAAACAGTTTGGCGTGACCGAAATCCCCCAGCCCTCAAACGGCTGTGCGCTGACCGAGACGTTGTTCTCGCTCAAGGTGTTCGACCTGATGGATCACGATCCGCAGGCGCAGCGTTGGGATTTTGAGTTGCTCAAGGCGGGGCGTCATGTGCGGCTCGACGCCCGGACCAAGATCGTCTTGGGCCGCGATCAGGCAGACAACGAGAAGATCGACTATTTGTATCGGCAGCAGGAGTCTCGTGCCACCATGCTGCTGCGAGCGCACGGATTTCCCGGTCCGACGGCATTGCTAACCGGCCCGGCTGACACAGCGGCAATCGACTTTGCCATCGGCGTGCTGCTCCGCTACAGCAAGAACTACGACGTGGACGGCGCCGCGGTGATCGTCGAGACCGCCGGCGCCGTGACTTCGCGTCCGGTGCAAGGGCAGCAGGTAATCGACGATGCCGAATTAGTGACGCACGGCGGCACTCCGCAGATGCGACACCTTCGCAAGCGAGTGGCCGCGTCGACGTGATCAGGGGGCCTGGGGCCTGGGGCCTGGGGACTGGAGGCTGGGGACTGGAGGCTGGGGACTGGAGGCTGGGGACTGGAGGCGGGAGACTGGGGACTGG
>JADFKK010000206.1 GCA_022564995.1 Planctomycetota bacterium | reverse complement strand
CCACAGATCGCCGTGGAGATGATCGACCAGTCCCTAGCCAATGGCATTCGTGTCTCGGCTTGGACATTCGACGAGTTATACGGCCGCGACGGCAAGTTTCTCGATGCACTCGAGCAGCGCCAGCAAGTGTTCGTGGCCGAGATTCCCGTCGACTTCCACGGCTGGGTGCGAAAACCGAAAATCCTGCAAGAAGGGCCGGAAAACACGGGACGTGGGCGTCCGAAGACCTATCCGCGTCTGGCCGCCGGCCACCACTCGAGCGAAGGAGCGCAACTTGGTCAAGCACTCGCCCGTGTTTCGCAAGCAGTCGTGGCAGCCGCAGGCGCATCAAGGACACCGACAAGGGCCCTCAAGTGTGGGAAGTGAAATGGGCCGTGTTCTGGCGGAAAGACGAAGATGGTTTACCGACGCGGCGACATTGCCTGATCGTGGCTCGCAACGTGTTGACCGGCGAGGTGAAATACTTCTTGGCCAACCGTGTGCCGGGCGAACCGAATCCGGTCACGGGCGCGTGCGTCACGCTGCGTTGGCTGCTGCGAGTTGCCTTCGGTCGCTGTTCGATCGAAAGTTGCTTCCGCGAGGGCAAAGAAGAACTGGGAATGGACCATTACGAAGTCCGCGGCTGGCGGTGCCTTCATCGCCACTTCTACCTGACGCAGCTCAGCCATCTGTTCTGTGCCCGGATGCGTCTGGCGTGCGACACAAATTCCGACGACAAGCTCGACCGAATCACGGTCGAGCAAGTTCGCAGCGTGGTCAACATTTGGCTGGACACCGTCGACTTGCCGCCGTCGGCGCGCCGCACGCGTATCGAGGACGAACTTCGCAAGCAACAGTGGTATCAACGACGCAACAAGCAGGCCCGCAAGTCGCATACGAAGACAAAAATTGGCCAGCTAGCCGCCCTAGGAATCGACGTCGACAAGATCAAATCGTGTCTGCCCAGGCCGCCCACATGACGACCTAGCTACCTCCACCCAAACAACTTACGGCAACTCACGGCGCCTAAGTGGCGCTGTCCAATTAGTTACCTCGAAAAAACAAAATCAAGCGAACCGGCTTCGCTTGTTTAAGGACTAATGCTCGCTGAACGCGGCGAGTTGCTGCCCAATAACGTGACCGCATTGGCGAGTTTGATTGTAGCATGCAAGCCGCGCGGGGCAACCCTGAGAATGCCGTTGACCTTCGCGAGAAATCTCAGGATCCAAGAATCTGATGAGCCAAGTATATTCCTACCCTTTTCGTGGTGGTGCGGGTCGTCGACTAGCCCGACGCGCAAGCGAGGGAAATCGCGGGCTGTCCCTCGCTTGCGCGTCGGGCTAGTGTTGTAGATTCCGCATTCGACAACCTTCTATTGGGCGCTCACCTGCAATTGTTCAACCTTCGCCCGGTCGACTTCGACGCCCAAGCCGGGCGCTTGGGGCAGGGTCATCATGCCGTCGGAAATCTCCAGCGGCTCGATCAGCAGTTCGTCGCGTCGCTCGTGAAAGGTACATTCGTTGGCCAGCGAAAGGCCGGGCGTTGAGGCGGCGAGTTGCAACATGGCGGCCAACGCCACTCCGCCCGATACACAGCGGCCGAGTGACGGCGACAAACCGCAGGCGGTGGCCACTGTGGCGCACTCGCGGGCTCGGGCGATTCCGCCGACACGCGGCAGCTCAATCGCAACGTGTTGGGGGCCGCGGCTTCGCGACATCGCCGCCACATCCGCGGGCCGCGCGATCGTGGCCGAGACACCCAGCGGTACGTTCACCTGACGGCTCAAGGCGGCCAATTCGTCTGCGTGGTCGGCCGAGAGCGGATCGAGAAAAAATTGCAGGCTATCGTCTTCCAGTTGGCTGCACAAATCGCGGGCCTCTTCGACGGTATACTGGCTCGCGCCGTCCAATCGCAAGCAGGCACGGTCGCCGGCCGCCTCTCTGACCTGGGCGATCGCGGCCACGTCGCCGAGCACCTCGCCACAGGACGTGATGATCTGCGTCGCCAGGCTGTGCTCCGCAAGCTCGCGGGCATGTCGCACGGTGCTGTCGGGCGGGTCAGTTGCGAGGCGAACGGCCAAGGGGATTCGCCGCCGATAGGCTCCGCCCCAAAGATGACAGAGCGGCTGCTCGGTGGCGCGTCCGATCAGATCCCACATCGCCATTTCCACGGCGCAGGCCAGCGCCGGATCGGCCATGGCATCTAGCGAGAGCGCTTCCTCGACGTCGAAAATGCTGTGCCCCACCAAGGCCGCCAGCACCGCTTGACGCTGCCCTTCGAGTTGACCCGCCGTCGAGCTTACTTGCGATTCCCCCCAGCCTTCGAGCATCGACTCGGTGGCCACTCGCACCAACAACGATTGGGCGCTGTGTGACGCGGCCCGCGCGTCGAGCGAAACCAGATAGAATTCGATGTCGCTAATTCGCATGGGAATAAAAAGGGGACAGGCGCATATATTGGGAGCTTTACGAGTTTGGCGAAGACTTAATGTTCCTTCGTTCGCCTTGGCCATCGCCGAGTCGGTGCGGACATAATACCCAAACTTCCTCGCTTGACCAATATATGCGCCTGTCCCCTTTTATTTTTCCGCCACGGTCCGTAGTGTCTTGGGCAGTGGAAAGTAGACGTCTTCGCTGCGGATCGAGCGAATCTCGATGGTCGCGTCGTAATGCTCCTTGAGATAGTCGATACACTGTTCGACCACCGATTCAGGAGCGCTCGCACCGGCCGTCACGAGCACCGTGTCGCTCGGCGTAAGCCAGTGTTCGCCGATGTCCTCCGCCGAGTCGATCAAATACGAGGGGATTCCTTGATCGGCCGCGATTTCCGCCAGCCGCAAACTGTTCGAGCTGTTTTGGCTGCCGAGCACCAATACCACGTTGGCCTCCGGCGCGATCCAGTGTACGGCTTCCTGCCGGTTTTGTGTGGCGTAGCAGATGTCTTCTTTTTGCGGACCCTGAATGTTCGGAAACCGCTTGCGCAGGCAGCGGATGATGCGATCCGCGTCGTCGACACTGAGTGTGGTCTGCGTCAGATAGGCCAGGCGGCTTTCGTCGGCCACTTCGAGCCGTTCGACGTCCAGGGGAGTTTCGACCAGCACGATTGCCTCGGGTGCTTCGCCCATCGTGCCGATCACTTCGTCGTGACCCTCGTGGCCGATCAAAATGATCGTGTTCCCCTCGCGGGCATAACGAATGGCCTCCAAATGCACCTTGGTCACCAGCGGGCAGGTGGCGTCGATCGTCTGCAGCCGTCGCGATTTGGCGACCCGCCGCACCTCGGGTGAAATGCCGTGGGCGGAAAACATCAGGTGCGAGCCCTCGGGCACTTCGCTCAAGTCGTTGACAAACACGGCCCCTTTATCGCGAAATTGCTCGACGACATGCTTGTTATGCACGATCTCGTGATACACGTAAACCGGCGGCCCGAACGCCTGGAGCGCCAGATCAAGCGATTCAATCGCCATGTTCACCCCGGCACAAAATCCCCGCGGGCTGGCTAAGATGACTTTCATCGAACGGGCTTTCGGAGCATCGCGAGCGGCGGAAAAAACGAGGTTTGTCTCGCTTGGAAAAAACCATCATAATGCACCAGCGACGAGAAGCATAGATTGGCTGGGGCGGTGCGTCGTGGACCGGGGAAGAGAGCCGACGTGTCCCCACGGCGGAGCGTGTTAGCAGCACGGATTTGCATCGCCCTGGGGACAGGGCGGCTCTGTCCCAATAACAAACGTCCCAAACCGAAACTTCCATGCCCAGCACCGCCTTTTCCGCCGAACTTACCGAACTTGGTCCGGACGCTCCGGCGGACCGCTATTCACTAAGTGAAGCACGGGACTATTGTCGGCGTCTGGCTCGGCGGCATTACGAAAACTTCACCGTTGCCAGTTGGCTGCTGCCGCGAGAGCTGCGACCACATTTTCACAGCATCTATGCTTACTGTCGCTGGGCCGACGATCTGGCCGACGAGACGGGCGGCGGGCGGCGGAGCCTTGAATTGCTCGATTGGTGGCAGTCGCAGCTCGATGCGTGCTACGGTGCCTGTTCCGATGACCAGTCACGTCACCCGGTTTTCGTGGCGCTGCGCGAGACGATCGAACAATACGACATCCCGCAGCAGCCGTTTTCCGACCTGCTCGAAGCATTCCGCAGAGACCAGCGGCAGACGCGCTACGAAACCTTCGACGAACTGCTCGATTATTGTCGCTACTCGGCCAATCCGGTCGGTCGGCTGGTGCTGTACTTGGGCCGCTGCTGCGATGAGACGAACGAGCAGCTTTCCGATTCGATCTGTACGGGCCTGCAACTCGCCAATTTTTGGCAAGACGTGGCCCGGGATTGGGAAATGGGCCGTATTTATCTGCCGGCGGAAAGCCTCCGCAAGGCGGGCTACGACGAGGCAATGTTCGAGCAGCGCCAGGCGAACGGGGCGTTTCGGCAAATGCTTGCCGCCGAGGTTGATCGGGCCGAGAGGTTCTTGCGTGCCGGTCGTCCGCTTATAGGGCAGGTTCCGCGATCGCTGCGCCTCGACGTCGCTTTGTTCGTCGCCGGGGGCCTGGCGGTGCTGGACGCCATCCGCCAAGTCGACTATGACGTGTGGAGCGTCCGACCGACCGTCTCGCGCGCCGGCAAGTTAAAGTTGCTGCTGCGCACGTGGTGGACACTACGAAAATAAAACGGAGCCGCCGTGTCCCCACGGCGATGCACGTCGCGGACGTTGCAATATCAAGGGCTACAGAAATGGATGTCACCGCCAAAAGCTACGCCCTCTGTCGCAAGCTGGCCCGGCAGTCGGCGTCGAATTTTTATTTCTCGTTTCGGATGCTCTCCGCTCAGCAGCGACAGTCGATGTGCGGGCTGTACGCTTTTCTAAGGCGGACGGACGATATCGGCGATGGCGACGAACCGCTCGAAGAGAAGCGGGCGATGCTCGAGGCTTGGCGCGGATCGTTGGAGCGGGCGCTGCGTTACGAATTCGACGACGACATTTTGCCGGCCCTGGCCGACACGGTCACACGCTATCAGATTCCGCACGAGTATCTGCTGGCGGTCATCGACGGCGTCGAAATGGATCTGGACGAATGTCAATACGAAACCTTCGCCGACCTGGAGCAGTATTGTTACCGCGTCGCCACGGTGGTCGGCCTCTGCTGCATGCACGTCTGGGGATTTCACGGCGAAGGCGCGCATCGGCCGGCCCACGCTTGCGGGCTGGCGTTTCAACTGACTAATATCCTCCGCGACATAAAAGAAGACGCCGAGCGGGGCCGCATCTATCTGCCGCGCGAAGACTTAGAAAAATTTGGTTGTTCGGCCGCCGATTTGCGCCGCGGCATCGTCGATGAGCCATTCAAAGAGTTGATGCAGTTTGAAGTTCAGCGGGCTCGCCAGCTCTACGAATCGGCCGTCGAGTTACACACCTGGCTCGAACCCCGCGGACGAAAAATGCTGGGCGCCATGATGGCCACATACCGTGCGCTATTGGCGGAGATCGATCGCCGCGACGGCGACGTGTTTTCTCGGCCCGTTACGCTTTCTCGTTGGCACAAGGCACGAATCGCGGCCCGCTGGATGTTATGGACACCACGGATTCGTCTGAGCGACCGCCGCGAAAGCGAGCCAGTGGCCGATGAAACGACCGCCCCGTGAGCCTCGCTTGTGTCTGATTCGCCCGCATCGAATTCTGTAGGAGGCGTCTCCGACGGCGATGCTCGCGGCGCCCGCCGACGGATCGCCGACGGAGTCGCCTCCTACAAGGTGGACGTTGTCGCCGACGGAGGCGCCTCCTACAAGGTAGCCGTCATCGGCGGCGGATTGGCCGGGCTGGCCGCGGCGGTGGCGCTGGCCGACGAGGGAATTGGCGTCGAGCTGTTCGAGGCCACGGCCCGACTCGGCGGACGGGCCGGGTCGTTCGCCGATCCTGCGTCGGGCGAACTGATCGATCATTGCCAGCACGTCAGCATGGGCTGCTGCACCAATCTGGCCGACTTCTGCCGGCGCGTCAACATCGCCGACTGCTTTCGCCGCGACCGCGTGTTGCACTTCATCGGCCCCGATGGCCGGCACTTTCCGCTGGCCGCCTCGCGTTGGCTTCCGGCGCCGCTACATTTGGCCCCGGCGCTGTGGAAGCTCGGCTATTTATCGCTCGGCGAAAAGATCGGCATCGGCCGGGCGATGGGGCGGTTGATGCGGATGTCGTCGGCGGCTGCCGAAGAGGGTCCGACGGTCGGCCAGTGGCTGCGCGACCAGCGCCAATCGCAGCGAGCCATCGATCGCTTCTGGTCGGTGGTGTTGGTTAGTGCGCTGAGCGAAACGGTCGATCGGGCCTCGCTCGCCGCGGCTCGCAAGGTGTTTGTCGACGGCTTTCTCGCCTCGCGGCGAGGTTACGAGATCGAAGTGCCAACGGTCGCTCTCGGCGAGATGTACGGCCGCCGAATGATCGACGTCCTGGCGGCGCGGGGCGTTGCGGTTCACTTGAGCACCTCGGTAACATCGCTGGAAGGTGACGAGCGGGCGGTGCAAGAGGTCTGTTTCGCCGACGGCACGCGGCAGCACTACGACGCCGTCATCGTGGCCGTTCCCTGGCGGCGAGTCGGCGCGTTGCTTGCTTCGTCACTGGCCGGCGCGCTTCCGCAGCTTCATTTGCTGGATCAAATTGAATCGGCACCCATCACCGCGGTCCATCTTTGGTTCGACCGCCCGATCACGACGCTGCCGCACGCGGTGTTGATCGATCGGCTGAGCCAATGGGTGTTCAACCACGGAGCTCAGAACGCCGAACCGCCGGAGCATTATTACCAGGTTGTCGTTAGCGCCTCGCGCGACTTGGCCGGCCGCGACCGCGACGAAATCGCCGCCGAAGTTCACGACGAGTTGGCTTCGGTGTGGCCTGCTGCGGGCGCGGCTCGCCTGCTGCGCCATCGTATCGTTACCCAGCCACACGCCGTTTTCTCTGTGTGCGTCGGAGTCGACCGCCTGCGTCCGTCGCAAACAACCCCCATCCCCAACCTCTTCCTCGCCGGCGACTGGACCGCCACCGGCTGGCCCGCCACCATGGAATCCGCCGTCCGCAGCGGATATCTAGCGGCCCAAGCCGCGCTGGCGTCGCTGGGGCGCCATGTCTCGCTGCTCAAGCCCGATTTGCCGAGGGCGATGTTGGCCCGGCTGTTGATTCGAAAATAGAGTGGCCGATTGATTCTCAACGGTTCTAAATGACAATCCGCCAATCTTTTTGCAAACCCGGCCGGCCGATTTTTGCATAATTCAGCCCGGGCGCGCGTTGCATAATCCCCATTGTGCAAACACCCCCGTTGCAAAACTCCCACCGCGCCCGCCCGCAAACCTCTTGTTTCCCTGCTTGAAATCTCAAATCCCAAATTGCAAATTGCAAATCCCTTCCGCCATCCGGGTGCCAAAACAAGCCCAATCGCCCTTTGCATAATTCCAGCGCCCTGTAGGAGGCGTCTCCGACGGCGACACGGGGATCGGGGATCGAGGGGTGTGGATCGAGGAGTTAGGAGTCGGGAGCTAGAAGTTAGGCAGTCCCGTTCCGCTTTTTCCGCCCTCCGCCCTCTGCTTTCTTCGCTTTTTCCACGACAACGGCCGATCCCCCGGCTACAATGACGGCTGCCTGCTGGGGTCGGCAGAACCCCGGCGCCGGAATCTCCGCTTCGTCAGCAATTGCCTGGAGGCCCCCATGTCCAAACGCCACACGCCGCGGCGCCGGCGAACCAGCGCCCCCACCGTTCGCCGGTCCCTTTTCTCCCGCAAACTGCTGCTTGAGCCCTTGGAAGATCGTCGGATGTTGGCCGTGGTGGCCGGATTCGATTTTGGCGATGCGCGCGATCCATATCCAACGACGCTGGCCGATGACGGCGCGCGTCACGAGGCGATTGGCCCAATGCTTGGTGCTTCACGCGACGAGGAAGCCGACGGACAGCCCACAAGCGATGCGAACGGCGACGGAGCGGACGAGGATGGGGTGACGTTCGGCTCGATTCGTGTGGGCCAGCTCGACACGAGGGTGACCGTCAACGTGCAGAACGCGCCGGACGGTGCTAAGCTTGACGCCTGGATCGACTTCAACGGCGATGGCAACTGGGGCGGGCCGGGCGAGCAGATATTCGATCACGCGTCCGTCAATAGCGGCGACAACGCCCTAGAGTTCGACGTGCCGAGCTGGGCAGCGAGCGGCAACACCTACGCGCGATTCCGCTTGAGCACCGCGGGCGACTTGGGCCTGGGCGGACCGGCCTCGGACGGCGAAGTCGAGGATTATCTGCTCACGATCCGCCCGCCCGGTGTGGCGCCCGGCGTGTTTGACGGGCAGAACATCATCAGCACCGCCGCCAATGGGGCCAGAAGCGTGTTTGCGGCGGACGTGGACGGCGACGGTGACATCGACATGCTCAGCGCATCCATCTGGGACAACAAGATCGCCTGGTACGAGAACGACGGCAGCGGTGGCTTCACGGCCCACACGATCAGCAGCACCGCCAGTGGGGCCAGAAGCGTGTTTGCGGTGGACGTGGACGGCGACGGTGACATCGACGTGCTCAGCGCGTCGGTGTGGGACGACAAGATCGTCTGGTACGAGAACGACGGCAGCGAAGGCTTCACGGCCCACACGATCAGCAGCACCGCCGGTTCGCCCACTAGCGTGTTTGCGGCGGACGTGGACGGCGACGGCGACATCGACGTGCTCAGCGCGTCCTTCTCCAACATCGTCTGGTACGAGAACGACGGCAGCCAGCGCTTCACGGCCTTCACGATCAGCACCGACGCCCGTGGGGCTCAGAGCGTGTTTGCGGCAGACGTGGACGGCGACGGCGACATCGACGTGCTCAGCGCGTCCTCCGCTGACGACAAGATCGCGTGGTACGAGAATGACGGCAGCGAAGGCTTCACGGCTCGCACCATCAGCACCGCCGCCAATGGTGCCGTTAGCGTGTTTGCGGCGGACCTGGACGGCGACGGTGACATCGACGTGCTTAGCGCGTCCTTGGGTGACGACAAGATCGTGTGGTACGAGAACGACGGTAGCGCCCTCTTCACGGCCCACACCATCAGCACCGCCGCCGATGGTGCCGCTAGCGTGTTTGCCGCGGACCTGGACGGCGACGGCGACATCGATGTGCTCAGCGCGTCCGTGTGGGACGACAAGATCGCGTGGTACGAGAACGACGGCAGCGCCCTCTTCACGGCCCACACGATCAGCACCACCGCCAGTGGGGCCAGAAGCGTGTTTGCGGCGGACGTGGACGGCGACGGCGACCTCGACGTGCTCAGCGCATCCGGTAATGACGACAAGATCGCGTGGTACGAGAACATTGACCCATTTCGCACGGGTTATCCGCTGCCGCTGGCGCCGCTCGCGCCGACTGGAAGCCTCGTCTACCAAACCGCGGCGCGGCGTAGCAGCGAGGCGGTCGGCGATGTCGACACGCTGAAAGTGGTCCTCGACGCCGGACAGTCCGTCACGGTGTTTATCGAGCCCCTGGGTGGACTTCGGGCTGCCCTGGAAATTCGCGATTCCGCTGGTGTCCTGGTGGGTTCGGCAACTGCCGCTACGGCCGACCAGACGTTGCTGCTGCAGACGTTGCCCATTGCGGTGACCGATACGTACACGATAACCGTTTCAGGAGTCGATGGCCGTGTCGGCGCGTTCAACAGCCGAGTGTTGTTGAATGCGGCGGTTGAGGCGGAGTCCCACGGCGGGGCGACTAACGACGACTCGAGCACGGCCCAGAGCTTGGCGGCCAGTTTCATCCCGCTGGTCGGCTCCGCCGAGCGCGGGGCGGTGCTGGGTAGCTTGGAATTTGGAGTTTTACCCGTGTATGAAGCCAACATGGACGTCGATCCGGGCTGGGACTTGGAAGGAGGCTGGCGGTATGGACAACCGACGGGCCGCGGGTCGAACAATCGCGACCCGCTGTCCGGATTCACCGGGCCCAATGTTGTTGGCTACAACCTCCGTGGCGACTACCCGGACAACCTGAGAGTGCAATACGCCACGACCCCATCATTCTCAACACTCGGAGCTACGGGCGTCTCGTTGTCCTTCATGCGTTGGCTGGGGCTTGAGTTCTGTTGCGATAATGCAGGCATCGAGGTCAGCAACGATGGGGGTTCCAACTGGACGACCGTCTGGACTGGGTCGAGTGTGGACAGTACATGGACGCCGCAGACCTTCGACATCTCTGCGATTGCGGACGATCAGCCCGATGTCCGTCTTCGCTGGTCCATGGGCCCGACCGACGGTTCCGTAACATTTCCCGGCTGGAATATCGACGACGTTTTGGTATCCGTCAAGACACCTTCGATGCCTGACTGGTACAGTTTCGAGCTTGCTGACGGCCAGTCGGCAAGTTTGGCGTTAACGGCGTTGACCGGCAGCGGCCTGTTGTTGGACCTGTACGCCAGTGATGGCACGACGCATCTGGCTAGTGGCGTGGGCGCGGCGAACGCCGAGCGGGTGATCAACAACTTTGTGGACGGCACCAGCGACGGCGTTGCCAGCACGTACTACGTGCGTGTAACGGGGGCGGATGCGGATTACAGTCTGGTGGTCACACGCGACGCGGACTTCGACAGCGAATCCAACGACGATTTGCCGCCCGAGGCGCAGGACATCAGCACGTCGGGGACTGTGCTGGGCCATGTCGGCGTTGGTAGCTCGACGGGTTCGTCCGGACCTACGCCCCTGGGTGTCAATCTGACAGACGGCGAAGGGTTCCTCTGGGATATTCAGGGTGATGGGAATATCATCAACGGGACCAGTGACGCATTTGACGGCGGCCTAAGACACAGTGGGTTTCCCGGCTTCTCCACGGGCAACACTGAGGAGAACCGCCGCGAGATCGTGATCGGCCCCGCGCTGGTCGGCAGCGTCGAGGTGACGCGCAAGATCTACGTTCCAGACGACCAGGGTTTCGCCCGCTTTCTGGAAATCGTCACCAACAACACCGAATCGACACAGGCCTATTCCCTCACGATCAACACGAACCTGGGTTCCGACGGCGGCACGGTCCTGGTCGCCACATCCAGCGGCGACGCCAGATTCGACGCCAATGACAACTGGCTCGTCACGGACGACGCCGACGGTAGCGGCGACCCGACGATCTTACACGTCATGGCTGGTCCCGGGGGGTTGGGCCCGGCCGCGGCCAGCACGCTTGGCGACGATATCAGCTATAGGTACGACCTGACGTTGGCGCCGGGCGCGACGCAAATCATCATGCATTTCGCGGCCCAAAGCGCCAACCGCGCCGACGCCGTGGACAAGGCGGCACAACTCGTCGAGTTGGGTCTGGGCGCCACCGAGGGATTGACGGCCATCGAGGCCGGGCAGATCGTCAATTTCGTCGTCGGCTCTGACGACTTCTTCAGCGTCTCGGTAAATGCCGGAGATATGTTGACGATGTCGACGACGACCCCGGCCGACGGGCCCGGCCAGTTCGTCAACGACCTGGACCCGTCGATCGAGCTGTTCGATCCAACCGGCGCCTTGGTCGCGGTCGACGACAATGGCGCAGCGGATGGGCGCAACGCCCTGCTGAACCACTCCGCCACGCTGAGCGGCCTGTACACCGTGCGCCTGTTCGAGGCGGGGGGTACGAGGGGTGAATACGTGCTGCACGTGTCCGGGTTCACCGGCGGGTTGCCGCCGTTCTTCGTGGATTCGACCATGCCCGCCGACGGCAGCGCGCTAACGACGACGACGACGACCTTCGAGGTTAACTTCAACGATCAGGTCGATCTGTCCACGCTCCAACCGGGTGATCTGCTGGTCGACGGCACGCCCGTCACGGCGTTCGCCAGCGTGCCTGACGGCGACACGGTGGTTTTCACCCTGCCGGCGCTGGGCGACGGCATGCACACCGTCGACATTGCCGGTGGTGCGATCCTCGATCTGCAGGGGACGGCGATCGACCCGTTCAACGCCGCGTTCACGGTGGACACGAACGGCCCGCGCGTGATCGCCTCGTCGATCCTGCAGAATGACGTGCTCTCAACCAACACGTTTGTGTACACTGCCCAGTTCAGCGAGCCGTTGCTGGCCAGCCTGCTCGACGCGTCCGACGTGCGACTGGTGAGTCAGCGCAACTCCGTTTTCGCCCCGACGCAATTCGAGTACGACGACGTATCGTCCACTCTTATGCTTGGTTTCGACAACCTGCCCGACGGCTTTTTCACGCTCACGCTCCGCAGCGGCACGAATCGATTCAGAGATATCGCGGGCAATGTACTGGACGGCGAGCGGCACCCGACGACCACGGTCCCCTCCGGCAACGGCACGGCCGGCGGTGATTTCGTCGTCGGCTTTTTAATGGAGAGCGGCCCGCCGCGGGTGATTGATTCGTCGGTCCGCGACGGCGACGTGGTAAACGTCGGCGGGCTCACCTATACCGCGCGGTTCGACGAGTCGCTCGACGCCGCCAGCGTGGTCGCCGCCAACGTGCATCTCGTGGGCAGCACCGTGGGCGAACTCGTCCCCACGTCGGTCACGTACCGGGCCAGCACTTCCACGTTGACGGCCACGTTCTCCAGTCTACCGGTCGACCAATACGTGCTAACGCTCCGCAGTGGCGCGGGTGGACTTGCCGATGCGTCGGGCAAGCAGTTGGACGGTGAACGGAATGCGACGACAACGGTTCCCTCGGGCGATGGGACGGCGGGGGGCGATTTTGTAGTGAATTTCAGCGTGATCGTGATTCCGGAACTTTCTGGAACGATCACCGAGGATACCGTACTGCGCGCCGGCAGCGGGCCGTGGCGGGTCACCGGCGATGTGACGGTGCCGGCGGGCGTGACGCTGACGATTGAGCCGGGCGTGGAGGTGCTCTTCGAGCCGGGCGTGGAGATGACGGTGCGCGGGGGGCGAATTGTCGCGGTGGGAACGCCCGAGCAGCGGATTCGGCTGGCCGGCGTGACGGAGGGGACGAAGTGGGACGGAATTCACGTGCGAAACTCATTGCAAGACAACATCTTTGCTTATGTCGACATCGACGATGCCCAATCGAGCGACGGGTCGATCGGGGCGTTTGCTTCGGTGATTTCGATCGACCACGTGACGTTCGCCGGGTCGCGACGCCGCTACGTCCGCGTCGTTGATGCATCGGCGATCATTCGCAACAGCATCTTTCCCGACCGCTTCGGACCCGGCCAGTCGCCCGGCGGGGGCGATAACAACGTCGTGGAAATGATCAACGGCACCGGCATCATGGCGGGCGGGCAGATGATCATCGAAGGCAATACGTTCGGCACGAACAAGGGGCACAACGACATCATTGATTTCTCCGGCCCGGTGCGGCCCGCGCCGATCTTGCAGGTGCTCAATAACGTCTTCATGGGCGCGTCGGACGAGATGCTCGACCTGGGCGGCGACGCCTACATCGAGGGCAACATCTTCATGCACGCCCGGCGGGACGAGTTCAACACGAGCAGCGGACACACCAACGCGATCAGCACGGGCGACGGTCCGGCGGGCGCGACGATCGTCCTGGTCCGTAACGTGTTTGTCGACGTGGAGCACGTCATCAACTTGAAGAACGACAACTTTGTCGTGCTGGAGCACAACACGATCGTGGGCATCACGCCCGACGGCCCGGACCCAGGCAACGGCACGTTGCAAGAGTATTCGGTGGTCAACTTGGTGATCGTCAACCGCGACGATCCCGGCCGCGGGGCCCATCTGGACGGCAACATCATCGTCGGCGTGCCGGAGCGAATCTTCGGCAATCCGGACACGGCGCAAAGCGGCAACCCCGGCTCACCCTCGGACCTGATTGTGAGCAATACGCTGCTTTCGACCGAACGCTGCGGTGACGTGATCGGCCAGCGTGACGGCACGATCATGGACCTGGGGACGAACATTCTTTGCGGCGATCCGATGTTGGCGGACGTGGCGGGTGGCGATTTCTCGTTGTTGCCCGGGTCGCCGGCGATTGGGGCGGGCGTGCATGGGCTCGACCTGGGCGCGTTGGTTCCGGCCGGCGCGACGGTCTCCGATGTGCCGGCAGTTGTGGAGGAAGACTTTGCTACCTTTACCGTCGACGGTCCCGGCGTCATCGAATATCAGTTCCGCCTCGACAGCGCGCCTTGGAGCGATGCGATCTCGGTCGACGAGCTGCTGGAACTGACCGATCTGGCCGACGGCGCCCACCGTCTCGAAGTGGTCGGCATGAACTATGCCGGCGTCTGGCAGGACGAGGCCGACGCGGTGGTGCGGACTTGGACGGTTGGCTCGACAGTTTTGCCCGCCGACTTGACCGGTAACGGGTTCGTCGACTTTGAGGATTTGACGGTGTTGTTGGCGGCTTGGAATCAGGATGTTTCGGCGGCGGAGGGGAATCTGGTCGATGCGGACACTACGCCGGTGAACTTTGAGGATCTGACCGTGTTGCTGGCGGCCTGGACTGGGCCGGGGCCGGCTGCTGCTGCGGTGGCGGCGGCGGTTCGTAGTGACCGGCTTCAGCCGGTTAAAGGGGACCGGATAAATCCGGTTACTGCGAACACGAGTGATGGTGTTGTTATGCTGAAGCATAACCTACGGGCGGCGCGACGCGATGCGGCGGGGTCTCGCCCGGCAGGCGGAACCTACGGCGGGATGCGGCGTTTGCAGGCCGTGGCGGTGGACCGGGCGATGGGCGAGCAGGAGACGTTCGAGCGGCGGGGTCGGACGTTCGAGCGGCGGCGTTTCAGGGGATAACGGTCTGGGGGCTTCGCAAGCTCAGCCGCCAGCCACCCGCGTCATCGTGTTTTTGCCGAAAAGCTAATTGCGGGAAAAAGGGGACAGGTACATTTTGTGCGAAGCACCCTCCGGGCCGTTCCGGCAAAATGTACCTGTCCCCTTTTTCCGCTAAATGGGGCTGACTGGATTCGAACCAGCACCTGAGTTAAATCAGACCAGGCCCTCAACCTGGCGCGTCTGCCAATTCCGCCACAGCCCCAGCGGTTTTTTCAAGGCCTGCTAGTCTATCGCGCGGCGCGGTGTGGAAAAAGGGGATAAGTCCAATTTCTGGACTCAAGGGTTCCACAACACGAAGCTCTGTCTCAAAACACCTTGGATTCGTGTTTCTCATCAGCCGCTGGGGCGCTAGCCCACGGTTATCTCCCCACGGAACCGGACGCTAGCGCGTCGCGGCTGATGTTTTGAGACAGAACCGAAGCTTCGGCCCGCGGAAATTGGAATTTCCCCCTTTTTCAGCCACGGTAGCGGGCGATCAGCAGCGTGCGATCGCCGGCGGTCGCACCGTCGTCTAGTTGGTCCAATTGCTGCCGCAGCCGCTCGATTTTGCTGGCGGCGGTGCGGTCTTGCTCGTTTGACAACCACTCGGCCAGCGTCGACTCGTTGATCGAATTCTTCGCCGACGATCCTGCCAACGCGGCTCGATTGTAGACGACCAGCGATTCGCCGGGGCGGAGCACCCGCAGGTGTTGCTCGCGGGCGGCGGCAGATGGTGTGCCGATGGTCTCCGACGATTTTAACAGCGGCTGCGACAGCGACTGCCAGCCATCGGGGCCGACGACCATGATGCCCATCGCTCCGGCGGTGACGTATCGAACGCGGCCCATGTCGGCGTCGAGCAGGGCATAACAGAGATGATCGCGGCGGTCTCCGGCGCTGCCGCGAGCGATGGCCTCGTCGACCCGCCGCACGAGGCTGGCCGCGTCGTGATCGCCCGCAGCGAAAGCCCGCACGGTAGCCCGTAACTCGCTGGCTGCCAGCGCCGCCTCGACTCCGCGGCCTGTGGCGCTGCCGGCGACGAGCGCCAGCGTATTATCATCGACAGCAAACCAATCGTGAAACGCACCGCCGAGCGGGCCGCCTTGCCAACTGTCTCCGGCCACTTCCCAGGCGTCGGCCAGCGGCGCGATCTGGGGCAGAGCGTTTTGCTGCGATTGCTCGGCGGAGATAAGCTGGCGGCTTAGATCGACCGCCTGCAGGGCCTCGTTGAGCAGCGCCTCGCATTGCAAGTCTGACGCGATGCGTCCGGCGATGATCTCGGCCAGATTGGTTTCTCGATCGGTGAAGCTCCGCGGCTCATCGGCCAGCATCCACAGCGTCCCGAGCAGCGTGCTCGGGCTGGAAATCGGCACGCACACGGCTGCCGAGA
>JADFKK010000205.1 GCA_022564995.1 Planctomycetota bacterium | reverse complement strand
TCGGTGCTCAAAGGCGGACATCTTGATTTGCTCCACGTGAGTTTTTCGAGTATAAAAGTGGAACAAAAATGCCTCGATTCACCAACCCCATTCTTGCGGGGCAACCCCAAATTTTGAACAGCCCAGGACAAGCCCGGGTGGCGGCGGAACGTCACTGGTGGATGCGAAGATCGCACCGAATTAACCCATTTTCGTACGGGGGGACGATCTGATATCCTGTATCGTGTCAATCCGCTGCTCCCCCGCCCTGCCATGTTCCTGATCAACAATCCCGTCCTGCAGCGCGAACTGCTGGTGAACCTGCGCATGGGGCGGGCCTTTGTGCTGTTGGCGATCTATCTGGCCTTGCTGGGCGGGGTGGTTTATCTCGCCTGGCCTGCGGAGCGGCAGCTCGACATGACCAACTCGGCGGCGGCCAAGGGGTTGGTCAACATGTTCTTTCTGGGCCAGTACGTGCTGGCCTCGCTGATGGCCCCCAGCTTTGCGGCCGGGGCAATCTCGGGCGAGAAGGAACGCAAGACCTACGAAATGTTGCTGGCCAGCCCGCTGCGGCCCGGGGCGATTGTGCTCGGCAAGCTGATGGCGTCGCTGTGTCATTTGGCGATTCTCGTCTTCTCGTCGCTGCCGATTGTGATGCTCTGTCTGCCGCTCGGCGGCGTGTCGTTGTACGAGGTGCTGGCCGCTTACTTCGGTCTGATCGTTTCGGTCTGCACGTTCGGCATGTTGAGCCTGGCGTGCAGCAGCTATTTCAAGCGGACCGCCTCGGCGCTGGTCGTTTCGTACCTGCTTGTGTTGCCGCTGGTGCTGCTGGGCGTGCTGATGTGGAACTGGTTTGAAGACTCGCCCGCGCTGCGGCTGTTCATCACGCTGACATTGCTGCCGGCCGGCTGCGGAGCGCTGGTCACGTTGTTGTTTTTGCAGACCAGCCGCCGCCTGCTGCACCCGCCCGACGTCGGTTCCGGCGGCGAAGACGTGGTTGACATCGAGGGCGAATCGAAACAAGCGGTTGGTCTGTACATCCAGCGCGATCAATTCCCCGACCGGCTGTTTGTGCCGGCCCAGCGGACCGACCTGATGGACGACGGAGTGAACCCGGTTTACGACAAGGAACTCCGCAGCGACCTGTTCAGCCAGGGCACGCTGATGGTTCGCGTGGTGATTCAGATCAGCCTGTTGGTTTCGTTTCCGCTAATCGCGGTCTGTCTGTTTTGGTATCCGGAATGGGCGCCGTGGTACGTCAGTTACGCCTTGCTGTTCACCATGTTGGTCGGGCCCGTGTTTCTGGCCGGCAGCATCACCGGCGAGCGCGAGCGGCAAACGCTCGACCTGTTGTTGACCACGACCGTCTCGCCGTGGCAGATTCTCTGGGGCAAGCTGATCACGGGCTTGCGCGTCACCGGCGTGCTGACCTCGTTCGTGCTCTGGCCGCTGCTGCTGGCCTGTGTGATGGTGCCGGCGTTTTGGTCGAACTTGGCTGCGATGGCCGGTTATTTGGTCATCGTGATGCTGGCCTGTCTGACCACGGCGATCCTAGCGCTGTTCTGCTCGGTGGTGTTTCAAAAGACGGTGACCAGTTTGATGGTCACCTACGTGCTGCTCGCCGTGCTGTTTTTTCTACCGCCCGCCACGGAGAAGTTTGCCGATATGTTCTTGGGTGGGCAGCCCACCAGCAACGTCGTCGTCACCGGCATCACCAGCCCGTTTTCCGCGGCGTTCGCGCTGCCGCTCGACGTCGGCTCTCCGAACGTGCCGCCGCGCGAGGGAAACCGACGGGTTTTCTACGGGCACCTGATTTTCACGTTGCTGGGCAACGCCGGCCTGCTGGGCACCATGATGTGGCTGTTCCGCAGTCGTTGGCGCGTGGCGGGGTGAGCCTTGCCAACGCCGTCCGTCGCGTGTGTAATGTTGTCATGGCTAAGCTAACCCCGCAAGAGATCGAGCAATACCACGCCGACGGCTACGTCGTGCCAAAGTTTCGACTATCGGACGAGCGCGTTGCCCAATTGCGCGACGCCCTGGATCGCGTGATCGAGTCGAATCCCGACACGCGGCCGGAGCGATTGGTCAGCGTTCACATCACCGGCCCGACGACCGAAGGCGTGACCGGCGATCGTGAGTTTTTCGATCTGACCCGCGACGACGCCCTGGTCGATCTGGTCGAACAACTGATCGGACCCGATGTGATCCTGTGGGGCTGCCAAGCCTTCTGCAAGCCGCCCGGCGATGGCATGGAGGTGCCCTGGCATCAGGACGGACATTACTGGCCGATTCGCCCGCTGGCCACCTGCACGCTGTGGGTGGCGATCGACGATAGCACGCGCGAAAACGGCTGCCTGCGCGTGATCCCCGGCTCGCATCGTCCGCCGAAATTGTATCGGCACGTCAAGGAAGATCGCGACGACCTGACGCTGAACCAGCGCGTCGCCGACGGCCAGTTCGACCCGGCCGCAGCAGTCGATGTCGAACTGAAGGCCGGGCAGATGTCGCTGCACGACGTCTATCTGATTCACGGATCAAACGCCAACCGCTCGCCCCATCGTCGGGCCGGCTTGGCCGTTCGCTATCTGCCCGGCAGCTCGCACTTCGACCGCACAGTTTTCGAGCCCGGCAATCAAGCCGGCTACGTCGTCGATTTCTCGACCCGTCCGCTGTGGCTGCTGCGCGGAAAAGATCGCACCGGCAAGAACGATTTTCGCGTGGGGCATGGAGGGACGGAAGAGGCGCGGCCGACGCGAGTTTGACGCGGCCGGGGTTTATAGGTTAGGCTATCCCCTGGAGGAGGTGAAACATGGCATCTGATTTTTCCCCCGATATCGTTCAACAGATTGACGTGTGCATGGCCACGGGTCACTTTGCCGACGAGGGCGAAGTGCTGCGAGCGGCGCTGCGTTTGCTAGAGCGTCAAACTGCCGAGGCGACGGCAATTCAACAGGGTATGGACGACGTCCAGGCTGGTCGCGTGAGGCCGCTGAATGAGGTCGATGCCGAAATTCGTCGCAAGCACGGCTTTCCGCGGGAAACATGAGCTACCTCGTAACTCTCACGGACCGGGCTTTCGAGGAACTCGATGACGCTTGCACTTGGTGGGAGACGCATCGCTCCCCCGAGCAAGCGTCACGCTGGTATCAAGGCTTCATTGATGCTTTGCGCAGCCTGAGCGAGAATCCTCAGCGTTGCGCTTTGGCATCTGAAAACGACCTTCTCGTGTTTGAGGCGCGACAGCTCAATTATGGCCTGGGCGCCAAGCCCACACACCGGGCTGTGTTTGTCGTCCGCCCAAACCAAGTTCTCGTGCTGCGGATTCGGCACTTGGCCCAGCAGAACATCATACCCGACGATTTCGTCTAGCGGGACAAAAGATAAGTCCGATTTCGCTCAGACTGCCGCCTCCACAAGCCGTTCAATTCGCGGGTCGTGAACGAGCGACCCCAAATTGCCAGTTTTCCCATGCGAATCCTTGCCCTGGAACCTTATTACGGCGGCAGCCATCGGGCGTTTCTCGATGGCTGGGTGTCGCGAAGCCGGCACGATTGGACGCTGCTGACTTTGCCGGCTTATCGCTGGAAGTGGCGGATGCGGCACGCGCCGATCACGCTGGCCGGTGAGGTGGCGATCCGGCATCGCGACGGCGAGCGATGGGACGCAGTGTTTTGCAGCGACATGCTCAATCTGGCCGAATGGCGAGGGCTATTGCCGGCCGATGTGCCGCGGTTGCCGGCGGTGGTTTACTTTCACGAAAACCAGCTCACTTATCCGACGAAACATCACGACGAAAGAGACGTCCACTTCGGCTTCTGCAACATGCTCACCGCCCTGTCCGCCGAGGCCGTGTGGTGGAACTCGGCGTTTCATCGCGACGAAATGCTGGCCGCGCTGGCGGAATTGCTCGCGCGGATGCCCGGCTACAATCTGCCGGACGTGCCGGATCGCATCCGCGAGCGATCCTCGATCCAACCGCCCGGCGTCGATGAGTTTCCGCCCCGTGGCCCCCGCTCGCCCGGCCCGCTGCGCATCCTTTGGGCCGCCCGCTGGGAGTTCGATAAAGACCCTGAAACATTTTTCGCGGCGATCCGTCTGCTCGCCGGGCGCGGCGTCGACTTTCGTCTGAGCGTCATCGGCGAGAGTTTCCGCGAAGTGCCGGAGGTATTCGCCCAGGCCAAAGAGGAATTCGCCGCCAGCATCGACCGCTGGGGCTATCAATCGAGCCGCGCCGACTACGAAGCCGCCCTGTCCGAATGCGACGTCTTCGTCTCCACCGCCCAGCACGAATTCTTCGGCATCACCGCCGTCGAGGCGATCACGGCCGGCGCCTATCCGCTGCTGCCGCGACGCTTGGCGTATCCGGAATTGCTCGCAGCCAGCGACGCCAATTCTCGCGATGAGTATTTTTACGACGGCACGGCTGAATCGCTGGCCAAGCGGCTGGAGCAATTGGCGATTTCGCCCGAACAACTCCCTGCCGATTTGCCGATGCAGCGATTCCATTGGAGCCGACGCGTGCCGAAAATGGATGAAGCGATCGAGCGGATCGCTGAGGATCGTCATTCAGAGAGGCAGAACGACTGACGCCGAATCCCAAGAGAGAGAACACCTAATCAACGGGAGTCGCCGAGGACGAACTCTACCGCCGACTGTCTCTGAAAAAAAGGTGGCGAAAACCCGGCTAGTCGTGAGGGAATGTTGATTTCGCCCATGCTTGCCACTTCATTCGCCGATGTAGATAATGTATAGTTCCGTTGCTGTCGGGATGTCGGCGATACGACTGTCGAGGGTGAGACCATGGCGAAGAAAAAAGCCACTGCCAGACAAGTTCAAAAGAACGACGTCCTGCCGCTTTCGCCCGATGTATTGTTCTTCGATTTGAAGAATCCACGTCTTGTTGAAACAAGCTTAGTGTCGGATTCTGACGAAGTGGAAATCCTCCGAGTGCTTTGGAGAGAGATGGCGGTCGAAGAGATCGCGATGTCCATCGCTGCCAATGGTTTTTACGCACACGAAGTATTGTATGCCGAACGAAAAAGCGACGATCACTATGTCGTAATCGAAGGCAATCGGCGATTAGCCGCTGTGAAGCTATTACTGGATTCAAAGCTGCAACGCACCGTCAAAGCAAAATTGCCTGGCATTTCTGCTTCCGTACGAAAGACATTGAGAGAGCTCCCTGTTGTGCTGACAACACGACGCAAGATATGGCAGTACGTTGGTTTCAAACATGTCAACGGACCACGGCCATGGGGTGCGTGGAGCAAGGCACATTATATTGCCGAGGTGCATAATACTTACAACGAGCCGCTGGAGGAGATTTCGCGGAAAATCGGCGATCAACACGCGACCGTCAGTCGACTTTATCGTGGGCTGATGGTATTGCAGCAGGCAGAAGACCATGGCGTGTGGAACCGATCCGATCGTTGGAATAAGCGGCTCTATTTTTCGCATCTGTATACGGGATTGAGTTACGAGGGATTTCAGGGATACCTTGGACTCAAAGAGAAAACTAGCTATAAGCCGAACCCGGTACGAGGAAAGAGCAATCTTGGCAATCTTGGGGATTTATGCACTTGGCTATTTGGCAGCAAGTCGCTTGATGTACGCCCACTCATCAGAAGCCAGAACCCGGACCTAAAACGGCTCGATACGACACTCAAGACGGATCGAGGTATCGATGCGCTGCGAAGCGGGATGCCGCTTGACGTGGCGCTGGACGTTAGCCTTGGAGACGAACGGCTATTTCGCGAATCGTTGATACAGGCAAAGATATTCCTACAGAAGGCAGCAGGCACTCTGCATACCGGATATGACGGCATGAGCGACTTGCATGAAATGGGGCAGGACGTTTACAAGCTAAGCGGCCGCATGTTGGATGACATGGACGACGTTCGAAGTATTTCGGGCAAGCGCGGTCGACGAAGCCGTAGGCGGCCGTCTCAATGAGCATCCTAGAACTCCCCGCGGCAACCGCTGACCCTGTTGAACACGCCGACTGGATCGAGCTAGAGGCATTTCAGTCTGATGATGGGATCTGTTCGTACACAGAATTTGCGTCGAAGATTCATGCATCGGGCACGACCGACGCGATGACGGCTCCGGAGGACGACGAAAATCCCTTCGACCTTGGCGGGGAACAGAGTGGACAAGTGGCGGGAAATGCGTGGACGGAAATCGAACGTCGCCACACTGCCTGCGGCGGCGACGACGGATACTATCCTTTTGAACTAAGCGGCGGTGCTGTTACGCTTCTTGATGGATGGAAGTCGTCGCCGTATGTGTTTCAGATGCTGCTCGCCAAATTTGGACACCATGCGGGACCAAGCGGCTCTTACGGCGACCGTTTATTTGAGGAATTATCGACATCGGCCGGAAAAGAGTATTTCGGTGGAGCGGCCAACTTGGTATGCGCCGAAAAGTTCGGGTTTCCAAGGAAGAAAGGAAACGGCTTCGTTGCAGCGCTCTCGGAACTCTGCAAGCAAATGAACGCCGGGACGGTTAGGCCGGACGCTGGGCGAATCAATGATCAGAAAGATTCTCATTTGGACGTTGTCATTTGGCGTCCATTCGAGGATCGGCGACAGAGTCAATTGATCGGCTTCGGTCAGTGCGCTACAGGAAAGAATTGGCACAAGGGCAAGCTGACCGAATTGCAGCCGAGTAATTTCCGTGAGAAATGGCTCCTCGACGGATTTTACCCTGAGCCCATTCGACTGTTCTTCTTGCCGCGCACTATCTCGGACAATGACTGGCGAATTACCGCGATTGAGGGCGGCATTATCTTTGATCGGTGTCGCATATCTCAACTCGTGGGAGAGCCCGACAAGAAGGTCGCCTTGAAATACTCAAAATGGACGCGACATGTGGCTCGCAGTCGCCTCAAGAAGAAGTAGAGTCCGCGTCTCAGTTATTCATCGTTTAGCGGCAAGCCGCAGGCGACTGCGTTTTGAATGGACGCCCGGCTTAGAAACCCAGCCGCCTGCGGCTTGCCGTTAAACAATCAGCCAGCCAACGACTTCAACATGCCCACGCCCATCGCCAGCGCAGCCGCCAGCATCGCCAGCGAGCCGCAGACGATTCCGAAGATGGCGCGGCCCAGGCCGTGCTTCTTGGGGTTTCTCCGCATCTCGCGGATGGCCAGCAGGCCGCACAACACGGCGAAGGGGGCCGGAATCAACAGGATGGAAAACAGCGCCCGAGATATCCGGCGAGAATGGCCCAGATCGAACGTCCGACCGGCACGATCATGCGCAGTCCGGCCGAATCGCCGAGTCCGACTCCTGGGTCGGCCACTTCCGCTTGAGGAAATTCGTAGGGATTGGGGACCGCCGCTGCCATGATGGGCGGACGATCCTGCGAGGGCGGAGGATTCGGGCGGTCGTCGTTCATTGCGGTCTCCCGTTTGCGTGGCAAGGAAGTGTAAACCAGACGTTGATCGTCGAGTCGAGACTATCGACACCGACCCGTCCACCGTGGGCTTCGACAAGCTGCTTGACGATGGCCGTCCTCGCGATCTCCGCGCACGCTGATCTTACCTCCTAGGGGCGTGTAGCGACAGGCGTTGTCCAGCAGATTCGTCAACACCTGGATCAGCTTGCGGCGGTCGGCGATGATCGGCGATTTCACGCGCAATCAGGGCGACGTGCTCATCGCCAGAATCACCGTCGTGCCGGAGCCGACCTGTGTCGTACTGGCAATCATCGGCGTCGTCGGATTGTGCGTTCCGATGCGCCGGCGCAAACGGCGCTCGGCAGGCTAGGCGTAGGGAATGACATTGCCGCCGAAAGATTCAACACGGCACAGCGCGGAGTGGCAGGATGTGATTGACCACCAACAACATGCTGCCACCCGCGGCCCGTCAAGCCCAACGGCGAGCAGTATAGCCCAGCGTTCCGCCGCGATAACCGGACGCTAGCGCGTCGCGGCTGATTCACCCAACCCCAATTGTTAGTCTAGACAACGCCCTCCCGACAGCGGCTCAGGAAATCGCCGAGATCAACTCTTCCAACTCGCTCGGCAGTTCCTCCGCCATCCGCCGCGAAGCGGTCCTGTGTCGCAAGGCGCTGCGCGACTCGGCCATTGCCTCCATCGAAACATCCACCGCGGCGCGGCTAAAAGCCGGCCGCGCGGCCCGACGAGCGGTGGCCCGACGACGCACGGGAGCATCGTCGGTTGAGGAATCGTCCTGCGTGCCAGAGAGCAGATCTGCGACAGTGAACAGCGGATCGGCTTTCGCAATGACTGGTTCGCCGCGGGGCGCCGGGCTGCTTGCCCTGACGCTCAAGAGAGGGGTTCCCCCGCAGCTTGGCTCGCTGCTGGCTGGACTTATTTCATCCCAGACAAGTCCCGCGGCGGTTACGTTGGTAACCACAGTGCTGTAGCAGACACTCGACACCGACTGCGCGTTTTTCAAGCTAAATGTCGCAGTGCCATTTGTCCCCGTTGTGGCGGTGCCCGAAGCAACGAACAAAGTGTCACGGAACAGATCAATCGAGACCGATGCGCCCTCAACGATACTCGGCAGATCATCAATAATCGCTACCGTAATGTTTAAGTGTTTATCGTTGTTCCTGCCACCCGTCCTTGCGTATTCAATCGAGTCAACGATCGCAACAGTTCCCACCGTGGGCGCCGCAGACGTCATGAAAGTGAAGCCTCCCACGGAGGCCGAGTTACTCGCACCATCCACCGACGTTACCATGTAGAGATATTCTGTATTTGCACTAAGCCCCGTGAGAATGATGCTGTGACTGGTTACTAGCGCTGCGTCGCCCGCAGAGAATTCATCGAGAGCAGTCAATCCATAGTCCACCGTGGAATCGGCCGCTTCGTCCGTAGTCCAGGTAATGGTGGCGGAAGTATCCGTGATCTCACTAGCCGCTACGTTGGAGATCACTGGGGCCGTTAAATCGGGAGCCGTGGTGGAAAACGTGAAGTCGGCCGACGACGCCGAGTTACTTGCACCATCCTCCGACGTTACCATATAGTGATATTCTGTATTTGCACTAAGCCCCGTGAGAATGATGCTGTGACTGGTTACTAGCGCTGCGTCGCCCGCAGAGAATTCATCGAGAGCAGCCAATCCATAGTCCACCGTGGAATCGGCCGCTTCGTCCGTAGTCCACGTAATGGTGGCGGACGTGCCGGAAATGCTGCTGGCCGTTACGTCGGAGATTACTGGCGGAGTCACGTCGGGTTCGGTCGATTGGGTGTTGTCGGCAATCCATGTCGCAAAGCTTGAGACCCGCGTGTCGGCGCCGAATTCGCCCCAGGACGAATCGAGCTTCTTGTTGATATCGGACGTGAACGGGCCGAAGCCGAATTTGACGCCGTACGACGTCACGCCGCCAATCACCCAATTGGAACCGTTGTGTAAAAAGGTCGGGCCACCCGAATCCCCTGGGGCAGAGCCGCCCTCGTCGTCCATATACCCAGTATCCGCATCAAAACCGAAGTGGAACGCGAATCCGTCATTCGAGGCGTCGCCGCTGTCGAAGTCGTAGGCGAGCACGTTCGCCTGACCTGGGGTGCCACCGAACGGGGTCGCGTCGCTGTCATATTCATTGAGAACCGCCCGCTTCGTGCCGCTGGCCAGCTTATCGCCCTGGCTGCCGGATCCCGATCGGCCGTAGCCCACCTTCACGCTGACTACGTCGATTTCGGTGGTAACCGTATCGATGATGTCATAGCGCGGCACCGCAGCATCAATCGGGTTGGTGAACTCGACAATGGCCAAGTCGTTTCCGACGTTGAAGAAATCGCCGTTGTAGCCTGGATGAACCGTGAACGCTGTGCTGTTGACCAGGACATCCCCAGTCGCCAATTCCCACGTCGCTTCGATCTGGCTGGTGACCAAAGTGCCGCTGCTGTTCGTCAGGCAGTGGGCCGCCGTCAGGACGTGCTGACCGCTCGACAACAGCGACCCGGTGCATCGAAACGTGCCGTCGCTACGGGTGATGATCAAATCGGCCACGCCGTCAATGTTTAACGGAGCGGGCATGCCGGTTAAGTTGACAGGGCTACCCAGTGTGGTTGTGTGCGTGCCGGAGCCGTCCGAGGTCACGTACAGCAGGCCAGCCTCGTAAGAGAGGCCGGTCTCCAACTCTCCGCGAATTAGCTGCAAATAGTCGCTATCGGACGGCGTCACGGGGTTCAGCGTTATCGCCGGCGCGGCGCCCTGTCCGGCCGACAACATGCAGCGCTGCTCGAGCGGTTCGACACGCAGCGTGCGCGGCTTGTGGTCTACGCAGGCAGAACGGCAACGATGACGTGAGCGAAAGAACGGACTGATCATTGCTGATCTCCAACAAAAGGGGGCCACGTCGTAGACGGGCCAAATTCATGGATGGGGCAACACAGCAGCGAGGGCCTTGTGCCGGAAAGAGCGGGACGGAAATCCGCCTCAACTCAGCACACGGCGCCAAGACTTTATTGTAGTCGGTCAAGCGGCCATCGCAACACAATTCGCGAAATTTCAGACAAGTCGGCTCAGCACGGCCGCCGGCCGATAACAACCTATTTCGGCCGATCCTGGCCGCCCGGCCTGTTTTTTCGTGAAAACAGCCCGTTCTGGGGGTCGGCGCCCTGAGCACGCGGCCACGAATTCATCACGCACTCTCCGTCGCCTTGCCGTTCTTCTCGGGAATCGGCACTTCGGCGCCATCCAGAAAGCCGACCAGTGATTTGGTCTGCGAGGGCTGCTGGAGTTTGCGGACGGCCTTGGCTTCGATCTGCCGAACACGCTCGCGGGTGACGGAGAAGATCTGGCCGACTTCTTCCAGCGTGTACGAATAGCCGTCGACCAAGCCGTAGCGGAGGCGGAGAATTTCTCGCTCGCGGTAGTTGAGCGATCCGAGCACATCGGTGATCCGCCGTTTGAGAAGCTCTTGGTGCATGTTGTAAAGCGGATCGTCGTTGCGTTGCTCTTCGAGAAATTCGCCGAAGAAGCTGTCGTCGTGGTCGCCCACCGGTTGGTCGAGCGACAGCGGATGTCGGGTCATCCTCATGATGCACTGCGTGTCGTCGAGCGACATTCCGGCGGTGGCCGCGATTTCCTCGGCGCTGGGTTCGCGGCCGAGTGTTTGCACCAGTTCCTGGCTGACCGTGCGGACCTTGGTCATGGTGTCGATCATGTGGACCGGCACACGAATCGTCCGGCTCTGGTCGGCGATGGCGCGGGTGATCGCCTGACGAATCCACCAGGTGGCGTAGGTCGAGAACTTGTAACCGCGTTGGTGTTCGAACTTGTCGACCGCCCGCATTAGGCCCGTGTTGCCCTCCTGAATCAAATCCAGAAAACTCAGCCCCCGGTTGCGGTAGCGTTTGGCGATCGAGACAACGAGCCTTAGGTTACCGGCGGATAGGACGCGTTTGGCGGCGTCGTACCGTTCGAGATAGCGGTTGGTCTTGATCATCCGGCGGCGCAACGTGGCGGGGCTCTCCAGCGTGATTCGCATCAGGTAGTGTAGCTCGCCGTACAACTCGTTGAGCGAAGGGCCGATATAGTCCTCTTCCCGCACAAATCGGATCTGCTCGACCAGAGCGTTCATGCGGCGCGAAATATCGCTGAGTTTTTCCAACAGCGGACGCAGCCGTTGGGTTCGCAATTTCATCTCCTCGACCAGCCGCAGCGCCTTATAGCGGCGGGTCACCAGCCGGCGCCACGCCTCTCGGCGCTGGGGCATGGGCCTCCGCCGGCTAATCGCGATACGAAACTCTTTGTGGTTTTGCTTGAGCAGGTGGGTCAGCGTGCGCAGGTTCGGTTGCAGCCGTTTGAGGATCAGCTTCTTTTCGGTCGTATTGGTCACCGACACCTCGATCGTCCGGTCGAGCCGTAGCTTGCCCGATTGGATCTTCTGAAGCAGTTCGACGGCGCCTTCGAGCACGAAGTCGGTGGCCAACATGCTGGTGCGAAATCGCGTCCGCCAGCCTTCGATTTGCTTTGCCGCTTCGACCTCTTCGTCTCGGGTCAACAGCGGAATCTGTCCCATCTGCATCAGATACATCCGCACCGGATCCTCAATGCAGGTGGGCGTTTTCCCTTCGCGGCGCACCGGGCGCGGCTCTTCTTCCGGCTCGCTCGATCCAGACACGGTCGGGGCAGGGGCAGCCGCCTTGACGTGCGGGGTCTTGGCAGTGCCGTTGTTCGACAGGCCGTTGAGATGATGGCCGGCGCGGGAAGACGTCTTCCGCGTATCGGCGGAATTCGGCCGACGGCCACGAGCGGTTTTTCGGGGGTTGTTTGTCAAGCGGAGCGTCCTCTATGTTGCGCGATGCGCCACGGTGTATGGGGCTTTCTCGTACATTGAGTCAAGGCATCTAAAGTGCCAAAAACTCTTGGCGGCCCGGCAACTTGGCGCAAGGCCTAAGCCACAAACCGACTTAGACGAATTCGGCGGCGAGATGCGAGACACCCCAGCGCGACGCCAAGCGTGCGAAATGTCAACATCGCGGAGAGTGCCCGTTTCCTTTTGGCAACAGACGTCACTTTTCGTGAACGCGCAACCGTCGCGACCCGAAATCGATCGATCCGGCACACGCCGCACAAAGCGCTCGACGATCCAGAGCTTGAGTGACGCGACGTGGTCGGTGGGAACGTCAAAACTTGGGTGGCCCCGATTGCCCCCGATCGTCGCCAATCGTCCACCTGCGACACGCCAACGCAAGAACGTGGGCGTCCCCAATCGACCCCAGTTGCCCTTTCTGTCATTGCCGATATAGTGATGTTCAGCATGCTAGCATAGGAAGTTACAATTGGCGGTGCGGATGAGAAGTGTGAACGGTCGATACCAAGCAAGCGACAAGGAAGTCCATTCGGTGTCAACGCGAAGTAGACCGACCATGACGTCATTCCGCTGGGAGGAAGAACTGCGCCAAAGTTTCCTCAAACGGGCCTGCCCAACACTTTGGTCCCGTGCAGGAGCGACGGTCCCGCAACGAACCTTCATCGAGAGCACTTGCTCCGATGGTCGGGCAGATTGGGTCTGGGCGGGCATCCGCTGTGATTGGCCGGAAGGCGTATCGCCAGAAATCGGTTCGCTACTCAGGCAACCGGCCTGCAGCCGGATTCTAGCCACGCTCAAGCCGAAATCTCCCCGACGAGAAGAGTATTTCCAATGGCGATCCGGTGTCGCTCCGTCCACTTTTCGGCGGCATCTGTCAGATCTTGTTGAGCATGAATTGGTCAGCGATCTGGGTGGGAATCGCTACATTCTTGGGCCCGCCTTTGCCGAACCGCAGATTGAGATTTGCTCGTTCGAGTTCAAACTCGACAACTGGAAACGTGCATTCCACCAGGCCAAGCGTTATCGCACTTTCTCGCACCGTGTATTTGTCGTTATGCCCTCCCAAGTCATCGCGAGACTGAGGGATCATCTGGATGCGTTTCGCCGATTCAACATCGGGCTGATTAGCCATGATTCGGATGGTTCATCAGAACGCATCGTCGCTTCCCGTAAACGGGAACCCATATCACGTAACGGGTTCATTCAAGCGCTGGGCTCGCTGCTCGCTCAAGAAGACGTCTGACTCAAGAAGAGGTCAGACCAGCTTCGTCGCAGAAACCGCGGATGCCCCGTATCCAATCGGTCAAATGATCCTTGCCGGTGTAGCGATCAAACAGAACGCCAGCCGCCTCAAGCATCGTATAGAGGCCCCTGGCATTACGAATCCGCTGTGAGATGGTCCGCAGGTCGGTTCTGACATCGCCGGTCACCAACTGATCCAGACGTTGCAGCGCCTGCCAGTGATGCCGCTGCGAGATAGGTCTCGTCCAATCCGCTGCCTGGGGGCTGGCAGCGTCGGTAATCACATGATCGAGAGGAACACCAGAGAGCACGTCGTCCAAATGCCCACCGTCATGGATATCTTGCAACTCGCCGAGCAGGACGGAATTGAACAACGGTCCCGAGGAATACCTTGCCCGCGGTTGCTGGCCGCCAGCAGGACGCCGGAGAAAATTCTTTCGATGGAATTGTCGTAGCGATTGCGACCAGCCTGTAGCGAAAGCCTCCGCTCCGACCGCCCGCAGGAGAACGCCGACAAAGTCGCTGTAGCCACAAACGACCCGCAACCCGTTGATTTCCCCCAACACGTGGACAAGATACAAGAGATGTGAGAGCCGTTGGGCGTCAAACTGTTGGTTGTAGGCGCTCTCGTCCCTCGAGACGATCAAGTAGAAGCCTTCCATCCCCCAGTCATCCTGGGTGACCGTATCGAGAAACCGCTGTACGTCTTCGAGCGAGGACAATGCCTGTTCCGAAAATACAAAACTCAACAACAGCGGCGGCGCGTCGTGCAAGCTGTCGTAATATTCCAGCGAAGCGTCTGCTAAATTCAGGGCGACTTGATGCCAGCGGTCGGAAAATGAATCGAAACAGATCGATGGCGAAATCAGCGAATCAAGGCCTAGACCGAGTTGGAAATCCAACGTGCTCTTGGCATACTCGGCCAGCCGGCGAGCACGTGTGAAGTCGGTCGCCGTCCGTCCCGCTTCGTAGTACGGGTACTCTGGCAAAAAGCGGTCGTTCGGTGGGGTCATGGTGCTGACGTAGAATTGCGGATCGAGTAACAACGTACAGTCTGCGTGATCCTCCCGTAGCTTTGTAATGTATGGCGCAAGCCTTTCGGGTGTCTCGTTCCGGGCTCCAAAAATAACCCCTTGGAGATCATCGTCGGCAAGAGCCTTATCGATCTTGTCCGACTTGCCATGACCATGCTGAGCGTACAGTGCCATTCGTCTTACACCTGATTTAAGGCTTCGATGAGTTGAGTGCAACGTCGATACCGCAGGTGCGGCGATTTGCCAATCATGCGGAGGATGATACGGTCAAGCTCATTTGGTACATCTTCCACCAGACTGCTTGGCGGCTCAGGAACATGCGAGATGATTTTGTCGTACATTGAATGGGACGTATCGCCGGGACTGTAGAAAGGATGCTGACCAGTTAGTAGTTTGTACATCGTAACGCCGAGCGAAAAGATATCGGAACGGAAATCCATTCCTGTTCGCCGTTTTGTAAAATCAAATTGCTCCGGAGAGAAATACGCCGGTGTTCCAACGGGACCAGCGCTCAGCGACTCGCCTGCCACATCGAAGGCGAATCCTGCATCCAACAGGACATAATCGTCGTTGCTGTCTCGACACATGACATTCGCCGGCTTGATGTCCCGGTGAACCTTGCCAATGTCCCAGAGGGCCTGGATGGCGTCGGTGATGTGTAGACCAAGCTGCACGATTTCCGCGGCTGCGAATCGGCCGCTTGCCTTGAATATCTCGGCCAAGTCTTTCCCCTCGATCAGTTCTTCGGAGAAATAGAGCACGCGCTCTTCCCCCACTTCGGCAAACTCCAGGCCGATAGGCCCGAGTTTAACCATGTGGTTCGACGGGCATTCCCGCATGATTTCCACTTCCCGCTTGGCACGAACGGCCGTATCGCTTACCGAGAATTCGTCCGTGTCGAGGTCGTCGGAAATGTCCGGGGCCTTGGCGAATTTCAAGGCGTAACATTCGCCCTTAATCGTCCCGCAAAAAACGACTTTCTGGCCGCCTCTGCCGATTTCTCGAATATCGGTTGCCGCCGGTATCCACTGGCCGACCTGGTCGGCCGTTATGTTGGGCAAATCGGGCACGGAATCAACTCCACGGCCTGTTTTGGGGACTCGGGGGGATAGCGACCATTCATTATCGCGATATAGGCAGTCGTCGGCAAGGGTCCGTCGAAACCAGGTCGATAATGCGCGCTCCGAAACGAAAACGGGGCATGCCTCATGCAACGTCGCCGCCGATGCGGTGTTATGCTAAAGCATAACCTACGTCTCACGCGTGCTCGCGCGACAGATTGAGGGCGAGCAGCTTCTCTAGGATTTGTTCGTCGCTTAGGTCGTGGGGCCAGGCGTAGGCGGCACAGGCGGCTTGGTCCAGGCGGCGGTGGGCCAGGTCGAGCCAGGTGGGGCGCTCGTTGTAGAGGTTGGTCAGGGTGCGCTTCTTGAGGGCTTTGGCGGACTCCTCATCGCGGGGCGACTGGCTGGGGACCGGAACGATGGCCGCCGGCTCTTTTTGACGGTCGCTGAGATGGTATCATTACCCAACTACCGTAGTACTTGAATTGCAAGCGAATCGTTGGATCACAAATCACA
>JADFKK010000204.1 GCA_022564995.1 Planctomycetota bacterium | reverse complement strand
GGAGGAGCCACGCAACGTGCGAACCGACGGCGCGACCCCGCGGCTGCTCGACGGACGCGAACTGCGTCGGGAAAACGCCTCTTGATGTCGCCGAATCGCCTCGCGGGCCGCGTCGGACGATCGTGCTCGCGATGTCTCGCGCCGTGCGCCGCGCGACGATTCCTGGCGCCGAGCGCCGCCGCTGCGGGCAACGTCCCGCGACCGATCGGCCGGCCGCGGTGCTCTGCTCTGGCCGCGCGCGGTCGCCGGCGTGGAGGCCGGGGGCAAGCTCAGCCTCCCGCGCCCGGCGACCTGTGTGTCTCGTCCGGTTCGTGCTGGACCGGCAGAAGTGCGTCGGCCTTCGCTGCCGCGGCGCTGGCTGCCCAAGTCGCGGCTGCGGCGAATCGCGCGATCGGCCTCATGCAGCCCGGAAGCCGCGACCCGCTGAAATCGCTCGCTGGCGCGTGGTCGGGCAATCGCATCGTGCGTCGACCGACCCAACACCAGATGGTCCGAGCGACCGCCGCTGTGTCCCTTGTGCCGGTCGAGGTACTGCCGCTGCGCCGCATAAGTACGCGGCGGACGACGATCGGCGTGCTTGGTGAAGTGCTCGTTCCAGCCCCGCATCCGCGAGTGATAGTCGATGCCGTGGTGACGATAATGCGCACGATAGTACGTGTACAGCGGATCGTAGCCGCGATGGTGACCGTAATAGTCGTGCGCTGCATAGTAATGCAGAGCGGCGTAATGCGAACCGTAATAGTCGCCGAAGTAATAGTGCCCGTGGTGCGGGTGAACGAACAGGTGCAGCAGCAGGCCGGCCCCGCCGAGCAGATAGCTCGGCCGATAACGATAGCCGGCGTTTGCGTAGACGCCGTTATGAAAATAGACCGGCGCGTAGCATTGCCCGCGACGGGCCAGGCTGTAATCCCAATAGCCGCTCACGAAGATGCAGCCCTGCGGCGTCCAGGTGTAATGTTCCGGCACCCAGGTCCAATCTTCCTGATACGGATGCCAGTAACCCGCCCGCCAGCGATAATCGCTCTCGGCGTAGTTCCAACATCCGGGAATCCAAAAATGCTCTTGGGTCGGCGCCGCGCTAGTCGGACCACGTTCGAGGCTCGCCGGCGGCGGATCGCGATACGGCAGCTCGCGGGCCGCGGCCGGTGCCCATAAGCCCGAGACCCACTGATGAGCGTTGTCGGTCGCTTGCCAATAGCCGGGCACCCAGCGTCGATCGGGCGGGATGGATCGCCACACGCCGCTGATCCAGATAAAGTCCTTGCGTTCTGCGTCCCAAAACCAATAGCCGGGAATCCAAGTGACGTTCTCGCCCTCCGGCTTGAACTCGGGCGGAATCTCGTTCACCTCCGCCGGCGGTTTCTTGGCCGCCACGATGCCCGGCTTAGGGTCTTTCGTGACCTGCTCGGCAAAGGCCTCGTGCAGCGGGCCACGAGTGAGGATTTCGACGTCGTTGGTTTTGACGCTGCTCTTGGCGTCCTCATTGTCTTTGTCGGCGGCAGGCAGAGGCGGCGGTTCTGGAATAGGTGCCTGTTGGGCCATTGCCGACGCCGGAAGGTAAAAACAACCGACCGCGAACGCAACGCGGGAGAGGCATCCGGCGCGTCGCGCCAGCAGGGGGAGTGTTTGTCGCATGGCAATTTTCCGATTTTTCGTGCGGGGGGTATCGGCTGAGGGCGGAATCCATCTCTGGCAGGATTCCATCGGTGCTGAAGGAATGCACCGCTCCAGAAACTATTGATAGCAAGTGCCGTGCCGTGCGGAAAGCAGCACGGGCGTCGATTCAAGGAATCCGGCGTTTGAAACCCCTGCCGGGGAGCGCAAATGGTTTTGAATGAAAGAGTTAAGTGCTCGCAGCAGAATGTCGTAAGAAATCCGACCGGCACAGACAGATTCGCCACCACCATTGACCGAAAATACAAATGTGTGCTCATATTGGCCACGAACTGCCGTCCGATTGACACGTCTACTTTACCGCCGACAGCTCGCCTTAGCCTGGATTATTCATGAACGTCGCGCCATTCTTGCTAAATCGTTTCTGGTTTTCGCGCTGCATCGATGATACGAAAAACAGTCTGTCAATCAGCCGCAGGGCGCTAGCCCCCGGTTCTTGCAGGTTGCGATAAGAACCGGGGGCTAGCGCCCCGCGGCTGATGAATGATCCGGACTATATGCAGAAATCTTGACACGGAAGGCGGAATTACCGGCGGCCTAACGGCCTCCGCTCGCCGTCGTGCGGTCAAGCCGGGAAGTTATTTTTCGCTCGTCCGACTTCAGGCCGCGTTGCGCGCTTCGCGTTGGTGTCGGCCTGTTGGATGCACTTGTGCATGAGTGTCCGCTTCGTTGCAGACCTGCAACAATCGCTCGACGTACTGCTGGGCCGTGAGATATTCGCGCAGATACCCTGCCAGCTTCTTGGTCCGTGTCGCGATGTATTTCCAGCGCAGGTGATAGCGCAGATCGCTGCAACTGCTCAGCGCCGTTATGGTCTGCAGATAGCCGTCGGGATCGACCTCTTGCCTGAGGGAGTCGGTGCGACCCAGCAGCATTTGCAGGTTCGGATCATCATCGGTCGAGAATCGCCAAAGCAGCTCGAAGCCGCAGCGACGGGCCAAGCCGATGAGCGTCGTCGGCGTAAAGTTATGGATGTGGGCGAAGTGAAACAGCTTGTTCCGGCGGGCGAACGGGGCCGCCAGATTCGGACATTCCACATACACTCGGCCGCCGGGCTTGAGCATCGCGTGAATATGCTGCAAAGCCGCCCGCGGCGAGCGAAAATGTTCGATCACGTGGACCAACAGCACTACGTCGTGCGCCGGCTCGGCCGGCAGGTCGAACAGAAAACGGTCCTCGACCTTGGCGTGTAGCCGGCGCGCCGAAAAATCTTGAAAACCGCCGCCCGGTTCGATGCCCGACGCTTCATATCCCGCTAGTTCAAACAACTTGACCGTGCAGCCGATTCCCGCTCCCACCTCGAAGACGCTATGGTCGTCCTCGATCAGCGGCGCGAGCTGTCGCAAGATCCGCTGCCCGCTTTGCCACGCTCGCATCACGCGCCGGTCCGACGGGGTGATTTCTTGGTGATACTGGCGACGGTAATCGCTGGCGTAGAACTCGTTGAGCTGCGCTTCGCTGGGAATCTCCGCGTGAGCCACCAGACCGCAATACGTGCAAACCGCCGTGTGCAACTCGCGGCCCTTGCGGTCCAGCCGGCCGACGGGCTCGAAACTGGTGCGACCGCAGAGGTCGCAATGTTTTTGCAAGTCCGTGTCAGTGTCTGGGGCAGCGACAGGAGAGGGCACGGGGCGGCCGGAGGTTTCGTGGTGCGTCATCGTCCGTGTCGTTGGCTGGCTGGCGTCGGGGAGACTGGAAAGCCGCGGGAGAGTAGGTAATTTAGCAGGGTGCGTCAAGCTCAACCGCGACCAGCCTGACGCGCGGACGCGCGAGCAAAGCGGGTCGGGAAACGCGCTGGTCCGGCTGAACTCGCCAGAGTTCGGACGATTGGCCGCGCTGACAGTTTGAATGCTGGCCAGTTCGGCCACACTACGCTACTTTGCGATCGGGGTTCGAGCTTGCGACTCGCGGGGAAGCCGTCTTGGCCTGTTGGGCCGCGTTCGCAGCGCCGCTCGATTCGGGAAAAATGCGTAGCGGAGCCGGCCGATGCAATTCTTTCCCGAAGGTGGAAAACCACGATATGTGAAAGCGATGAAAGCAATGATGGCAGCTCATCGGCACGACGAACAGATACGACAGCACGGTGGCGACGAGGCTTTTCGTCTCGTCGAAATACGCTTTTTCCGCCCAACACTTGGGACACTTGGTAACGCGGTCTTTCACGCTTACTTCTCCCCGCGGTTCGTGGTCGATTCCATGTCGCGGCCCTTATCGACCCGCCGTTGGGAGCGTCTTTAACAATTCCGCAAATTTTCCGACAAGCCGCTTGTCGGCGAAGCAGACCCGTGTCGCGCCCACTCGCTCACTCGCCCACTCGCCTAAGCTCAAGCACGTCGTTGTTATGGACGATGTAGGGGACGAGCATCTGTATCTTGTCGCTAGAGGAGCACGGCCCATGTCCATCCGCCGCATCACGTCCTTCCTTTTCGCCAGCGTGCTAGCACTCTCGGCATGGCCGGCGGCCGGGGCCGAATACATCGGTCCGCTCCGATTTCAGCGGCAGACGTTCGAGGTAGTCCGCCCGGTGCGGCTGCAAATCCAGCGGATTCCGCGCGAGAACATCCGCCCGGCGCCGATTCGGCTGGCCTCGATTGCTCGCGAGCGGATCGCCCCGCCGCGTCTGCCGCGCGAAACGATCCGTCACGAGACGTTTCAGTTCAGCCGCACCATCTTCGGCACCATCGAAACCGGCCCGCCCCGCGGCCCCGGCTCTCGCTATGTGCATCCGGCGCTAAGGCCCAAGACGCGCAGGCGGCCGCTGGGCTGGTAAAGACTAACAAGTGAAAGGTTTGTAGGAGGCGTCTCCGACGGCGACCCCTGGCCGAGGGTCAAGAAAATCGCCGACGGAGTCGCCTCCTACAGCCCCTGGTTCCCAAGCTCCTGCTTGGCCCGCGCCACGTTGGGTGCGGCCTTCGTCGTAAATGACCAATGACGAATGACCAATAATCAATGATAAATAAAGCCAACATTTCAAGCACACAACTTCATCGGCCAGGAAATCAACGTCGAATCGCTACCTGGACGCCGCTAGTGTTTGAGGATTCATCATTCATCATTCATCATTCGTCATTTGTCATTTGTCATTTGTCAACCGACGTGACGACGCGATGCGGTTGATCTACAGCCCCAGTTCAAAGTCCGTCAACAACTCGACCCCGTCTTCCGTCACCAGATAATCGTGCTCCAGCCGAATCCCCACGCGCAGCTCCGGCGCGTAGAGGCCCGGCTCGGCGGTGAACACGTCGCCGACCTCGAATACGTCGTCCCAATTTGGATTCAGGTGCGGCGCTTCGTGCGGGAACAGGCCGATGCCGTGGCCCAGGTGATGATCGAAGATGCCGACGGACGCCGTGTCCAGGTGCGTCTGGGCGGCCTCGAAAATCGCCTTGCAGCTTACGCCCGGCTTGACGTCGCGGGCGATCATGTCGAGCACTTCGACGATCGACTGCCAGGCTTGCTGCTGCACGTCGGTTGGGTTTCCGCCGACGCAGATCGCCCGACAGTTATCGGCGAAATAACCGCGAAAGGCCGGACCGAGATCGAGCAGATACAGCTCGCCCTCTTCGGCCGTGTGGTCGCGGGGCGGCCCGCCGCGCTCGCCGCTGCGGTAGTCGTTGCCCGTGCCGGTCGTCATCTCGCCAAACTCCTCGACGGCGGCGGCTTGTAACTGATTGAATACTTCCAGCTCGTTGATGCCCGGGGTGATGATCTGGCGAGCCCGCGCGTACATCCGCTCGGTTCCGGCGATGGCCTTGCGGAGTCGGGCCAGCTCGTCCGCGTCTTTGCGGCGGCGCAGCCGATATAGGTCGGGCTCGACGTCGATGAACGTCGCGTCAATTGCCTGGGCCAAGTGCTGATCGAAGCTGGAAAACTCGACGCCGATGCGCTTCGGCTGAGACGTTTCTTTCAGCCACTCAAGCAGCACGGTCGAGGCGGCCCGTCGTTGATCGTTACGCAGCGTCGAGCACCACTGCGCCTCGTAGGTCAGCACTTCGTCGGCCGCCGCCACTTCCGGCGGCTTGTTCGGCGCGACCAGCGTCAACTTCCCACCCGCCGACAGCGCCGCCGCCGGCTGAAACACCGGCCCGAACCGCGGCCCGGCGAGATATTGCACATGTTCGGTCTGGGTGACGATGACCAGTTCGATTTCGAGTCGCTGCATCACCTCGATCAGGCGTTGCTGCCGACCGCGGCAGGCGTCGGTGTTGATGTCGTAAATGCTCATGGAATGTTTTCGATGATTGTTGGGAGAGTTCTGTTGACGAAGAGGCTCTATGATAGCGACTCGCCGGTTCTCGCGCAAGCAAGTCGTGGCACAGGCGTCCCGCCTGTGTTTCACCGGCGGGACGCCGGTGCCACGCTTACGCCAACAACCGCTTGACGATATTTCCGCCGACGTCGGTCAGGCGGAAATCGCGACCTTGAAATCGGTGCGTCAGCTTGAGATGGTCCAGGCCCAGCAGGTGCAGCACGGTGGCTTGCAGGTCGTGGACGTGGATGCGATCGGCCTGTTCGGTCGGATAGAAACCCAACTCGTCGGTCTCGCCGATCGTCTGGCCGGCCTTGATGCCGCCGCCGGCCAGCCACACGGCGTAGGTTTCGATGTGGTGGTCGCGGCCGATCGTGCTGCGCACCTCGCCCATCGGCGTGCGGCCGAATTCACCGCCCCAGACCACCAGCGTCTCGTCGAGCAGGCCGCGCTGCTTGAGATCGTTAAGCAAAGCCGCACACGGCTGGTCGATCTGAGCGCAGGTCTTGTCGAGAGCTTTCTCCAGGTTCTCGCCGCCGCCGTGATGATCCCATTCGGTGTGAAACAGCGTGACGAATCGCGTGCCCCGTTCGACCAACCGCCGGGCCAGCAGACAATTGTTGGCGAACGACGACCCGCCGGGCTTCGCGCCGTAGGCCTTCAGCGTCGCGGCCGATTCGCCCGTCAGATCGATCAGTTCCGGCGCGCTGGTCTGCATTCGCTCGGCCATCTCGTAGCTGGCGATTCGCGTGTTGATCTCCGGGTCGCCGGTCACGGCCAGTCGCTCGCGGTTCAGCTTCACTACCGCATCGATCGCCCGATGTTGTCGCTCGCGTCCGATGCCCGGCGGGCTGTTGAGATTCAAAATCGGATCGCCCTGGCTGCGCAGCGGCACGCCCTGGTAGACGCTCGACAAGAACCCGTTCGACCAAAGATACGCCCCGCCCCGCGGCCCGCGCGGACCCGATTGCAGCACCACGAAGCCGGGCAGATCCTCGCACTCGCTGCCCAGGCCGTAGGTAACCCAAGAGCCGATCGTCGGCCGACCGAATCGCGGCGAGCCGGTTTGGGTCAGCAGCTTGGCCGGCCCGTGATTGAAAACGTCGGTCTTCATCGTCCGCACGATTGCGATGTCGTCGGCCACGGTTCCCAGGTGCGGCAGCAACTCCGAGATTTCCGCGCCCGACTCGCCGTATCGCTTGAACTTGCGAACCGTGCCCAGACATTTGGGGTTTTTCTTGAGGAAAGCGAACCGCTTGCCCTCCAAGTACGACTGAGGAATCGGCTGGCCGGAAAGCTCTTTCAGCTTCGGCTTGTAATCGAACAGCTCCAACTGACTCGGCCCACCGGCCATGAATAATTGAATGACCGACTTGGCCTTCGGCTTGAAATGCGGCGGCTTGGGAGCCAGCGGATTAACGGGCGCGGCAAGCAATCCGTCGCGCTCCATCAGCGTCCCCAGCGCGATCCCGCCCAGCCCCAGGCCACAGTTGTGCAGCAGGTCGCGTCGAGCAAGTTGGTACAGGTGGTCGGCGTGCATGATTGATTTCTGATGGTGTTGATCGTCTCGGGTGCCATGGGCAGCTTGCCTGCCGTTGCCGCGTCGCGGCCTCTCAGTCGTCGAGCCAAGGCTCAGTCTTCCGTGAAAACTTAGTCGCCGTCTCGACGATTTTCTGAATTGTCGCTTCGTCCTTCCTCGCCTTAAGGAGATTAAGATCGGACAGTTTCGGTAGCTTCATTACGTCGACGCCGGCATCGTTCTTCCGAATGTCCTTCGGCTCAAACTGCCACACACTCCACGTAGAGGTCTTTTCATCCAAGCTATCGCTCGAGCGAACCAAGAATACGTATGACTTAATCCTCTTCCCCGTTGGCGGGAACAAAAGATCGCTCCGGCCGCCCACCGCAATCAGAACTTTCTCCCACTTTCTCCGGCCTTTGATTCGACCGAAAGCCACTTTCCGCGGTCGTTTGACAATGAACCTGGGCGCGACAATTTCGCCTGAGGTTAGTTGCACCAAGCGTATCACCTGATAACCCTCCCCAGGGCGGTTGACTGGTTTCGGAAAAGCCAACTTAACGCGACGCACGTCCGGGAAGTATTCAATTCCTTTCGGAAAGGTGTAGTCTTTATCCTTCGCATGAGAGCATCCCAGCAACAGAAAACACAGCGCGATCCCACCCAGCCCCAATCCGCAGTTGCGGAGCATTTCGCGTCGGCAAAGTTGGTAGAGGCGGTAATTGTGCATGACTGGCTCCGAGCGTTTTGGCAAACAAAAGGGAAGGCAGAATGATGGGGGGCAGAATGATATTAAAGTAAACCGAAACGGAGCGAGTTCAGAACCACGGATGCCACGGATGAAATTGAGGTGACGTTGACAGCATCAGGTTTTATGGGGGCTCTTTCTCTGTTGCCTATTATCCGTGTCTTTCCGTGTGATCCGTGGTTCATTATAGATCGTTCTTTTCGGCTTGAACTATTAACCAGCATCAACCAGCAGTCATTATTCTGCCCCTCATTATTCTGCCTTCCTTTTTTCTTCTTTCATTCCCGTGTAATAAACTCATCCGTATTCAACAGCGCCCGGGCCACGCTGGTCCAGGCCATCACTTCGGCCGGCTTCATGCCCGGCGGCATGCGCCCCAATGCCGGCGTTTTCCATTGTTTCTCGATACCCGCGGGGTCGCCGCGCTCGGCGTCGAGAAGTTCCAGCACAATCGCTCGCTCACGCTTGCTTGGCGGGCGAGAAAAGCACAACCGAAAGGCCAAGTCGATCCGCGCCGCGTCCGTCGCACTCTTCGCTTCGCCCAACACGCGAATCGCCAGCGCCTGGGCCGCTTCAAAAAACGTCTCATCGTTCAGCAAGGTCAGCGATTGCAGCGGCGTGTTCGAGCGCTCGCGCCGCGTGCAGGTGGTGTTCGATTCGGGGGCGTTGAACAATTTCAAGAACGGATGCGGAGTCGATCGCCAAAAATACGTGTACATCGCCCGCCGATAACGATCGGCCCCCTGGCTCACCTTCCATTTTCGGTTCGGGTTGCGGGTCAGCTTCATCACACCGGCCGGCTGCGGCGGATAAACGCCCGGCCCACCGAGCCGCTCCGTCAGCAGCCCGCTGGCCGCCAATGCCGCATCGCGAATCGCCTCGGCTTCTAGCCGCAACCTTGACTGTCGCGCCAACAGCCGATTGTCGGGGTCGACTTCGGCCAGATCCGCTCGCACGCGCGACGACTGCCGGTAGGTCGCCGACGTGACGATCAAGCGGTGCATCGCCTTCATGTTCCACCCGGTCCGGACCAACTCCGAAGCCAGCCAGTCAAGCAGCTCCGGATGCGACGGCGGCGAGCCCTGCGTGCCGAAATCGTTCTCCGTCTCGACGATGCCGCGGCCGAAATACTGCTGCCACAGTCGGTTGACCGTGACCCGCGGCGTGAGCGGATTGTCGGCGCTCACCAGCCAGCGGGCCAAGTCGAGCCGATTCGCCTTGCCATCGGAAGAGGGCAGGGGAGGCAGCGCGGCCGGCACGTTGGCCTGCACGACTCGCCCTTGCGTGAGAAAATTTCCCCGCAGATGAATCTTCGTCACCCGCGGCGTCGTTCGCTCGCGCATGACCATCGTGCTGACCGTCGCCGGATTGCCGCGGCCGACCGGCACCTTGATGTTCGGCTCGTCCTGGTTGTTCAGGAAGGCGAACAGTTGATAAAAATCCCTCTGCGAGAAGTCATCGAACTTGTGATCGTGACAGCGGGCGCAGCCGACGGTCAGCCCCAGGTAAACCGCTCCGGTGGTGTTAACCCGATCGACGACCGCCTCGACACGATACTCCTCGGCGTCGCTGCCGCCCTCTTGGTTGAGCTGTGTGTTGCGATGAAACCCGGTGGCGATCTGTTGATCGACCGTCGCACTCGGCAGCATGTCGCCGGCAATTTGTTCGATCGTAAACTGATCGAACGGCATGTTCGCACTGACCGCGTCGATCACCCAATCGCGATACCGCCAAATGCTGCGGGGATTGTCGTTCGTATATCCGTTCGAGTCGGCGTAACGGGCCAGATCGAGCCAGTGCCGCGCCCAGCGCTCGGCGAATTGCGGCGAAGCGAGCAGGCGATCTACGGCCCGCTCGTAAGCATCGGGACGATCGTCGGCCAGGAATGATCGCACGTCGGCAGGCGTCGGCGGCAGCCCGGCCAAGTCGAACGTCACGCGGCGCAAGAGCGTTATGCGATCGGCCTGCGGCGACGGCTTGATTGACTTGGCTTCAAGCCGAACGAGAATGAACGCGTCGATGGCGTTGTTCGTCCAGTCACTCTGTCGCACGGTCGGCGGTATGTAACGCACGACCGGCCGAAACGCCCAGTGTTTTTCTTTCTTGTTCTCGGAAACCTCGGCCCGTTCATCCGACGGATATTTCGCGCCCTGATCAATCCACGTCCGCAGCAGCTTGATCTGCGCGGCGCTGAGCGGATCGTAATCGTCCGCCGGCGGCATCCGCACGACGCCCTTGGCCCCGCTGATCGCCTCGATCAACATGCTGGCCGCGCTATTGCCCGGTACGATTCCCGCGCCGCTGTTTCCGCCGGAGATGGCCGCCTTGGCCGTGTCGAGTCGCAAGCCGCTCTCGCGCTCGTCGGCGCCGTGACATTCGTAGCAATGCTCCCGCAGAATCGGCTTGATCTGCCGCGCATAGTCAATCGAATCGGCGCCCCGTAGCGGAGCGGCGGCCAGCAAACAGCCCACAATGATCGCGATCCGGTTTCTCATACCACTAATGATTGTAAGTGAGCTTGCGGAGAGTCGCAAGAAGTTTAAGGTTCATCCGGCTGAAGCGTAGTTTTCGGTAAAGTGAGGCTTGAGGCTTGAGGGGTTGAGGAAGAAAAGCAGACGGGATAACAGGATCGACACGAGTACGGGTTCCTCTTCTCTGTCCGTGGGGATGGACACACCACGGGCGTTAGCTGTTGCGTAGTACCGTAGTCGTTCAAGGCAAGTACGATCTACTTGCCGCGTTCTCCACGAGTTGGCGTTAAAGAGGTTCCCCCGGTTCATCGTGGTTCACACCGAACCGGTTCGTGTGAATAGAGAAGAGGAACCCGTAGTGTCCGTCGCGGAGCCGATGAAACCACCCATCAAAACTCCTGAAGAACCATTTTTTCTTTCCTCACGCCTCAACCCCTCAAGCCTCACTTTACCGAAAACTACGCTTTAGCCGGATGAACCAAGTTTAATTGAACAGTGCCGCTTAGCAACTTCGGCAGCACAGTTAAGGTCTGAATCAGCGTCGAGTTACAGCAAGCCGTGGGGATGACTTATCCGATTCCTCACTCCCCTTTGCGGCCTCCGTGACCTTCGGTTCAAACATTGGAGCGCAGTTCATCTGGGACATCTGCGGACCACCCTCTCCTTGGTTCACCTTGTCGTCGAGCTTCGCAGGCTGTCCGCAGATGACACCGGATTCACAGATAGAGAATTCATGCGCGACTCTTTTTGCCCGCGCCCCGTAGTAAATGACGAATGACGAATGACGAAAGAAGCCCGAAGTTCGAATGTCGAAACCCGCCTCGGCCGAGAGGTGTACTTCGAAGCCGCGTCTCGATTTCGTGTTGGCTGGGGATTTCGTCATTCCTTCGTCATTCGTCATTCGTCAACTCCGCGTCCCTTCCGAAACACGTCAAACACATGTCGTCGCTCTGGGGGTGGCTGCGGACGAAGCGCTGGACGTCGTCGAGAATATGTTGGCCCAATTGGGCGATGTCGTCGACCGGAGAAGCAATCTGTTTTTCCAATCGCGGCAGGCCGTAGAATTGTCCGCCGGCGCTCATCGCTTCGCTGAAGCCATCGGTGAACATGGTCAGCGAATCGCCGGGGGCTAACTTCAGGTGGAACGACTCGTATTTTGCATCCGACACCACGCCGAGCGGAAAACCGTTCGTCTCTTCGCCCACGGCCTCCACGCGGCCGTCGGCGTGCCGCAACAGCGGCGCCATGTGTCCGGCGTTGACCAGCGTGACCTCGTGCGTCCGCGGATCGAGAACCAACAACGCCAGCGTCACGAAGCGATCCTCCCAGCCGGCCCGATCGGCCAAGGCGTTGACACGATCGATGGCCTTGCTGGGCGTCGGCTCGCTGGCCAGGCAGAACTTTAACTCGCCGGCCAGACTGGCCATCATCAGCGCCGCCGAGACCCCCTTGCCCGAGACATCGGCCACCACCACGCCCAGCCGACCGTCGCCCAGCAGAATGTAATCGTAGTAATCTCCGCCGACCTGATAGGCCGGTTCGTAAAAGTCGAAAAAGTGATACCCGGCCACCTCCGGACGCGACGAAGGCAGCAGCCCCCGCTGTACCTTGTGGGCCAATTGCATGTCGCGCTCGAGCGCCTGCTGCCGCAGGGCCGACTCGTGAAGCTGCGCGAATTGCAAGGCGAAGGCCGCTTGCGGGGCGATGCTCGCCAGCACCTCCAAATCTTCGTGCTGAAATCGGCTCCGCTGATCGAGCGTGTCGATCTGAATCACGCCCAAGGCATTGTCGTCACTGTCGAGCAGCGGCGCGCACATCATCGAGCGAATCTGAAAGTCGGCGATGCTTTGGGCCATGTCGAACCGCGAATCGCTCGACGCATCGGCCGAAAGAATCGCCCGTTTCGATTCGATCACCTGATTGACGATCGTGCGGCTCACCCGTACTGTGTCGTCCTGTCCCACGCGACGATGCTTGACGGCCCTCGGCACGACCGGGCCATCGTTGGGCAGCTTCAGGCCGATGAAGCCCCGGTCGGCCTGAACGAAAATCTTGAACAGCCCGGTGAGCAAGTTGTCGAGCACATCGTCCAATTTGAGCGACGGCCCGAGGTTTCCGAGCATTTCGATCAGCGCCTGTAACTTGCTCTCGGCGTTGGTCACCAGATGCGGTCCGCTGAACCCCGAAGACGAAGAGACCTTGACTCTCGACATGATCGACGACGTGGTGTGGTCGTCGTCGTCGATCAGCAAGGCGCCCGCGAAGCTCGACGTCCCCAGGCTCATCTCGTCGGGCGTCTTGGGCCGCTCGCCGTGAAAGAACAGAAACTCGACGTCGCAGATGCTAATTCGGTCGGCGTCGTGCAGCAGTTCGCGACGGGCAATTCGTTCGCCGTTGAGCAGCGTGCCGTTGCGGCTGTTGAGGTCTTCGACAAAAAACTGCCGGTCCTGGCGGACGACCCGGGCGTGTCGCCGGCTGACCGCGTTGGCGTCGAGAAAGACCTCGTAGATCTGGCAGTCGGGATGCCGCCCCAGCAGGCAGGCGTCGCCGTCGATGCGGTAGACCTCGCCGCGTGCCGAGCCCGTTGATTGTTGTAAAATGGCCATAGGGAGATTTCCGCGAAAACGACGGCGGACCCTAGGGGGCGACCATCGGCCCGCCAGCATCGATTTTAGAATCCCCGTGCCCGACTCGTCAACGGCTGGCCTTGACGATTGTCCGGCCCCCTTCTACGTTTAAGGATCGTGTCGAGGCGCATCCGCATTACCGTCCTGCGCCGCTCAGTGGCCCCTAGTGTAATGGTAGCACGAATGACTCTGAATCATTTAGTCGGGGTTCAAATCCCTGGGGGCCAGCTTGAAAACGCCTATACAGTCGACGTTTCTTCGTTTTCGTCCTGTACCACTTCGGTGTTAGTGCGCACAAAAGTGCGAACTGGCAGCGACTCGAACGCCGCCCACAAGGCGTCCGCGGTCCGCTCGGCGTTGCGGCCGACGTAATACTTCATCGTGGTTTCGATGTTCTCGTGCCTCATTAGCTCCATCAGCACCTGCGGCATCACGCGGGTCGACCATCGCTCGCCGAACGACCGGCGAAGATCCTGAGCACTGGCCCATTTGGGCACTTCGACCATCTTGCCCGTTTCCTTGTCTTTGACCTTCCGGGTGCCGACGGCCACACAGGCTTTTTCGCCAATTCGGCCGGTCATCTTCGATACCCACTGGACGCTAACGGCCATGACCAAGCCGCGAAGTCCGAGCGGCTTGAATACCCGGCCCCGACGCTCGGCTTCGGGCACCCGTTCCAGAAACTCGGCAAACTCAGGGGCCATCGGTAGAATCCGAGTTTTGTGGCCTTTTTCCAACTCTGCCGGAATCCGAAGCATCGGCCGGCGGCCAGTCATGTCGACGGCCAGCTTGTCGTCGCGGTCCCAATACAGTTGCAGCGACTCGGCCAGCCGCAGACCTGACCACCAGAGCCCTTCGAGGTAGAACCGCCACGACGCGACCACCTGATCCATCACGTCCGGGGTCGGCTTGCCCCAATCCCGCTTGGGCTTCTCGCCGGGCTTGGGCTTCGGATAGAACGTGCTGTCGATGTTGGCGATCATCCGCTCAAATTCCTCCGTCGCGAGGGGACGTCCTTTCATCACCTTCACACCCTTGGCCCGCTTGGGGTGTACAATTTTGGGGGCCTCGCGTAACAAGCCGATACCGACCGCCCAATTCAGTGCCGCCCCAATGTGGGCCAGATACGATCGGATCGTTGACTCCGCCCGACCGGCGGCCCGTAGCTCCGCGGCGAACCGGCTGAGTTGATCCGCTGTCACGTCGACCAGCCGCCGCGGGCCGATAATCTTCTCGACTTGATTGAACACTGTGAAGACGTGCTTTTCGGTGTTCTCCGCCAAGCCGGACAATTGCTCGGCTTCGTACCGCTCGCGGAAGTCCTGCCACGTCGTCTTGGCGGCCCGCTGGTAGCCGTTTTCGTTTAACTCGGCTTCCCATGTCGCCGCGGCCCGTTCGGCCTCGCGTCGTCGCGTCTGGCCCGTAGTCTTGACGATCTTGCGACCGCTCACCGGGTCGCGGAATTGCATTTGATAATTCGGGCTGCGATTACTGCCCTTGCGTTTGAAAATCGAGACTGTGATAGCGTCCATTTTGTTCTCCCTGGGTTGGAAAGTGCCCGCCGGCGATTCGCACCGACCGAGCGTGAAACAAAGCGAACCCTTGCGGACAGACGGCCGGCACAGCGTAGAGAAACTGAGGTTGTCGCTTTGCACGATGCAAACGAAAATGGCAGATAGCCATGATGCTGCCCTCTTGCTAGGGTCGCTTGTGGTTAGGGCCGGGCCGGGTGTTTAGCGCACCCGCTCGGTCCGCTTCATTTTAGCGGATTTGGGCGTGGGGCGTCAAATGTTGGCGGTGTTTGCGGCGTGCAACGGCGTGTCTAACCCCCGCTGATTCCCGACGTGTTCTAAGTCACGTTGCCTGCCGATAGCTCGCTCACGGCGATTCTGGGGCGTCGATATTCACCCCAGCCGATGAAGATTAGCGATTCCCACGCTCGGGCCAGATTATCGCCCCGCAATTGTTTGCATCTGGCTGCCGGGGTGGTTAGGATGCTTCTAGTACCTGTTTGGGTCGGTTCTGCGGTAAGGTTCGGTGATTGAACCGTTACCGGCGCGACACTGCGAGCCTGAATCGGTTTCAGGCACAAACTCAAATCGAAAGTGTCCGATAAGGAGTGAACAATATGAATTCTTGCAGACAACTCGTTTTGTTGTCGGTCTTTTCCGCACTCTTAATTGGCAGGCAGCACGGTCAATCGAGTTGTTGCTAGTATCTTCGTTGTCCCTTTCTCGTCAGCCAGCCCAACGATTGACGGTGTATTTGGTGCGGGTGAATGGGGATCTGGTTACGACGTAACTTTTGACAGAAGAGATGGTGGCGGTCAACATAACAGCACGTTGTACTTTCAACACGATGGTTCTTCGTTATTTGTGGGCGTCGACAGCCAGTTTGGAACCGGTTTCGATGTTGTCTGGGATATCTTCGTGGATGGTGACCACAACGGCGATTTGAACGGAAGCCTTGCTACGCCGTACATTGATGTTAATAGTGCAAGGCCCTCGCCCACCGGATGGTCAGGATACATACATTATCGAACGCTCCCGTCGATTGGCGCAGAAGTGAACGTAGGATTTGGCACTGGAGCTGCAAGCGCAAGCGGCGGCAGTTCAAATGTGTTTTACGAATACAAAATACCTTTCGCCGACCTTGATGTCTCAGCCGGAGACTCGACTGGGTTCTACATTTCGTTTGGCTTCGATGGAATAGCCGACCATCGCTTTGAGCTATCCACTGGACAGTCACTCCTAACGCCTCAGAACTGGGACACACTAAACCTGTTACCTCAGCAGCAACCCATCCCCGACCCCGACCCGATGCCCGGCCCCGAC
>JADFKK010000442.1 GCA_022564995.1 Planctomycetota bacterium | reverse complement strand
GACGGACATCGGGCCATCGTGCCGGGCAAGCCGCTGGCCAGTTCGCTTTATCTGCGGCTGGTTAGTCAAGACGAAGACGAGCGGATGCCGCCACCCGACTCGGGCCGCAAGCTGACGGCCGAGCAGATTGAGTTGGTCCGCCTGTGGATCGAACAGGGTGCGAAATGGGAACAGCATTGGTCTTTTGTTTCGCCCAAGCGCCCAGCGACGCCGACCGTGAGAAATAAAAAGTGGGTCCGCAATCCGATCGACGCCTTCGTATTGGCACGCATCGAACAGGCCGGGCTGTCGCCGTCGCCCGAGGCATCGAAAGAAACGCTGATCCGCCGATTGACGCTCGACTTGACCGGCCTGCCGCCGACGCTGGAGGAGATCGACGCCTTTTTGGCGGACAAGTCGCCGGCGGCCTACGAATCACTCGTCGACCGACTGCTGCGCTCGCCCCGTTTCGGCGAACACATGGCGGCCACCTGGCTCGACGCGGCCCGTTACGGCGACACGAACGGTTATCAGTCGGACGGCACGCGGACGATGTGGCCCTGGCGAGATTGGGTCATCGACGCGCTAAATAAGAACATGCCGTTCGATCAATTCACCGTCGAGCAGATCGCCGGCGATTTGCTGCCGGGGGCCAAGCCGCGGCAAATCCTGGCGACCGGGTTTAATCGCAATCATCCGCTCAACGGCGAAGGCGGGCGAATCGCCGAGGAGTCGCGCGTCGATTACGTCGTCGATCGCGTCGAAACGACCGGCACGGTCTGGCTCGGATTGTCGATCGGCTGCGGCCGCTGTCACGACCACAAATTCGACCCGATCTCGCAGCGAGAGTTTTACGGGCTGTATGCGTATTTCAACAGCATCGACGAAAGTGGCGGCGTCGATCGCGGGGGGAATGCCAAGCCGGTGATGAAGATAGCGGCGCCGCAGATAGCGGCGCGGATCGCGGAGTTGGAGAAGAAGATCGCGGGGATGAAGGTGAAAGGGGCTAAACCGCAAGCGGCTTCGCTGGCGGGTTTGCAAAAGGAACTCGATCGACTCAAAAAATCAATCCCCGAAACGATGGTGATGGGCGATCGCAAGACTCCCCGCGAGACGTTCGTGCTGATCCGCGGACAATACGACAAGCCCGACAAAAGCCAGCGCGTCTCGCCGGGGGTGCCGGCCAGCTTGCATCCGCTGCCGGCCGATGCGCCGAAGAACCGCTTGGCGCTGGCTCGCTGGCTGGTCGATCCGGCCAATCCGCTGACCGCCCGGGTGACGGTCAATCGCACCTGGCAGCAGATCTTCGGTGTGGGGCTGGTCAGGACGTCCGAAGAATTCGGCTCGCAAGGTGAGCGGCCAACGCATCCGCAGCTTTTGGATTACCTGGCGACCGAGTTGGTCTCCGGCGGTTGGGATGTCAAGAAGCTGCTGCGGCTGATCGTCTCCAGCGCGACCTATCGGCAGTCGTCGCGGACGACGCCGGAGTTGTTGCAAAATGACCCGACGAATCGGCTGCTGGCCCGCTCGCCCCGCTATCGGCTCTCGTCGTTTGCGATTCGCGACCAGGCGCTGGCGCTCGGCGGCCTATTGGTCGAAAGAATCGGCGGCCCGCCGGTGCGGCCGTATCAGCCGGCCGACGTGTGGAGCGATTTCAGTCTCGGCAAGATCAAATACAAGCAAGACCACGGCGAGAGCCTATATCGCCGCAGCCTCTACACGTTCTGGCGCCGCTCCGTCGGGCCGACTATTTTCTTCGACGTCACCGACCGGCAGGTCTGCAGCGTCCGTCCCTCGCGCACCAACACGCCGCTGCATTCGCTCACCCTGCTCAACGACATCACCCACGTCGAAGCGGCGCGGAAGTTTGCCGAGCGGGTGATGAGCGAAGGCGACAAGCAGCCGCAGACACGTTTGAATCGGGCGTTCCGCATGGCGACGGCGCGGCGGCCGACCGCGGAAGAAGCGAAGATTCTGCTGGCGGCGCTCGATCGTCTCACCCAGCAATTCCGCGCCGATGCCGAAGCCGCCAAGAAGCTGTTGGCCGTTGGCGAATCGCCCGCTTCGGATAAACTCGACGCCGTTGAACTGGCCGCTTTCGCCGGCGTCATGAACATGTTGTTGAATTTGGATGAAGTGATTACGCGGGAGTAATCTACCCGTGGCACAGGCGTCCCGCCTGTGTTGGCCCACCGGCGGGACGCCGGTGCCACGGACTTGGCAATCAACCACCAACTCACCGGCGGGACGCCGGTGCCACGGACTTGGCAATCAACCACCAACTCACCGGCGGGACGCCGGTGCCACGAGAATATCATCATGAATCCTCTCCTCGAACAACCGTTACAGATCACCCGGCGCACGCTCCTGCAACGGGCCGGTTACGGCATCGGCTCGCTCGCGCTGGCGTCGCTGTTGGCCGAGGACGCGCCGGCGGCCCCGATAACCGGCGGCCTTCCCGGCCTGCCACATTTCGCGCCCAAGGCCAAGCGAATCATCTACCTGCTCCAGTCCGGCGCCCCGTCGCAGGTCGACTTGTTCGATTACAAGCCGAAACTGGCCAAGCTCCGCGGGCAAGACCTGCCCAAAAGCGTGCAGGGCGGCCAGCGGCTGACCACCATGACCGCCGGAAAGAGCCAAAAGCTGCTACCGGGTATTGCCCCCTTTCGCCAGCACGGCCAAAGCGGCGCCTGGGTCAGCGACTTGCTTCCGCACACCGCCTCCATCGCCGACGAGGTCTGTTTCATCAAATCGATGTACACCGAGGCGATCAACCATGCCCCCGCCGTGACGCTGTTCATGACCGGCGCCCAACAGCCCGGCCGGCCCAGCTTCGGCGCCTGGCTCTCTTACGGGCTGGGCAGCGAAAACCACGATCTGCCGACCTTCTGCGTGATGACCTCGCGAGATCGCGAAGGCACCTGCGGGCAATTGTTTTACGATTATTACTGGGGTAGCGGCTTCCTGTCCAGCAAGCATCAGGGCGTCAAGTTTCGCGGCGGCGGAGACCCCGTGCTGTATCTCTCCAACCCGGCCGGCATTAGCCGCTCGATGCGCCGCGGGCAGCTCGACGATTTAGCGAAGCTGAACCGGCTCAAGTTCCAGCAATCGGGCGACCCGGAAATCAACACCCGCATTGCCCAGTACGAGATGGCCTATCGAATGCAAACCTCGGTGCCGTCGCTGATTGATTTTTCCACCGAACCGAAGCACGTGCTGGAGATGTACGGGCCGGACGTCGCGAAGCGGGGCTCGTTCGCCTCGAATTGTCTGCTGGCCCGGCGGCTCTCGGAGCGGGGCGTCCGCTATGTGCAACTGTTGCACGCCGGCTGGGACCAGCACCAGAACCTGCCGACCCAGCTCAAGGAGCAATGCCGCGACACGGATCAACCGTCGGCCGCGCTGGTCAAGGATCTCAAGCAGCGCGGCCTGCTCGACGAAACGCTGGTCATCTGGGCCGGCGAATTCGGCCGCACGGTCTTCGGCCAGGGCGACATCAACAACAAGAAAAAGCATGGCCGCGACCACCATCCCCGCAACTTCACC
>JADFKK010000203.1 GCA_022564995.1 Planctomycetota bacterium | reverse complement strand
ACTTGGCCAGCAACCTTTGCCACATATCTGAAAACCCGCAATCCAACCGACCTACGACCTTACCCAGCGCCGCGCCAACATCACGCGAAAATCGCCGCATAAACACCGCCCCTACGAGATTACACCCGTCGAAACGCGCCGGTCGTCGAGCAGGTCGATGCGATGCCGGCGTCGGTGAACGTGAATTTCGTTTTCGGAAATCGTTTTTGCAGGTTACGGCAGACCATCGGCCGAAATCCGTTCATCTCGGTGATCGACCCACCGATGAAGGCCACGTGGCCCGTGCCCTTGCGCTCGAACTGAACGCGGGAGTTGGTAAAGTCGTTGCGAGCATGAATGTTGGACGTCGTGGCTTTGGGATCGCGCTTCACCTGAGCGAATAACGGTCCGTGGAGTGCCCCGACGCACAGCAGCAACATTACGGTCGTCGTCAGTCGCCGTTTCTTCATGGTGCCACATTTCCCTGGGGTAGGTTATGCTTTAGCATAACACCGACACGTTCGCCGATTTGTTATGCTGAAGCATAACCTACTTGACTCGGTCCGACAAATCTCAGGGGCACCGTCATGAATCGCACAGTACTGCCGATCGCTTTGGTAACGCTCTTCGCCGTCTCGACTCATGCCCGGGCCGCCGATTGGGCTCCGGTCAAGGGCCGCATCATGACCCGCTGGGCGAGCGATGTATCGCCCCAGGACGTACATGCCGAGTATCCGCGTCCCCAGATGGTCCGCAAGCAGTGGACGAATCTGAACGGGTTGTGGGATTACGCGATTCGGCCCAAGGGCAAGCCGCGACCAGGCGAGTATGACGGCAATATCTTGGTGCCCTTTGCGATCGAGTCGGCACTGTCGGGCGTGATGAAGAAGGTCGGCGGGGAGAATGAGCTGTGGTATCGCCGCACGTTCACCGCCAAGCGCAACGAAAACAAACGCTGGCTGCTGCACTTCGGCGCGGTCGACTGGCAGGCCACCGTGTGGGTCAACGGCCAACAGGTCGGCCAGCACAAGGGCGGATACACGCCGTTTTCATTCGATGTGACCGACCAGCTCACCGACGCGGCCGAGCAGGAACTCATCGTCCGCGTTTGGGATCCGACCGACAAGGGTTTCCAACCGCGCGGCAAGCAAGTCGAAAATCCCGGCGGCATCTGGTACACGGCGGTCACCGGCATTTGGCAGACGGTGTGGCTGGAGCCGGTGCCGAAGACGTACATTCGATCGCTGAAGATCGTGCCCGACATTGACAAGGGGATTGCTCGTTTCGACGTTGACGTGGTCGGCGGTAAGGCGAAGCGGTTGTTGATCGACGTGAGTGTGACCGGTGCCAGAGACAGCAGCCACACGGAGGAAGTGGGCGAGGAATTCCCCACGACTAGCGGAGTTAACATCGCACCGCCGGGAAAACACATCGACTATCCCGTTTTTGCCGAGGCCAAGAAGCTCTGGAGCCCCTCGGAGCCGTGGCTCTACGACGTCGAAATCGAGATTCTTGAGAACGGCAATGTCGTCGATCGCGTCACCAGCTATTTCGGCATGCGAAAAATCGAAATCAAAAAAGACAGCCGCGGCGTCAACCGCATGTTTCTCAACAACAAGCCGCTGTTTCATTTCGGCCCGCTCGATCAGGGCTGGTGGCCGGACGGGCTGTACACGGCGCCGACCGACGCGGCGCTGAAGTACGACATCGAGGTGACCAAGCGGCTCGGCTTCAACATGTGCCGCAAACACGTCAAGGTCGAGCCGGCCCGCTGGTATTACTGGTGCGACCGCCTCGGCCTGATGGTCTGGCAGGACATGCCCAACGGCGACCGGCACATTCGGCCCGGGGCGGCGGACCTCAAACGCTCGGCCGAGTCGGCGGCCAACTATCGCCGGGAATTCAAGGAGCTGATCGACGCCTTTGGCAATCACCCGGCCATCGTCACCTGGGTGCCGTTCAACGAGGGCTGGGGGCAGTTTGAGACCGACAAGGTGCTGGCCTGGACCAAGAAGTACGATCCGACGCGGCTGGTCGACGGCCCCAGCGGCTGGACCGACCGCGGCACGGGCGACATCTACGACGTCCACCATTACCCCGGGCCGGCGATGCCGGCGGTCGAGAAAAAGCGGGCCGTCGTGCTCGGCGAATTCGGCGGCCTGGGGCTGCCGGTCGAAGGTCACCTGTGGTGGAGCAAGCGCAACTGGGGCTATCGCACCTACAAAACCCGCGGCGAGCTGCGCAGCAATTACGCCCGGTTGATGCGAAAGCTGAGGCCGCTGTACGCCGCCGGATTGGCGGGGGCGATCTACACACAGACGACCGACGTGGAGGGCGAGGTGAACGGCCTGATGACCTACGACCGCAAGATCATCAAGCACACGGCGGAGGAAGTCGCCGCCATCCACCGCAAGTTTTACCAGCCGCCGCCGATCATCAAGATCACCACGCTGCTGGCCAGCAGCGAAAAGAAGCCGCAGACCTGGCGCTACACCACCAAGAAACCGGCCGACGGTTGGCAGAAAGCGGGCTTCGACGACACGGACTGGGCGTCCGGCCCTGGCGGCTTTGGCACGCGCACAACGCCCGGCACAACGGTCCGCACCATGTGGGACACGGCCGACATTTGGATTCGCCGCGATTTCGATCACCAGGGGAAGATCGAAGGCGCGTTGAGTCTGCGCATTCATCACGACGAGAACGCCGTGGTTTATCTCAACGGCACCCGCATCGCGTCGCTCGACGGATACACCTCCGGCTACACGGAAATCGAACTGGGCGAGAAGGCCGGCAAGGCACTCCGCGACGGCAAGAACACCCTGGCCGTGCATTGCCATCAGACCGTCGGCGGGCAATACATCGACCTCGGCCTGGTCGACGTGGTGGAGAAGCCGGGGAAGGATTGAAGCAGGTAGGCGTGGGGCAGGCGTCTCGCCTGTGGATCACCGGCGGGACGCTGGTGGCACGCGGGCGGGGCGAGCCTCGTCACTGACCCAGCGCCTGATTTAGCCGGGCGGTGAGGTCCGATTTGTTGGTGGCACCGACGACCCGCGAGACCTCCTGACCGTTCTTGAAAACGATCAGCGTGGGGAGAGCTTCAATACGATACTTCTTCGCGGTTTGCGGAGAGCTGTCGAAGTCCAGCTTGGCCACGACAACCCGTCCCTCGTATTCGGCGGCCAATTCCCGCACGATCGGCGCAATGTCTTTGCACGGCCCACACCACTCCGCCCAAACGTCGACCAGTACGGGCCGGTCCGACTGAAGCACGACTTGATCGAAGTTCGCGTCGTTAACGACCACGGGTTCAACGCCGGGCTGCGGAGTCGTGTGAACTTCGCAGCCGGTGAGGCAAAGGACTGCGACAAGGGTGAGTAGCGAAACGCGATGCTTCATAATAATGTTCCGTTGTCGAACGGACCGTGGCACAGGCGTCTCGCCTGTGATCCACCTGTGATCCACCGGCGGGACGCCGGTGCCACGGGCTCACTTACCGACCCAGCGGCGTGATCTTGGACTGCGACTTCTTTTCCAATCGCACGGTGATTTCGTGGCCGGCGGCGATGCCGGTCTTGCCGCGCATGACGAGGTCGACGTTCATCGTCTTGGCATCGTACAGCTTACCCTGGGCCAGATTGATCGGAAAGACGCCGGAGAAGGTGCCTTCGGCGCTGGCGCTGACCAGTTCGTAACCGGGCAGCACGGCGGCGGAGAAAGCGACGTTGGCCAGCTTCATGCGGCCGGAGATGTGCAAGCTGTCAATCTTGGCATACTTGAGCCGGCGGGCCAGTTGCATCTTTCCGCTGACTTGCTCGGACTTCACCTCGATGCCCTCACTCTTAAGACTGCGGGCGACCGCCTCGGTATTGATCGGCCACGATTCGCCAACTTTGCGGCGCTGGCGGCTGCCGAACAGCTCGTCGTCGTCGGCCGCGCGGCTTTTGGTGCCGAAGATCAACTCCAGGGCCTTGGTGACCGAAGGCGTCATCACGCCGCCCACAAGACGAAACGTCGGCGTGCTGTCAAGCTTGGCGATGATCACCACGTCGCCCTTGGCCAGCAGCTCTTGGCGGTTTTTGCCCTCGATTTGCACGCAGCGTTGGATGACCAACATTTTCTGCGCGACGCGGCCCTTGGCGTTGAGCCGGCTGACGGTTACTACGGCGTCCAGCTCGATGCTCTTTTTCGATTGCTGTTCAGCAACCACTTCGCCATCTTTTTTGGTCACCACGTGGCGCGTGCGCGATGCTTCGGCCACCAGCCGGTAACGCTGGCCGGAAAGCGAAGGTCGGGTCAGCCGGATGGTGAACTCCTGGGCCGTGGCCGTGGCCGATAGCAACGTGCCACAGCCCAGAGCGATAGCGGGAATCAGTCGTCGAGCGGCTTGGAACATCGTGTCTACCTTTTCAAACAAGCGGTTTCATGTAGCGCGCAGCATCCCGCGCGGCGGCAGATTGTAGTGAACCGGGCGACGGCGGGGAAGAGAAGATAAAGCGGAAGAGTGAGTGCTAGCATCGCGACGTCAGGGTGAGCCGCAAGGCGCTAGCCGCGGGTTTTGTGCGGGAAAACGCGGCGTAGATTCACCGGCGGCTAGCGCCTTGCCGCTCAAAACAAGCGGTTGCAAGCCGGCGGTGATGCCGGCGAAGAAGAAGACTAGCGAGGTGTCGAGCGGGGTGTAGGTCAGCTCGTGAAACAAGGCCTGCGTGGCGTAGATAGCCAGCACGCCCAGTGAAAGAATGCCCCAACGACGCGCCCACGGCGGGGCCTGTTCGCAGCGGGCCAGCGACAGTCCGTTTTTGATCCAGAAGGCCAAGATCATCGTGAACAGCGCCAGCCCCACGGCGCCGGTCTCGGTGAGTAGGCTCAGATAGGTGTTGTGATGCACATACGGCCGCAGCTTTTCCAATTGCAAAGCCGTGCTGCGATCACCCAGATACGGCAGCTTTTCCTTGGGAAATTGGCCGAAGCCGAAGCCCAGCAGCGGGCGGTCCTGGAACATCAGCCAAGACACATGGGCGAAGCTGCTGCGCATGGTCACCGACTGGCCGGTCTCGGCGGCCGAGTTATCGTTGCGATTGAAGGCCAGAATCGACGAGCCCAGCACGACCGCAATCATCAGCCCGCTCAGCACGGCCCCACCCAACACGACGGTGCGCACACGCCCGCGCAGCGCCACCGCGGCAATCACCAGCGCGGCCAGCGCCGTGCCCAGCCAAACACTGCGGGTGTAACTGAAAAACAGGCTGGCCAGAAAAACGGGTGCCAGCAGCAGCGAGGCCAGTTGAAGACCGCGCGAAAGCTTCGGCCAAACGGTCCAGCCGCACAACATACAGACCGAGAGCATCAGCCCATAACTGACCGAATTGACCATCGGCCCGCGCGCCCGGCCGAAGTGTTCGCCGACTTGGGGATCGGCGATGTAACGGGGGAAGACCAGCGACCACTGGCCGGCGATTTCCAGCAGGCCGGTGATCGCCAGATAGGCGCCGAAGGCGAACATCACTCCGCAGGTGCGACGGAGCGTTTTTTCACTCAGCGGCGATTGGCGCACGATCCAGTAGAGCGTCGCCGGCATCAAATAGCCGACAATCAATCGCCACAGCGGCGAGATGTAGCCGGGCAAGCTGACGCGCCAGTTCGAGGTGAACGTACTGATCGTGAGCAGCAGCAGAAACGCCGCCAACAGCAGGTCGACCTTCTCGAGCGGTTTCGTGTCGGCCTTGCCCAGCCGCCAATGAACGACGAAGACGATGGCCAGGCCGGCAATCAACAGCCGATCGATCGTCAGCGGCAGCGGCCCCAGCGGAAGGTGCCAAAGATCGTGCCCAAGCGCCGCCGCCGAAAGCAGAAACGCGACCGCCCCGGCCACCAGCGATCCGCGACGCAAATAGATCGCGCCCCAGACGATGCCGACCGCGGCGGCGATGAGGATGATGAAGGACATGCAAGGTAGGTGGGTGGCTGGAGGCTGAGCTTGCGAAGCTCCAGTCGGGAGACGCGCCCTGATTAGTTGACCGTCTTCACGAAGTCATAAATCCTAAGCACGAAATCCTAAACAAATTCAAAATAGGAATGCCAAAAACCTCACACCGCGGATCGTCAGGGCATTTGAGATTCGGATTTCTGATTTGTTTAGGATTTCGTGCTTAGGATTTGAACCGCCAAGTTGACCAAATCACTTCTCGGTGAGTCCAAAGAAAGCGTAGTTTTTTCGTAAAGTAAAAGTGAGGCTTGAGAGGTTGAGGCGTGAGGAAGGAAACAGGTTGTCCGCAGATTACACAGCGATACCTGAAACTCCACATCGAGAGCGCGACGACGGTTAATCCGGATGAACGATAATAAATGACAAATCCGGCACATGAGGCGGCAAAAACGCATTCCCGCGTCTTGCCCCTCAGGGCGCCAATAGCTCGTCGTTCCGTTACATGAAAAGTGGCGAGACGCCGCTTCTACTTTGAGCCTAGTTCAACGACGGCTCGGCGGTGACGAGCTTTTGCAGAGCCTGCTTGAAGGATAGGCTACTGGCGGGAGCGGCGGCGGGAGTGGCGGCCAACTGCGGGGCGAAGGCATCCTGCGAGGCACCGTCGCCGGCGGCAGCCTGCGGGGCCGGTCGAGACGGTTGTACGGTTAGAAACACGAAACCGAATCCGCACAGCAGGCCGCCGACCATTCCCAGCAGCACGATCGACGCCGGCGACGGGCCCTGCGGCGAATCGCCAACTTGCGGGCCATCGAGCAGGCTAATCAGGCTGGCCGAGCGAGCTCCGGCCTGGGCGGCGCGGGCGTTGGCCAAATTGCTCTGGGCGTCTTGATGCAGCCGGCTGCTGTGTTCCGCTTCGTTGACCAGATTGCCGTATTCGGCCCGCTTCGAGGCCAGATCGGCCAGCCGCGTATTGGACTTCGTGAGCCGGTCGGCGAGTGTCGCAATTTGTTGGGACGACAGCCGCTGCTCGACTTCGAGGCCGCGAATCGCCAGAGCAATTTCGTCGTGCAGGCGGTCGCGAACTTGCTGCTCGCTGTCGAGGGCCGATTGCACCTGCGGATGGGCGTCGACCATCGTGCCGCGAAGCTGAGCCGTGCGCAGTTGGGCATCGACCAAGCCATTTTTCAATCGCCGCAGGGCCGGCTGCGACTCGAGCAGACGATTCGGCGTGGCCAGCAGATGCGTCGAATCGTCCTTGGCATCCCGTAAAAGCTGCAACAACTGGCGGCTCGCTTGGTCGGCGGCCCGGACTTGACGCAGCTCGGTTTCGACCTGAATCACGGTCTGTCGCAGATTGCTGCTGCCCGAGGGCGAGGTGTGCAAAATTCGCAGCTCGGCCAGGTCACTGCCAATCTCTCGCTCGAAGCTTCCCAGTCGCTCGGTCGCCGCGCGGAGATCATGCTGGGTCAGCGTGACCGTCTTGGCCACTTCGTCGATCATGCTTCGGGCCTTGGTGTCGCGCATTTTCCCAAAACGGGCTAGAAGCTGATCGCTAATCGCGGCGACCAGCGTCTCGGCCCGTTGGGGGTCTTGGTGTTTGACGTTGAGATAGAAGACCTCGGTCGTGCCGAAGGCCGCGCCGTTGGGGGCCACCAGCGCGACGGCGTCTTGCAAGTCAGACACGTCGGTCTTCGAGGGCCAGACCGTGCCAACCTCACCGTCGACCGGACCGACCGCGGTGAGTGCGGCGGAAAGCACGCCGCGGCTCTTGACCAATTCCAGGATCGTCTCCTGCACCGTCTTCATGTCTTCGATCCCGGCGAATTTGCCGATGGTCTGCCCGTCGGTCGCGGCGGCTTCGTTGCGAACGACCAGGGCTTGCGAGGCTTGCCAGGAAGGTTTTCGCACCACGGCATAACCGGCGGCCAGCACCGTCAGCACCACCAGCGGAACGATCCAGCGGTTCTTGTATTTTTTCAGAATGCGAACAACGTCAAGCGGCGTGCGGATGGTATCGGTCATGGGCTTGGTAACCTCACTGCGGAATGTGGCGGGCGAACGAGTGTGAGGGAGGCGTGGGAGGCGAACGGACAATCTGCAAAGCGGGTGCCAAGCGGTCGGCCGGCCGGCAGCAAACCGGCGTAAAGCGTTTGCGGGCAACGACATTCACTGGCTTGGCTGGCCCGGGCAAGTTACTTCAACACGCCGACAAACGGCATCTTCGGTGGCGATAACGCGACGCAGCGATGGGCCGCCGCCAGTCGAGCCGGCCGTGTGGTGTTTTCGCCACGCTGGTTTTCGCATCTTCGCGTCAAACAACAACTTGCATCGCGCCGGCCATGTCACACACTTGCGTAGGCCGGTTTTCCCGGCGAGCCGCGGGCGTTAGCCCGGGGGTGATACACGTATTATGTCCGGCGAGTGAGATCGCAGCATGAATTACCGACGGCCTAACGGCCGCCGCTCGCCGACGACAAGTAAAAGCTCTCACGATTCACAACTACGATGCACGTCGAACGCTTTTCCTCGCTTGAATCCCTCGAACCGCTGCGCGACGCCTGGCGAGAATTGTCGCAAATCGCGCCGATGATGAGCCCCGCGTGGCTGGAAAACTGGTGGCGGGCCTACGGCAACGACGACGCTCAGCGAGAATTGTATGTGCTCGGTATATTTGACGACGCAGGCCAACTCGCGGCCCTGGCCCCGTGGTATTTGCACCGCTCGAAATCCCACGGTCGCGTGCTGCGGTTTCTCGGCTCGGGCGAAGTTTGCTCGGACCATCTGAGTCTGCTCTGTCGCGAAGATTGCGCGGCGGCGGCCGTGGACGCGTTGGCCGAGTGGCTCGAAACAAGCAACACGCCCGACTCCGCCGATCGCTGGGAGCTGTTGGAACTGACCGGCGTCGATGCCGACGATCCGGCGATGGTTCGATTGGCCACGGCCATGCGACGTCGCGGCCACGGCCTGCATCATCGGCCGGCCCTGCGCTGCTGGCGGTTGGAGCTTCCGCCGAGCTGGGATGAGTATCTCGCCCGGCTGCCGAAAGGGCATCGAAAACAAGTTCGCCGCATGGTGCGCGACTTGTTTGCGTCCGGCCGGGCTGTATTGTACACGCTCGACGATGAGCGACACCTCGACGAGTTTCTCGACACCCTCATCGATCTGCACCAGCGCCGGAGACAGAGCATCGGCGAGCCGGGCTGCTTTGCCTCGCCGTCGTTTTCGCGGTTCATGCGATTGGCGACACCCGAACTATGGCGCGACGGCTTGCTGGGGCTGCAGGTGTTGAAACTCGACGATCGGCCGATCGCCGCCGAGTTTCAAATTCGCGGCGGCGGTGAAGTATTCGCGTATCAGTCGGGCATCGACCCCGAGCAGCTAGACGCCCAGCCCGGCAATCTGTCGTCGATCGCCACGATTCGCCGGGCCATCGACCAGGGCTATCGCGGATTCGATTTTTTACGCGGCGACGAGCCCTACAAGCCGCACTGGGGCGCGACGCCGGTCGAGACGTGCGAGTTGAGGATCGTCGCCCCACACGCAACGGCCCGCCTGCGTCACGCGGTCTGGACAGCCGGGGTGCGCGTGCGAAGGCTGGTTAAAACGGGGCTAAACAGGGCTGTAGGAGGCGTCTCCGACGGCGACCCAAGGGCAAACGCCAAGAAAATCGCCGTCGGAGACGCCCAGAAAATCGCCGTCGGAGACGCCTCCTACAGCCAGTAGCCATCCATAGAAATCAATGTCAAGCGCCATGCAACTCTGGAAACAACTCCTGCTGGGCACCTACCGCCAGGCCGACATGCCGCGACGTTGGTGGAATAACCGCGCGGCGGCGGCGGCCGGGATGGCGCCGCTGTCGGTGTTGTTTTATCATCGCGTGGCCGACCATCAGCCGACGCCGTGGACGATTTCAACGACGATGTTCGGCCGGCAGATGCGCTGGCTCAAGAATCGTTATGACATGCTCTCGCTCGACGAAGCCCAGCGGCGTCTGCGCAGTCGGGTGAATCGTCGGCCGGCCGTCTGCATCACGTTCGACGACGGTTACGCCGACAATTGCGATCAGGCCATTCCGCTGCTCCTGCGAGAGCGCATCCCCTGCACCTATTTCGTTTGTAACCATCACGTCGAGACGGGCGAGCTGTTTCCGCACGACGCGGCGGCCGGTTACGATTTCGCGCCCAACACGATCCAGCAACTCCGCAACATGGCCGCGGCGGGCATCGAGATCGGCGCCCATACGCGCAATCACGTCGACGTGGCGGCGATCGATGACGAGCGCGTGCTGCACGATGAGATTGTCACGGCCGGCGAAGACTTGGAGCGGGAGATCGGCAGCCCCGTGCGATATTTCGCTTGCCCGTTCGGGATGCCGAAAAACCTCAGCAACCGGGCCTTCGACATGGCCCGCGAGGCCGGCTACCGGGGAGTTTGTTCGGCTTATGGTGCGTACAACTTTCCGCTGGATGATCCGTTTCACCTACGGCGGATTCACGGCGATCCGCAGATGGCGCGATTGAAAAACTGGGCCACGATCGATCCGCGAAAAATCGTGGAGCGGTCGGGGTTCGAGTATTCGGCGGCTGCCACGGCTGGCTTGTCCAGCAGTGAGACACTTTTCGATGACGGCACTGCTGGACAAGCCAGCAGTGGCACCCCAGCGGTCGCGGCTTTATGGGAAGAGGGATAGACGCATCGTGTCCAGTTCCACTCGCGAACAATCGAACAAATCCCCGCTGCGCGTCGACAGCCTCGCCGACAGCGTGATGGTGCTGCTGACGCTGACCGTCGTGCAGCGGCTGGTCGGCTTCGTCCGCGGGGTGCTGCTTTGCCGCTGGTTGGAGCCGGATGAATTGGGCCGCTGGGACATGGCCTTCAGCTTCCTGATGTTGGCGGCGCCGCTGGCCGTGTTAGGAGTGCCCGGCTCGTTTGGTCGTTACGCGGAATACTTCCGGCAGCGCGGACACCTGCGATTGTTCGTCCGCCGCACGACGCTCGCCAGCGCGGCGTTGGCTGGCGGGGCGATCGGCACGGCCTGGCTCTGGCAAGAACAGCTCTCGCGGCTGGTCTTCGGCAGCGCCGACCACGGACCGCTGATAGCCACGCTGCTGGTCGCGCTATCGGCCGTGATTGCTTACAATTTTCTGGTCGAGCTGGTTACCGCGCTGCGCATGGCTCGGCTCTCGGCCTACATGCAGTTCGTCAACAGCATGTTGTTTGCCACCGTGGCGATTGGCCTCATGCTCGTCGGGCGTCTCGACGCCGGGGCCGTGGTGATTGCCTACGGCGTGGCCAGTTTGCTGTCGAGTCTGGTCGTGTTGTATTGGCTGCGAAGCGCCCGTCGAGGCAAGGCGGAAACAACCAACACGCCCCCGCCCCAATCGTTCTGGTCTAAGTTGGCCCCCTTTGCCGCTTGGATTTGGCTCACGAATCTGCTCTGGAACCTGTTCGAGATGATCGACCGTTACATGATCATCCACTTCTCCGGCTTGAGTGCCGGCGAGGCAATCGTGCAAGTCGGCCATTATCACAGTTCGCGGGTGGTGCCATTGCTGATGGTCGCCGTGGCCGGTTTGATCGGCCGCGTAATACTGCCACACCTCAGCCACGACTGGGAAGCCGGCCGCCGGAGGAAGGTGGGCGAGCGGCTCAATCTAACGCTCAAGCTGCTGGCTCTGGCCATGTTCGCCGGATCGGTGGCCGTGCTGTTCGCCGCGCCGCTGCTGTTCGATTGGGCCTTCGCCGGAAAGTACGACGGCGGCCTGGCCGTGCTGCCCTGGACCCTGACCTATTGCATCTGGCTCGGCATCGGAGCCGTGGCCCACAGTTACTTGTGGTGTGCCGAAAAAGCCCGGCTTGGCTGCCTGGCGATGGGCGTCGGGCTGATCGCAAACATCGGTTTGAACTTGCTGCTGCTGCCGCCGTTGGGACTGCTGGGGGCTGTGCTGGCAACCACCGTGGCCAATGCAATCTCGCTGGCGATGCTGCTCTGGCTCAGCAGCCGACTGGGAATGCGGCTGCATCGCGCGACCATCGTGTTGTTGATGACGCCGCTCGTGTTGGGCTTCGGGCCATTGGTCGCCGCCGCCGTGCTGTTGGCCGTGCTGCTGGAAGTGGCAACCCGCGATCGGCTGCTCAATCGCAGCGAGAAGCGGCTGCTGATTGAGGTGGGCAGCGGATATGTGGAAAAAGCTCGCGGTCTGCTGCGCCGCAAACAAGCGGCGGCGTGAATCGCAGAAACAGGCGAGCCGCGGGCGTTAGCCCGGGGGTAATACACGTTTCCGGAAACAAGTTGAAACCGATCGATGACACACCGTCGGCCTAACGGCCGACGCTCGCCGGAAATCGCCGATTGAGCGAGCAATAACATGAAACGAAACATCCGACCACTCGAACCGCTCGACCAACGCGGCCCGCTGCGGGTGATGTTTATGGTCACCTCGATGCCGGTGGGCGGGGCGGAGACGCTGCTGGTCAATCTCATCGAAAGGCTCGATCGCCAGCGGTTTCTGCCGGAACTGGCCTGCTTGAAACAGCCCGGCCCGTTGGCCGAACAGCTCGAATCGCAAATCCCCGTGTTCAGCCGGCTGACCTCGGGCAAGTTCGATCCGCGAGTGTTGCCAAGATTGACCAATCTGCTGCGCCGGCGGAAGATCGACGCGGTGGTCACTGTCGGCGCGGGCGACAAAATGTTCTGGGGCCGCATTGCCGCCGCGCGGGCCGGAGTGCCGGCGATCGTCGCGGCCTTGCACTCGACCGGCTGGCCCGACAGCATCGGGCGATTGAACCGCCGGTTGACGGGGCTGACCGACGCCTTCGTGGCAGTCGCCGATGACCATGCCCGGCATCTGATCGAAGTCGAACGGTTTCCGGCCGATCGCGTGCGGATGATTCCCAACGGAGTCGACGTCGAGGTTTTCTCGCCGCTGCCGCCGGACGAGACGTTTCTGCGAGAGCTCGGTTTGCGTCCCGGGGATCCGGTCGTCAGTATCGTGGCGGCCCTGCGACCTGAGAAAAACCACGAGATGTTCCTCCGCGCTGCCGCGATCGTTCGCCGGGACGTGCCCAGCGCACAATTCTTGATTGTCGGCGACGGACCCAAGCGGGCGGAGTTGGAGGCGCTATCCGCGCAGCTCGATCTGACCGACGCCGTTCATTTTCTTGGCTGTCGCGGCGACGTACCGAAGATTCTTTCGGCCAGCAACGTCGTCGCCCTCACTTCGCACGTCGAGGCCAGCCCCGTGTCGATCCTCGAAGCAATGGCTTGCAGCCGCCCGGTCGTATCGACGCGGGTCGGCTCGGTCGCCGCATCGGTTCGCGACGGCGAGACCGGGTATTTGGTCGAGCCGGATGACGCGGGCGCGCTGGCCACGCGGCTGGTCGAATTACTTCGCGCCCCGGAAACCGCAAGTCGCATGGGCCGCGCCGGCCGACAGCACGTGATCGCGACCAGCTCGCTGGAGCAGATGGTCGCCGGCTATGAGGCGCTGCTCGGCGAGTTGTACTGTAGGAGGCGTCTCCGACAGCGACAAACGGCTAAGGCCGAATAACCATCAGCCGCGGGGCGCTAGCCCCCGGTTCCTACCGCAATCTGAATAAACCGGGGGCTAGCGCCCCGCGGCTGATTGACGGCGAATCGCCGCGGCAAGCCGCGGCCTACCAATCACCCTCCGCGAAGCCCGATGCCGATCTGCGTGCCGTAAAGATTCATAATAATAATCACCAAGATCACCAAACAGACCCAGCGGTCGGCGCCCTTGCCGGTCAGCCCGACGCCCAGCAGACCGAAGGCGAGCATGATGGTCCCGAAGCGAAAGAACAATTCGCGCCACCAGCCGCCGATGGCATGATCGAATTGCGCGCTGTCGGCGTCCTCTTGCAGGTCTCGCCACTTGCCGCGTTGCAACTTGTTACGTTCCTCAGCGCGATCGCCGTCCAGTTCCGATAGCTTGGTACCGATCTCCTTGACGCGCTCGGTCGACTCGTCTTCGCGAGCCGCATCTCGATCATCTTCGAGGTCTTGTCGTTTTCGTGTCCACTCGCTTTTGAACTTCTGGTCGGCCAACGCGACCTTCGCTTGGGCCGCTTGAATGCCTCGGCTGCTGAGCTGATCGCAGCCGCGAGACATCATCGCCAGCAGCAGCCCGAACACCAGCGCCGGGTAGGCGATGTATCGGGTGTAACCCAACATGTCCGTCAAACCGCCGCCACCGTCTGATCGAGCAGCGCTGCGGCGCGGCACGTTAAGGGCGTCTCTCGGCTGGGTGCTGATCGCGGGCGCCGAGGTCGGCGGCGGATTGCTCCCGGTGCTCGTTGTGCTCACCACCGGAGATTCGGCTGTCGGCGGGGCGACAATCGGAACCAATCCGTCGATCGTGCTGGCCGCGACCCAATCGTCCATGCCCTCCTTCCACACCAAGTCGGTCGGCGCAAGCTTGCCCTCGGCCGCCAGTTTTTTCAATTGCGAGCCCGTAACCGGCCCCAGTTGTTCGTCGCCATGACTGTAATACCAATGGGCCTCGGCCATCGCTGTAACTCCCGTATGCGGTGTCGCTTGTCAGACGAGGCTTGAATTTGCCCCCTCGCCAACCATCCTACCAGGGTATTTGCCGCGGCGCGAAGAATCAAGCAGGCGGGAAGACAGGCAGCGAAACCGTTGGAACCAACGTCGGGAACCGCGATTCAGCAGACCGTCGTTTTTCGCCCTTGAGTATTGCCGTTGCCCGTTCCGAACCGGCATAATGGGAACTGTGAGAAACGACGCCCCCAAACACCATTGGTTCAGCCTGCGGATGCTGCTGGCCGTGCTGGCGATCTTCGTCCCTGGCGCGTATCTCTTGCAACTCGCCGAGAAAATATCGAAAAAAACCACGGCCAGGACCACCGCGGATCTGGACGCCGCCGCTCGTCGACTCCGCATTTGGTTTTTGTGTATCGGGGTTTCTGTCGCGCTGGCAATTGCCCTCTGCGGCGGAATCCTCTACATGGCCGCTTCAAGTGCGTTCCGAGCGGAGGAACGAACACAGACAACACTTTTCACGATTCGACTGGTCGACCAGTTCGTTCATGAACACGGGCGATGGCCGAAATCGTGGGGTGAGTTGGAGCAGATGACGTTTCCGAGCGATGCTCCGTCAGCCCTGAATAGTAGATTCACAATGCCCCTGGAAGAAGGCGGACGTGGTTACGAGTGGCCCGCGCAATCGGCGCACCTGCAGGAACACGTCGCCATCGATTTTAGTGCGGATGTCGAAGTTATCATCGACCAGAACCCGATGGAGTTCGAGGCGATCAAGCCAATCGGCTCGTTTTACGAATATCGCGACTACGGATTCGTCGAATCACTCCAGGATACGCTCGCCAAGTCTCGCGGCGCGGCGGACCAATAACCGTCGTGGCACCGGCGTCTCGCCGGCGTTTCACGGGCGCGACGCCCGTGCCACGAGAGTCACGCACACGCCGCGGTTGCGCAGTTCGTTTTCGGGCTTGTCACGCGTGGCGGAACTACCCCCGAGCTAGCGCACGGGGCTCGCCGACAAGCGGCACGTTGTTTTCCGCCGGCCCCTAACTCGTTTCTGGTTTTCGCGTTGCAGCAATGGCACGAACAACAATCGATCCATCAACCGGGCTAGCGGATCGATCGGCCGGCTGATACGGTTGATCTGTGGAAGCTTCTTGTTTTTCCGAACGTGCGATGCGAGACGGCAGACGATGAAACTCATCGGACGAAGCTACGATACCGGGCGCGCGATTGCCTTGGAGATCGTCGGCGATCGCATCGCGTCGGTCGAGCACGAAAACGTGAACTCCCCGCCGGTCGAGTCGTTGCCGTGGATTGCCCCCGGATTGGTCGACGTGCAATTCAACGGCTGGGGCGGCCAGGAATTCAGCGCCGCCGACCTAACGGTTGAAAAGGTCGAGCGAATTGTTGAAGTGCTAGGCCCGCAGGGCGTCACGCAATTTTGCCCCACGGTCACCACGCACAGTTTTGACGTGCTGGAGCACTCGATGAGAACATTGGCCGCCGCCTGCGAAGCTTCGCCGGCGACCGCTCGCCGTGTGGTCGGCATCCATCTGGAAGGCCCGTATCTGTCACCGGAAGACGGACCGCGGGGAGCGCATCCGCGCGAACATTGCAAGCCGCCCGACTGGGACGAGTTTCGGCGATTGCAGGACGCGGCCGGCGGACGAATTTGCATCCTCACGCTGGCGCCCGAGTGGGAAGGCTCGCCGGGCTTCATTCAAAGAGCGGT
>JADFKK010000202.1 GCA_022564995.1 Planctomycetota bacterium | reverse complement strand
TCATAAAGAGATGACCTGTACTGACCGACCGATTTGAATAATAATGCCATGGCTGCTGCGCTCCTTCGCTTGGCTTGTTGAACAAACCTATCAAGTACAAGGGGCGTAGCAGTTTTTCAATACGAATATCCTCCATTTTCACCAAACGGCCAAGTTTTCATCAGCCCGGCTTAACGCCGCCGGCGAAGCTCGCGCTTCTTTTTGAGCTGGCCGGCGTTATCGTCGAGCACTTCGTATCGTGTCGACTCGGCCTTTTCGCCCGCTTCCAGGCCGGCCCGTTGAAGCAGCGATTGGTCCAACACGTCTTTCGGCACGTCCTCAGCAGGCGGAGGGCCGACCGCGCCCAGGTCGATCGGCGAATAGCAAATCTCGTAGCGGTGTCTGGCGATCCAAACGACGTCGCCCGGGTCGATGCGTTTCTCGGTGGTCCGCACTCCGTTGACCTTGATGCCATTGCGGCTTTTGAGGTCTTTGATGTACCAATAGCCGCCGTTGAGGGTCAATTGGCAGTGATGGGCCGAGACGTTGGCAAAGCGGAGCACGATGTCGCAGCTTTCGCGGCGGCCGACGAGCAGGCTGCGTTTGAGCAGCGGCACCAAATCGCCGCCTCCCAGCGGAATCAATTCACCGTATGTTGCCATGGCACTTGAGGTCAATCTAGTTGAAGCGTAAGATCGTTATTTAACGAATGTTGGCCGCCCCTATTTCTAGTCTAAATCGCCGTGCCCGTGACGTCAACAGAATCCCTTAAACCTGTTGCTACCAAGAGTTTGCCGCTGTGGCGGGCGGCTTCCCTGCGCTATTACCAATACAGTTTCTACCTGAAGAATCTGTTTCACGAGCGGGTCCAAAGGGTCAGTCTCAACGCCGGCTTCACCTGCCCCAACGTCGATGGCACCGCAGCCATCGGGGGCTGCGTGTTCTGCGATAACACCAGCTTCAGCCCCAGCCGGCGGGTGCCGCGGACCGACATTACGACTCAGATCAACGAGGGCATTCGGCGGATCAAGCTGCGGTACAAGTCGGACCGCTTCATCGCCTATTTTCAGCCGGCCACGAACACCTACGCACCGGTCGAGCAGTTACGTCCGCTGTACGAGGAGGCGCTGGCCCATCCGCAGGTCGTCGGACTGTCCATCGGCACACGGCCGGATTGCGTCGCCGACGACGTGCTCGATTTGCTGGAAGAAATAGCCGCCGATCACTTCTTGTCGGTCGAATATGGAATGCAGACCATGCACAATCGCTCGCTCGACTGGATGAATCGGGCGCATCATCACGAGGTGACGGTCGACGCGATCGAGCGCAGCGGAGACCGGGGATTCGAAATTGGCGTTCACCTCATCCTGGGTTTGCCCGGAGAAACGAACGCCGACATGCTGGCTTCGGCCCGCGAAGTCGGTCGGCTGGACGTCGACTCGGTCAAGCTCCACAACCTGTACGCGGTGAAGAACACGCCGCTCGGCGAACAAGTGGCCCGTGGCGAGGTGACGCTGATGGGCCGCGACGAATACGTGGCCACGCTGGTCGACGTGCTGGAAGTGTTGCCGGAGACGATCATCATCGAACGAACCAGCGGCGAGGCCCCGCCCGAATATCTCGTCGGCCCCGAGTGGTGCCTAAACAAGCCGGCCGTGCGCACCGCCATCGACGCGGAACTCCAGCGCCGCGACACCTGGCAAGGTAGGCTCTGGCGGTCGGCGACGATCCAGCAATAACTTCGACGACCCTCGGCGAGCGGCGGCCGTGAGGCCGCTGGTAATTCCGCTCTTGGTATCGACTTTCCCACGTCGGCGTATTACCCCCGAGCTAACGCTCGCGGCTCGCCAGGGACCGCTCCGTCGAAATGCGGAAACTATTTTGGACGGTTCCCAATCGCAGACTGCCCCAGCCTGCTCTCGGCGTGCGCCGTAGATCACGGTCCGTCGCTGTCCAATTCATCGAGCACTTTACCGGCGTTGCGGGCCAGATCGAGCAGGGCCGCCGGCATCAGTAACACGGCGTTGATATCCCGCTCACTGCGCGAGATGGTGAGTCCCGACAGAACTTGTTTGACCAGCGCATTGATGGGCTCGGTCAGATTCGGCGGGGCGTTTTCCGCGATCATCGGCTTGAGCGCCTCGAACTGTTTTTCGGCTTCCTTCAGGCCCAACTTCGCCATCACTTCCATCTGCACGGCAGCCGCATCGCTGGCGGCTGTCACGTTGACTTTAAGCAGCGTGTCGCCGCTCAGGTCGAGCGTCAGCGAAACGCCGGCGACCATCGTCGCGATCTGTCCGATCGGGTCTTCGGGGTCGTCCTCAAGGGCCTCGGCGACCGTCTTGCCGGTTTTCTTTTCAAAGGCTTTCACCATGGGGGCCGCGACAAACTCGACGATCACGTCGTGATTGAGCGTCGTTTTCTTCATTCGATCGAGCAGCGGATTGTCGGTTTTCTTGGCCGACAGCATCTTTTTCATCGTGGGCTCGGCCGCAAAAACCAACGTGCGATCGTCTGCCACATGACCACAAAGCGGTAGCTTCGCGAGGAAATCGGTTTCCGCCCCGCGATGATACGTCTTGCCGTTATGCTTGGCGATTGCCGCATCCTCGAGCAGCGCCTTCAAGACGGCAGCGCCGTCGATGTCCTCGGTATATTGCACGATCACGCCCGGCAAGAATGCCACGTTTCCACCGGGAACCGGGTCGACCACGACAATGATACGCAGGATCTTCTCCGGCTTGAGCGTCTCGAACAGGGCCGCGACATCGACGTCGGCCGGCGCCTGCGATTCAGCAGCGCCAGCAACTCCGTCCAGCGGCAGCGGCTTCGCCAGCGGCGATTTGGCAATGCGTTGCGGATGAATCACCAACACGGCACAAAAATCGCCGGAGATGTACGCGCTCGGGCGCACACGATCAGCCGCAGTCGATGTGGCGACCTGGCTGCTAAAACATAATACGGCCAACACGACGGCGGCGGTCTGGTTTGTGAGTCGACACATCTTTAGTTTCCTTTGTTCTGGTGTTTCTTTGCGCGCTGCAACATAGTTCCGCCTGGACATAACCGGGCAGGCGTCATTATGGGTAGATTGGGGATGTCTGTCGAGCATCTGGCGCGAGACGACCAAGCATTCTCGCAATTATGCCCAAAATCACCCTCGTGTTTTGGCCATAATCTGCGAGGCCAACGCCGCGGGCATCGTGTCAGCCACTGAAAACCCCGCTATAATGTCCTCGGCTCCGATGCAGGCCGGGCAGTCGCCGGCTCGCCTTTTTGGCGGGCGGGAGGAAAGTCCGGGCTCCGCAGGACACGGTGGTGGGTAACGCCCACCGGTCGAAAGACCCGGGAAAGTGCAACAGAAAGCAAACCGCCTCGCGGGGTTCGCCCCGTGCGGTAAGGGTGAAACGGTGCGGTAAGAGCGCACCAGCGGGCCGGGTGACCGGCTCGGCTAGGTAAACCCCGCCGGGAGCAAGGCCAAACAGGGAGCAGGGTCGGTCCGGCCCGTTATCGACTTCCGGGTAGGCTGCTCGAGGGCCCGAGTAATCGGGCTCCTAGGTAAATGGCTGCCGCCCGCGCCGGAATTGGTCCGGCGCGGGCACAGAACCCGGCTTATAGGTCTGCTTCGGAGCCTTTTTTCTCTGCTTTGGCGGCGCGGTGTGCGACGCTGGGAATCAGCGGATCGGCGATAACCTGCAAGAGCTTCGAGATACACAGCTTGTTCATCGTGGTCTTCTTCTCGAACGACTCACTCTTGAGCAGCTCGTGCATGCTCGAAGGCATGCGGACCGTGATGACGCGGATTTTCTCCTGGTCTTCGGGCGCGGGCAGCGGACCGCTCTGGCGGAGATCAGCCAGCATTTCCTGAATCTCAAGATACTGAGTCGTTTGCTCAAACTGGGCAAGCTCTGCTTCCGTCGGGCAAAGCCGCCGGGCGATTCCCGCCATCCCGAGCACTTCGCGGAAGTACGATTCCCAGTCGGGTGTCGTGGCGTGCAATCGCCGGGCGAAGCGAACGATCTCCCGTCCTGTTTCTTGTGTTTCTTCGGTTGGCTGTGTGGCAACAAGGGTTTCGGGGGTGGCGTTCATCGTGCTGGATCCTTCGGGGGACATCCGTGTATGCGCGAGACCACGACGGCCTCGCTACGCCCCAATCATTCGCCGGGAGTCAAGCAGCGGACGTAGATCGTTGCACTGCTTGCACTTATGGCAATGCAGGCAGTACGCCTTTTTTTCAGGCAGGCGTGCTCGCAAAACGGGCACCGCGGCGAGTGCCTAAGAATCGGGCAGGCGACGAATCACATTCGCTAAAGTGTCCAGCTCAAAATGCCGATAACCGGCCGCGATCTTAGGTGCGAAGCGTCAGCGAGGAAAGATATCTTAGCCCGAAGCGTCAGCGAGGAGATTCGGGCAACTCGCTTCTTTCCTCGCTTACGCTTTTTGAAGTTGCGCTTTTTTAGTCCCGGAGGGACGACATCCAATAGCCGCTGGGCGCTAGCCTGGGCTGTTCAAAATTTGGGGTTGCCCCGCAAGAATGGGGTTGGTGAATCGAGGCATTTTTGTTCCACTTTTATACTCGAAAAACTCACGTGGAGCAAATCAAGATGTCCGCATTTGAGCACCGATTCAAATCCCCGATCGTTAAAGTTGCCGCCTTCTTCGAGAAGAGCCGTGATCGGTGGAAGGAAAAGTATCAGACCGTCAAAGCTGAGGTTCGGTCGATCAAGCATCAGATCCGTGCCGTCGAACAAAGTCGTCAGCAATGGCGGGATCGGGCTGAAACTGCCGAGGCGCAACTAAAAAAAAGTGTTGCCGTCGATCCCGCGTGAAGCCGCCATTGCTAGCGACACCGATCGGATCGTTTCAACCGACTCGCACCCGTCGCGATCAGAACATGATTCTGCGGATTGGGCTTTACGAGATCACCCGCCCCAAAGAGTTCGTTAGTGACCGGATTTGGATCGTTGATCACACGATTTCGATTGGGACGACGAAGTGTTTTTTGGTGCTAGGCATACGCCAAGAACACTTTCGCCAACTGGGTCGTCCACTTGAGCACCAGGACATGCACGTGTTGGCGTTGATTCCCGTTGAGCAGTCCAACGGCGAGATCGTCCACGGCCAATTCAAAGAACTCGCCTCAAAAGTCGGCGTACCAAAGTGCATTTTAAGCGATCATGGTTCCGACCTAAAGAAAGGCAGCGAACTTTTCCTGCGCGAACATCCTGATGTTCTGATTTGCTACGACATCGTTCATGCGGTTTCGCGGATGATGCAACGCCTTCTTTCTCGAGACGATCGTTGGGATGATTATCGTAAAGCGTGTTGCCAATGTGCCAATCTGACCCGGCAAAGCGGTATGTCTCACTTGAAGCCGCCGAAGCCAAAGACGAAGGCTCGCTCCGTGGTCCGTCGCCACGGCTACAGCAAGCGTCTTGGTGAGCAGATGCGAGCAGCGATAGCGGTGCCCAAGAACGAAACGGCTGCCGATCTGGTCAACGCGATATACGAATTCAGTGATGGTGTTGCGGGCCAGTTCGATCGCCAGGACGTTGTTCCCGGTAGTAGTGAGATCATCGAATCGGTGATTGGCAAAGGTAAACGTCTGCTTGGGTATCAGTCGCCCCATGGGATGACTCGGCAGATCCTTGCGATGGCCACTTCGGTGGTGGATCCCACCGCAGACTTCGTGCGAGAGGCATTGAGATCCTGCCGAATCAAGCACGTTGCACAATGGTGCCAAAAGCATCTCCCCAAAAGTATTCAGGCCCACCGAATACGGGATCTCGGCAAAGGAAAAAACGGAACAAAACCTGCGCAAGCCCCGGGGATCGCAAACCCCAAATTTTGAACAGCCCAGGCTTAGCCTACCGCTGGTTCGGTTTGCGACCGTCGGATCGATGTTCGGCTATATCACGTTGCTCGGCTACGCGAAATGGCCCGAGACGTTTGGCGCCGAATTGTTGGGCAACCGCGACGTCGACCTGCGCGTGCCACGTTACGAGCAGTTGATCGTGCTGGTGGCGCTGGCATTGACCGGCATCGTGCTCGGCCAGGTCGTGCGGCGCGTGCGGCATCTGGCCGAAGATTTCGCTGGCCGAGTGGGCGGGGCGGGCGAGGAGCAGTCATGAGCGATACCAAGCCTTCCAATGCGGTGCTTTGCCCCGAGTGTGATGCTCTGGTGGGCGCGGGCGTCGATAAGTGCTGGCTCTGTGGTGCGGTGTTGGTAGAACTCGACCGTGCTGCCGCTCCGCGCGTCGACCTGCCGAAATTGCCACGTCACGAGACGACCCGGTTTTCCTATTCGCTCGGCTTGCTGATGACGGTCGTCACGCTCGTTTGCGTCAGTCTGGGCCTCGTCAGCATCGAACCCGGTTTGGGAATCGTCTTCGCGATTATTGTCACGCCGGCCTTGATCCGCACCGCGATCGGAGCGGCCCGGCGGAATGTCGCGGGCCGACCGATGGACATCACTCAGAAGATGATCGCCTTCGGCGGCTCGTTGGGGGTCGTGACGGTGATCGCCGTAACAGCCGGGATCACATTTTTCGCCACCTGCTTTGCCAGCGGATTCGCCGCGGCGATCGGCTTCGAAATCGCGAACGTATTTGGGGGTTACGATGATCTGCTGTGGGGTGCTGTCGTTGGAGTCGTCATTGGAATCATTCCGGCAGGCTTTGTGGGCTATTTTCTAATCCGGCGTCTCTGGCCGCGAAAGGATTGAGTATTATGAAACTCCGCGATTACACGTTTCTCGGCATGACCCAAAGCCTCTGCCCCGATTGCTTGACGCTGCTGCCGGCCAAGATCATCGCCCGCGGGCAGCGGGTCTATTTTCGCAAGCGGTGTCCGACGCACGGGGTGCGCGAGGACTTCGTCTGCTCCGATGTCCGCTGGTTCGACCGCATGGAATACAGCCTGCCGGGCAAGCTGCCGCCGAAGTTCGGTGTCGAACCCGAGCGGGGCTGCCCCTACGACTGCGGCCTTTGCACCGAGCACGAGCAGCACACTTGCATCGGCGTGTTGGAAATCACCGACGCCTGCAATCTCACCTGTCCGATGTGTTACGCGGCCAGCGCGCCAGGGCGAAATCATCGCACGCTCGATGAGTGCCGCCGCGCGATCGACGCGCTGGTCGAAGCCGAGGGCCGGCCGGAGGTTTTGCAACTCTCCGGCGGCGAGCCGACGATTCATCCGCAATTTCTCGACGTGCTCGACTACGCCTGCCGCCAGCCGATTGACGTAGTGATGATCAACACCAACGCCATTCGTTTTGCCCGCGATGCGCATTTCCTCGAACAAGTGGCCGATTATCGCCACCGAATCGAAGTCTACCTACAGCTCGACAGCCTCGACGACGAGGCGCATCTGAAGCTCCGCGGCGAGTCGCTCCTGGAAACGAAGCTAAAAGCGATCGAGGCGTTAGGCGAGGCCGGCGTGCGGGTGATTCTCGTCTGCACGCTGCAAAGCGGCGTGAACGAACAGCAGATCGGCCCGCTGGTCGACTTTGGCATCAGTCGCCCGTGGATCACCGGCCTCAGCTTTCAGCCGGCTTGCTACGTCGGTCGTCACATGCTTCCCGAGGATCTCGAAAATCGCATTACCTTTCCCGACGTGATCCGTGGTGTCGCCCAACAGACCGGCGGACGCTGGCGCGAGAGCGATTTCATGCCGCTGCCGTGCGCCCATCCCAACGCCCACAGCCTGGCGTATGCCTATCGTAGCGGCGGGAAATACCTGCCGCTGGCCCGCTTCATCGACGCAGAAAAACACCTCGATCTGTTGGCCGGCGGCATCACGTTCGACCGCCCGCGTGCTCGGGCGCTGATCGAGGAGTTCCTCTCCAGGCAGTGCTGTTCGGGCGGAAATTGCGGACCGGCGGACGGTCAGAAGGTCTTTGCGAGCGAGTTGCCGATCATCGGCGGCGGCCAACATGAGGAACGCCGCGACGACGCGGTCATATCGGAGTTAGATGAAACAAACGGCCGACTTGCCGAAGAGTTCTTTACCCGGGCCTTGGCCGAGGATCTGTCGCCGGCCGACGTATTTCGGATCACCACCACGACGTTTATGGATGCCTACAATTTCGACGTGCGGCAGCTTATGAAGTCGTGCGTGCATCACGTGCTGCCGAGCGGGCATCTGATTCCCTTTTCCGCCTACAACGTGCTGTATCGCGACGGGCACGTGCCTTTGCCGCCGCTTGGCGATGCGAAGATCGTGCCGGTCGGCTTGTCGGAGCGGGTGTTGACGTGAGCGCGACTTACACGCTGATTATGATCGCCGCCATGACGACGGGCGCCGTGTTGAGCCGCCGCTCGCAGCGTTCGCTCGCACTCTCGGGCCGCGAAAAACTGGGCATTTGCCTTGGTGCGTTTTGCGGCGCGATGATCGGCGCCAAGCTGCCGTTTGTGATTTCCGATCCGCAGGGCCTGTTGAGCGGCGCCGCCTGGTTTGCCGACGGCAAGACGATCCTCTGCGGGCTGGTGGGCGGATATTTCGGCGTCGAAATCGCCAAATGGTCGCTGCACCTCCGCATCCGAACGGGCGACAGCTTCGCGGTGCCCGTCGCGGCGTCGATCGCGGTCGGTCGGCTGGCCTGTTTCAGCGCCGGCTGCTGCCACGGCACGCCGACGTCGCTACCGTGGGCGGTCGTGTTCCCGGTCGTCGACCAATTGCCGCGACATCCCACTCAGCTTTACGAATCGGCGTTCCACCTCACCGCCGCCCTCGTGCTCTATCAACTCGGGCGCCGCGGCCTGTTTCACGGGCAACTCATCAAGCTCTACATCATCGCCTACGCCATGTACCGTTTCGTCAGCGAGACCATCCGCCCCGAGGCCCGACTGTGGGGCAACCTGACCATCTACCAATGGGCCGCACTGCTGCTAATCCCGCTCTTCGCCTGGCTATGGGCTCGCGATGGGGCCGAGCCGCGCGATCGCGCGGCCCGGCAGCCCGCCACATAACGGCAATATCCGATAGGGGTCCGAGGGCTCGCGCCCTTGGCTATTGACTGTCGGCCCTCCGGGCCTGGGGCGGATTAGCGGCAATCGGGGCCACCCGGACTTTTCTTGAGGCGAAAAAAGGGACACCCCACTTTCCAGAGAAACAACGCCCCAGAAGACTCAGACAAGAACAGGGAAATCGATTCCGCTTGAACTGCTAGCGCAGACCAGAGGGGGAAATCTGGATAGGGTTTCGTTGGTGCTGCAACTCGTGTACATTGTTGGGGTTGGGGCGTAAGTAAGACCACCTTGCAACTGCGAGGACGATGTATTAAGTCCTTACGCCAGCGTAGCTTCAATTGGCAGAGCACCGCATTCGTAATGCGGGGGTTGTGGGTTCAAATCCCTCCGCTGGCCCTTGGGATTCGGTCATGGTGCGTCCTGGCCGGTTTCTCACAGAATTCGTTCGGCAACGCCGCACCATGCCAGAATTTTGGCCAGTCGGGGTCGATTTATAGCCGCACCGCCGTGTTTTTTGGCCCCTAGCGATCCGCTGCGAACTTTGACGCCTGGCAGCCTGGCTTGGCTTGTCAGGTGGCGGGGAACCGGTATACTGGGCGTTTGACTTGTATTTCTCGGGGGTTGGGGTGCGCGCGGCTGGCAGCAGCTCGCTGTGGGCGTTTCTCGTGCTTCCCCTTTTTCAGCTGAATTGTCGGGAGTTATCGACCATGGCTCAGGGACTGGAATTTGATCTGAAGCAACTCGTGCTATCCAACCGTTCGTTCGGCCCCGCCGAAATCGACCAGATCGTCGGCGCCATCTCAGAGGATTTTGCTAACTACCGCCTGCTGCGCGAGGCCGTGGCTGAATTGGAAGTTCGTGAAGATCCCACGCCGGCTAGCGCCGTGCGGCTGGGCGTTTGTTATTACCTGTTGGGTCGTTACCGCAGGGCTATCGAGACGCTGCGGGGTGCCGATGGCGGCGCGCTGGCGCATTACTACATGGGCAAGTCCCACTTTTCGCTGCAAGAATACGACGAAGCGGCCAAATGTTACGAGTCGGCCGGCACCGCTGGCTACGATCGTGACCTATGCGTATTGTCGCAGACCGAGGCGGCCCGATGTGGTGGAAATGCGGCCGGAGCGTTGCAATCGCTCGACTCGCTTTGCGGCGCGATCGAACAAACGGCCGAATACCTGTACCAACGCGGCGCCGCCGTGGCCGCGCAGGGCGGCAATCCGACCGAGGTCGTCGCCCTCTACGAACGGGCGGTCGACGCCGACGGATCGCACGTTGGCGCGCTGTTCGGGCTGGCCATGGAAAACGACCGCCGGGGAAACGATCACAAGGCGTTGCAGCTCTACGAGCGCTCGGCCTCGCGGTTTCCCACGCACGTCGGGTCGCTGTTGAATTTGGGGCTGTTGTACGAGGACAACCAGCAATACGACAAAGCGGTCCATTGCTATCAGCGGATCCTTGACGATTTTCCCAATCACCCGCGGGCCGCGTTGTACTTTAAGGATGCCCAGGCCTCGCGAGACATGTACTACGACGAAGAGGCCCAGCGAAAACGCGACCGCATGAACCAAATCATGAACATCCCGGTCTCCGATTTCGAGCTGTCGGTGCGCAGCCGAAACTGCCTGACGAAGATGGGAATCATGACGCTGGGCGATCTCTGTCGAACCTCCGAACAGCAGTTGCTGGCCAGCAAGAACTTCGGCGAAACGTCGCTGGTCGAAATTCGCGAAATGCTTCACTCACGCGGGCTCGACCTGGGCCAGGTGACTCAGGACGAAGACGACGCTCTGCCCGCGTACGACGAATCGGATCTCAGCAACGAAGAGCGGGCCCTGTTGGATCGGCCGATTCTGGATTTGAATCTTTCGGTTCGCGCACGCAAGTGCATGATCCGCCTGGGAATCAACACCATCAGCGAACTGGTCCGCAAGACGGGCGACGAGTTGCTCGACTGCAAGAACTTCGGCGTCACCAGCCTCAACGAAGTTCGCGAAAAGCTAACCTTGCAGAGCCTGCGCCTCCGCGGCGAATGATCCCGGATTGTCCATATGGGTGCCATGGGCAGATTGCCTGCCCTTGCCGGGAGAAAGGGGACAGGTACATTTTGCCGGAACGGCCCGGAGGGTGCTTCGCACAAAATGTACCTGTCCCCTTTTTCCGGCGCGCCGTCTTTTGCGTTTGTGCTGCACCATCGCGACGCTACCTCCGCCGCGCGCCGCGCTACGTTGCACACGCCGCACGGTTCTGTCGAGACGCCTGCCTTCATGCCGGTTGGCACCCAAGCCACGGTGAAGGGAATCGAAATCGAGCCGCTACGCGCTACCGGCGCGCAGATGGTGCTGGCCAATACCTATCATCTCGCGCTGCGGCCCGGCGAGGACATCGTGCGGAGTCTCGGCGGCTTGCATCAATTCATGGGCTGGGACGGCCCGATTCTCACCGACAGCGGCGGTTTTCAGATCTACAGCCTGGCGAAGATGACCAAGGTTGACGAGCGGGCCGCCGTGTTTCAATCCCACGTCGACGGTCAAACCGTGGAACTAACGCCCGAGCGGGCCATCGACATCCAGCGGGCCTTGGGCAGCGACATCGCCATGGTGCTCGATCACGTCGTCGGTTTGCCCGCCGAGCCGGAAGTGGTTCGCGATGCCAGCGAGCGATCCGTTCGCTGGGCCCGGCGCTGTCGCGATCACGGCGGTGATTCAAACAGCGACGAGCGTCAGGTGCTGTTTGCCATCGTGCAGGGCGGGCTCGACGAGGCATTGCGCGTAGATTGTGCGGAGCAACTCACCAAATTGGACTTCGCCGGCTATGCGATTGGCGGGCTGAGTGTCGGTGAGAAGCCGGCGGACATGTACCGGATCATCGAAGCGACGACGCCCGTGCTGCCCGAAGACCGGCCGCGTTATCTGATGGGCGTCGGCCGGCCTCAGGATTTGCTTGAAGCGATTGCCCGGGGCGTCGATTTGTTCGACTGCGTGATGCCGACCCGTAACGGTCGCAACGCGTTGGCGTTTACCGACGAGGGGCCGCTACGTCTGCGAAACCGCAAGCACCACGACGACCCTGGCCCTTTGGAGGCCGGTTGCCCCTGCCCGGCCTGTCGTCGCAGCCGGGGCTATCTGCGTCACCTTTTCGCCGCCGGCGAAATGCTCGGCCCCATCCTGCTGTCGATTCACAACCTGACCTATTACCAAAGGTTATTGGCATCTGCCCGCGAGGCAATCGCCGAAGATCGCTTCGACACCTTTCGGCGGCAGAAGCTGGCCGGCTGGGGGCTGGGGAGTGAAGACGCCGGGCTGTAGGAGGCGTCTCCGACGGCGACCGTTGGCTGGGGACTGGGGATTGGGGATTGGGGACTATCGAGCCCAGCGCGGTGGCAACAGCGAACGCGAAAAAGTCGCCGTCCCAGACGCCACCTACACAAGCACCGCGGCTCCCCTTGCCCCTTTTACCGTAAGGGCTTATGATATTTCGCTTGCCTCTCGCACGAGCGTTCGTGTCGGTGCTTTTCCGCCGCCTGCGCATCATCAAAATTCGATCGGAGCCCCACTCCTGTGGCGACCATGTTTTTGCTTTCCTCGATATTGCTGCTGGCCGAAGATGCCCCGGCACCCAGCCTCTTCAGCGGCAACATGCTGCTGCCCTTCTTGGCGATCGGCGTGCTGTTCTATTTTCTCATGATCCGCCCCCAGCGGCGCCAGAAACGACAGCAGCAGGACATGCTCGGCGCGATGAAAAAGAACGATCGCGTGGTCACCATCGGAGGAATCAAGGGCACAATCGCCAATATCCAACGCGAAGCCGACGAAGTAACCCTGAAGATCGACGAATCGTCGGGGGCCAAGATCCGTGTGCAAATCAGCGCCATTGCCCGGGTGATTACCGACGGGGACGATGGCGAGAAGAAATCGACGGAATAAGACCAATAGTTCGTAGGAACCCCTGACTATGTCATGGTTTAGCAATTTTTTGTTGTTGGCGGCCGAAGCCGACGCCGAAGTCGAAAAGTCGTTCATGGATTACGCGCCCCTTATCGGCGTCCTGTTGGCCATTGCGGTCGTGCCGTTTGTGCTCGGCAAAGTGGTGAGCAATTCGCTGCGCATGGCCGATTACCGTTGGAAGATCCGGCTGATCTTCTACACGGTGTTGACCGGATCGGTGGTGGTGTTTCTCGGCGTGAAAAACGATGCAATTCGCCTGGCCATCGACCTGAAGGGCGGTACGCGGCTGATCTACGAGGTGGACGAAGAACAACGGCTGCGCGACGGCTTGGATGAGGCCGTGATCAAGATCAAACAGACGTTCGGCACCGATGAAGACGACGACGAATTGAGTGTCGGCTCGCCCGCCGTCGGCGAGATTCGCATCGAAGTGCCGGCCGACAATGAAGAACTTAACCAGCGGATTGAAGCCGAAACCGCGGATTTGGAGATTCAGGGCGGCTCGCTCGTGCTGACGCTCGACCATGTCGAGGACGTTGGCTCGATGCGTCACCACATCTACAAATTGGTCGCGGTGACGGAGGGCTCGGGGCAGATGGACAAGCTGGCCGACGCGGTGGCCCGCCGTATCAATCCCAGCGGCGTTTTAGAGATCATCATTCGCCCGGCCGGGTACGGGCGTCTGGAAATCGTTATCCCGGTCACTGCCGACGAGAACCAGGAGGAGGTTGACTCGATCAAGAGAAAGATCAGCACGGCCGGGGTGCTGGTGTTTCGCATTCTCGCCGACGAGAACAACAGCGAGCACGATCGAGCCATCCGCCGCGCCAAAGACGAGGAAAAAAGAGGCAACAAAGACAGAGACGTGCGGGCCGGGCTGCGAACCATCGCCCGTTGGGTCGAGGTCGATCTGCAGGTGGGTGAGGAGAAAAAAGACGGTACGGTCCAAATCGACCGCAACAATGTTTTGCGAACGGTCGGCGAAAAAACTGAAGTGCTCGTCATTATCGACCGCTACAACGTCACCGGCGGCTATCTCGCCTCGGCCTCGTCGGGGATGAGCTCCACTGAGGGCTTGGCGGTGAACTTTACGTTCAAACCTGCGGGTGCCAAGCGATTTGGCTGGTTGACGAAGGACAATCTCCCGGACGAATCGGTGGTTCCGGTGCGCTACAGCCGGTTGGGAATCGTGCTCGATGGCGAGCTGCTCTCGGCCCCGAACATCAACGGCGTGATCACCGATAAGGGGCAAATCACCGGACAGTTCAACAAGAAAAGTATCAAATTTCTGGTGGGCGTGCTCAACGCCGGCAGCCTACCCACGGCCCTGCACGAGCGGCCGATCAGCGAGCAGAAGATGAGCGCCACGCAAGGCGCCGACCTGATCCGTCGAGGCATGATGTCCATGGCGGCCTCGCTGATTGCCGTGTTCGTGTTCATGCTGATCTATTACCGTTTTTCCGGCATCGTGGCCTGCTTCGCGCTGATGCTGAATCTGCTGTTGATCCTTCAAAGCCCGAAATTAAAGAAGAAGGTGCTTTTTATACCTGGCATTATATGGAGATTGATTCGATCTTAACTCCGGTAGAAGCGAAAATATTTAATTACTATTTCGGCGTAAAGGAAAACGGAAACGTAAAATCTGATCCACATAATGAATTTAAAAATGAGAACATTTTATATGCAGCACATTCAATTGAAGAGACTGCCGAAAAATTTAATCTCCCGGTTGAACAAATAAAAATAAAGCTCTCAACTGCAAAAGAAAAAGTAAATAAAACAAGAGAACAAAGACCCCGCCCTCATCTTGATGATAAAATTATTCTTTCTTGGAATGGATTAATGATTTCTGCATTTGCAAAAGCATACCAGGTTTTAGGGAATGAAGAATATTTAAACACTGCGGTTAATGCCGGTAATTTTATAATTAATAAATTATATAATTCTAAAGATGAAATTTTACTCCGCCGGTACAGAGATGGGGAAGCCAGGTTTGATGCTCATCTTGAAGACTATGCTTTTTTTATTCAAGGGCTTTTAGATTTATACGAAGCATCATTTGATATAAAATGGCTTAAAACAGCTATTAAATTGAACAAACAAAAAATAAAATTATTTTATGATAAAGACCAGAAAGGGTTTTTTGATATATCTGCTGATGATTCAAATATTATTGTCCGTACAAAGGAATGGTATGACGGCGCCGAACCGACAGGAAATTCAATAGCAATATTAAATCTTCTCAGGCTTTCACAAATGACCGCTAATGATATATTAAACGAAATGGCTGCTAATTCGCTTGCTTACTTTGGTGAACGAATTAAAAAAGCACCGCATGTTATGCCTCAATTTTTAGCTGCTGTTGATTTTAATTTATCCAAACCTAAACAAATTATAATAGCCGGTAAATCGGATGATCCGCATACAAAAGAAATACTTAAAGAAATTAATTCCAGGTACATTCCCAATAAAATAATCTTGCTGGCTGATGGCGGTAAAGGACAAAAAACTCTTGAATCATACATCCCATTTATAGGAACAATAAAAGAGTTAAACGGAAAATCCACTGCATATATTTGTGAAAACTATGTATGCCAGCTTCCGACTACAGAAATTAGTGTGATAGCAAATTTGCTTAATGAAAAATGAAGATTAAGTAGGGATACATTCATTTAAATAAAAATAAATGTATGTCATTTTTCTTACAGATGGAAAAACGGTTTTGCTTTAATTTTTATTGAAAAAAATTTAATAGGATAAGCTAAAATATTGAACAAAACGAAATTCCGCTATTTTGGAAAAAAACTTATAATAATTTTATTTTCCCTTTTTATAGGTGTATTTGCCTATCGTCAAATATCTTACGCTAAAGAGAGTTAAAATAATAAGGAAGAACAGAAAGAAGAGCAGCTAACAGCAGAACCTATATTGCAAAGTGAAACGAAGACAGGTGATGAAATTAATGCTCCTGCTTTTACATTAACTTCTACAAATGGGAAACAAATTAAGCTGTCGGACTATAAAGGTAAGATAGTGATACTGGATTTCTGGGCAACCTGGTGTGCACCATGTAGAAAAGGTATCTCTGACCTTATTGAAATACAAAAACAATATAAAGATAATGTTATTATTGTTGGAATATCATTAGACCAGCAAAATACCATAAGCAATGTTATCCCATTTATGAAAGAATTCGGTATTAATTATCCTGTTGTTTATGGAAATGAAAAAGTTGTAGTTGATTACGGTTACATACAGTCTATTCCCACTACT
>JADFKK010000201.1 GCA_022564995.1 Planctomycetota bacterium | reverse complement strand
GTCGCGCTCGATGTAAATCATTTGCCAGCGGCCCTGCAATGCCTTCTGGTCCGCGGCGGTCGTGTCGCGCGCCGGCTTGGCGTCGGCCGGCTTGTCTGTTGCGTCCGGCTTCTTTGCAACGGCCGCCCGCTGTGCGTCGACGTATTTTCGATCGGCCCGGCTGAGCTTTTTCAAGTCGACCGACAGCAGCTTTCCATCGCCGCGTCGCAGCCGCACCTTTTTGTCGTCGAAGTCGACCAGCACGGCCTCGACCTTAAACTTTCGGTCGCGCGTCGTCCAGGTCCGCTTGGCGCGTTCGGCGGCGGGCTCTGCTTCGGCCGCTGTCACCAGTATCGAGAACAGGATTAGGCTCAGAGTCAGGGGGCGTTTCATCGCGGGCCTCACACAGACGGGCAGGAGAATTCCCAAGCGGTCATTTCTTGAGCGACCAGGATTTTCCGCGCACCGATGCGGCGAACCGTTGGACGAACGTGAGTGTAGACCATCGCCGACACAAAGAAAAGCGACGTCGCAATCGTCCAAATCGCCGTAACATGTTAAATTGCGGTTACTTACGTAAATTAAGAAAAGTCGATGAAATTTCCGATCTCCTATTGAACTGCGGAAAGCCCGAATCATACTGTATTAGAGAGGTGAGTGAAATCGCCAGAGCGGCTCCCCTCGCCCAGCAGATTTTCAGAGATTTTTTCCGCATCGCGCGTAATTTTTGATCGTGGGCGGACAATATAGGGGTGTCGAGGAGGTAGTTGGTGACAGATTGGATGGATCGATGGTAGCCGGATGCGCGAGACTGGCTGGGTCATACTCGTCAGAGGTGGCGCAGCGCTATTACAATTCGACAGACACCGTGAGCAAGATCCTGGAGACTAAAATGCGTTGTAAGATCCTGAGTTTTTTGGTTGCCGCCCTGGCGTTTTTAGGTCAGCAGACTGCCGACGCGTCCATCATTCTGGAAGCGCCTTCGACAATACCGATGTTTACATCGCTGTTCCCGAATTATGTCGGATTTACCAGCCCAGGTTCGGGGGGTCCATCCGCTGAGGTCGATTTTATCAACGTACTCAGGGCCCAAATCGCCGGCTCCGGCGACGTGACTATTGGCGGTAAGAAGTACAATCGTGAGGGTAGTACGATCGCGTCGACAGCCTTGCCTGAAGCGGTTGAATCTTTGGCCGTCAAAGACGATTCGCTTAATGGCGAAGAGGTAACGCCGAATGTCACATTCACATTGACGGGAACCTATCAATACATCTATGCCAAGTATGATAACGAGAAAGCCGGCTCGCTCGTCTGGTTCTTTGAGGACGGCATCACAGGCGATATCATTTTACCGACTTTATTCAGCGGCCACGCTCTTTCGCATGGTTCGGCGTACAACAAGGTGTCAGATATTCCTGAGCCGGTTAGCCTCGTTGTCTGGGGCGTTCTGGTATCGGCTGGAATCTGTGCCGGCTGGCGTCGCCGACGTCGCAGCGCCTGATCGGCGAACCCAACAGAGGCTGAATAAACCAAGCCATCGAGACGCCCAGCGTGTCTCGGCGGCTTTTTTGTTGCGCGCTTCCCACTGACTTGGCGCGGTGTGGATTACCGCAAATCTTGACGTTTCAGGCTTGTGTTTTTCTCAGCGCGGCGGATAATTCTCCGTTATCGCTTTCTTATTCGACCGAACGTGAGGGATTCACTGTTTCGGAGACACGGACGTGGACGGATCGCCACATCTGGACAAGGCCCACGAGATTGCTGTATTGCGCCGTCGGCGGGGACTGCCGGCGTCGGCTGTGAAGGTCTGCGCCGAGGCCCGCCGCATCGCCTGGGAGGATCGCTTCGATGAGGCCTTCGCGCTGGAGTTGTTGCTGCGGGTCGAGCAGGAAAAAAGCCCGGCGGAGCCGCCTGCTGTGCGCGATGCCGTCGCCCGAGAAGTGATTCCCCGGCCGCGGTAAATGCGAGGCGTGTCCGACTCGGTGCCCCGTGTGACGTCCAGGTCCGTTGCCGTAAAGCGTGACCACGCAATAAGTTGACGCGATGGTAGAGTACCGCCTCCAGAGCGGGATTGCCGCATGGGGCCGCCCGACCTAGCATTCCATAGGTGGACTCTTCAAGCCTTTTCATCTTGGTGCCGCCATGTCTTCACAACGACCTCCATCGATGGACGACCCCCAAGACATCCGCCAGGGCGACGCCGCAGTGCAAGTCCCGGTTTGTCGAGAGAATCCGTCCCTCAGCGGCGCGCCGAACCTGGGCGAGCGATATCAAGACGCGCTGTTGCTCTGGCTGCGCTGGAATAACGCTTACGAGCGAGTCACCGCGACGCTCTACGACGCCCGACACGATCCGCGCAAGCAGGAGCAGCTTTTAGACGAGATGGACCAACTGCGACAGCAGGCGGTCGATTTTTCGCGCGAGCTGCTCGACTCGTAGCCTCGGACAAAGCGTAATACTACAGCGCCAGGTCACCGGCGACATTCAAGGATAGAAGGCGTATTAGGATCGGTCGTTTTCCTGGAAGCAGGGGACTGGGGGCTAGGGAATGGGGGCTAGGGAAGTGGGCAGCAAGGTTTCCCCAGTCCCCAGCCCCTATTCCCCAGTCCCCAAACGCCTTACACGGCGTCGAAATTCACGACCTAGCGCTGTAGTGCTAAAACGCCAGTTCGCCGCGTATGGTCAGCCCGTCCCACGACATGATGTTCGAGTCGTCGCGGAGAAAGGCGAGGCTGTCGAAGCTGGAAGCCTCGTCTTCGGTCATGCCCAGATCCCACCAGACCTGCACCATCCAGCCCGCGGATATCGTCAGGCGGGGACGTGCTTGCCAGCGGACGCCGATTTCAATCTCGGTCATCGGAACGACTCGCGTCAGATCGGTGTCGAATCGGGTGACGTTGGTGGCCAATGATTGATTGTTGGTCCGCGTCAGGGCGTGCTCGTAGTGGCCCAGCAGCAAGGCCAGATCCCAGTCGGCGTAGGTCGAAAACTGCCGGCGGCGACCGAAATGGCGCTGGCCCTTCAGTCCGACCATCGGACCGGCCCCGATGAAGTCCATTTGAATATCGATCGTGCCGGTGCCGCCGGTTGTTGGGCCGGCCACCAGCGTATCGTAGCCCATGTCGGCGATGCGGAATCCGGCCGACCATTGCAGATCCCATGCCTGGCAGGAAGAACAGCCTCCGCCGTTGCAGGCATTGCTGCTGCGGATGCTGCGAGAAATCTCGATGTCGTATACGTTGCCGAAGACGTCGTTGTTGGCGGTGATCGTCTGGCCGGTGGTGATGGCGTTGATCTCGTAAGCCGTGTATTCCCGCACGCCGGTTATTGCCGTGGCCGAAACGCTCGAATCGCCGCGCAAGCGTGTATAGGTCGCCCTAAACTCGCTGCCACAATCGTCCAGGCGATAGCCGATGTAGGTGCGCAGCGAGCTTTGGTAGGCGTAATCGAAGTCGACGGTCGTCTCCGTTTGAACCGATGGGTTGCTGTTGGGCACGGCCAACTCCCGACAACTAAAGGCCCTGGCCTCGCTGAAGTGGGGCCGGATCAGCAGATATTCGGCGCCCGTCACCCAGCCACGCTGGCGACACGGATAGAGACCGCAACCGGCATCGCCGAACGCTCCGTCTTCGTAGATGGTGTCCCACGGCTCGTCGCTTCCGATCCAACTGGGTCCGATCCAATTGGGTCCAATCCGACTGGGGCCGATCCAACTGGGGCCGACCGCCTCGCTGGCCCTCGAAACGCCACGCCGCCACGGTTGCGATGCAACCCGAGCCGCGCCAGAGGCCGGCGGCAGAAAGCGAGGAACGCGGCCCTGGCTGCTTCGCGACGACGCCTTCGGGCTGCTGCGCGGCGGCCTTGAGCTGCTGCGTGGTAGGCGAGCGGCGGTCGAAGCGGTTTTCGGACGGGCGGTCGGGCGCCAAATGGAACTTTTTTTCGTAGCCTGGCGGGCGCGCGACGATCGGTTCGACACGCGATGGGTGGCGGATTGGGCACGAGGCCGCTTGGGTTGCGATGTCTGCCGTCGGCTGGCAATCACCGGCGGGCTTAGCTGCGCTGGCATCGACGATGAGTTGAGGCTCACGTAGCCGGGCGAACGAGGTGTCCACGCCGCCGTCGGCGCCACGGCGTTTTTGGCCGCCGCGCCGCGCGATGGCTGCTGGGCAGGGAACGCCGTCGCGGGCCGCGCTCCGGTGGGAATCGTCAGGGCCGGCCCGCTCACCGTAGCGGTTAGCTCGTCCAGCAAATCGAGCGTGCCGAGATCAGCCGTGTTGGCCTCGACCGATGACCAGAGGTTTTCGCCGCCGGCGTGTTCGACACGAGGTTTGCCAGCGGTCGGCGACTGGCCACCGGCAACGGTTACCAGCACCAGCGACGCGGCCGTTGAGGCTACCAGCAGCCAGACCATGCTCTTCAAAACGCTCATGACGGGGTGCGTCCTTGCTTGTTTCAGATGCGACAAACACGGCCGCCGGGTCGTCTGCAACCGCCAAGCCGGGCGGCTGATCGTGGGCGAACCGGGGCCGGGGGCCTCCCTGCGGCCTACTTATCGGTTCGCTACGACCGTTACTGTTTACTTTTTCGGAAAAAACCACGAAATCGGAAGAGTGCCCGCAGTTTCCCCAGATTGACATGCCGTGCCCCTTCATGCGGCTTGCCGTTAAACAAGCCGTGCGGAAGTGGCCGATCATTTCTCGATGCGCAGTAACTGCAACCCGGCCGGGGCGATTTGGAAGCTGACCGAGCCGTCGGTTATTTTCAGCGGCTGCCATTTGCCTTTGTCTCGGCTGAACAGGCTGACGCTCTTGATCGGCTTCTTGAACGAGAGCTTCATATCTTGCGGCTGATAGGCGTTGTGGTTGGCCAGCACCAGGGCGTCACGCTGCTGTCGATCTTGGAACATGCCGAACAGGGCCTCGCCGCTTTCGACTTGGACCCATAGGTCGGCGGGAACGCCCTGAAAGCCGGCGGGGACGGTCGGCTGCGGCTGGCCGGTGGGGCGATCCTTGGCGGTCTTGGTCGTGGGGGTCGAGTAGATCGCCGTCGGGCTGCGCAGCTTCAGCAGTTCCGGACCGAGCGGCGCGACGTGGGCGTTGAGCTTTTGCAGATCCTTGCCGAGGGCGTCGAGTTGGCCGGTGGTCTTGTTAATGACGCCTCCGCCGTAGTGAAACATGTATCCCTTGAGGCCGAAGACGATCGAGGTGCTCACCGTGTACAGCGCCCGATTGTAATTGCCGGCGCCGATGCGGCCGGGAGCGGCGTCGCAGTAACGCAAGAAGCCGGCGTCTTTGGCCTTCGCGCTGCGCGACGCCTTGGCCAGATGGCCCCAGTGTCCGCCGCGTTTCCAGTGGAAGTCGTAATAGCCGAGCAGGTCGAGGTTTTCGACGCGGCTGACCCGGCTCATCCGATAGCTGCCGACGTAGGCCGGATGTGTGCCGTCCCAGCTTTGCACGTTTTTCACGTCGCGGCTGCGGCCGGGGTACGTGTTGCCGATGTTGTCGCTCCAAAGGTGATAGCCGTAAATCACGTCGCTGCGGCGCAGGCTCTCGCACAATTTTTTCGTGGCATCGACGTTCTTGTAGACGTGGTGTTCACTCGCCAGCAGATCGACCATGATCTTCATGCCATGCTTTTTGCAGATTTCCGCTCGCCACGGATCGTATTTGCAAAGAATCACGTTGAAGTCGGCCTGTCGGGCGCTTTGAATGACCTTTTCAAACGCCGCTTTGTCCTGAGGAAAATGATCGCCGGCGTATCCGTAGTTGAAGATGATGGCGAAAGTCTTCGCACGGCGGGCGTCGCGGGCGGAGTCTTCGGCGTCTTGGGCAGCGGCAGTTTGACGGCTCCTTTCACCGGCGATGAGGACCGTCAGCAATACGGCGACAGCGGGCACGATGCGATGGATGAGCGACATGGGATGAATTCTCTTCTTGATGAACATGCGGAGATAAACAAATTGGCTCGCCTATTTCGCCGGCTCTGGCTCCGGCGGAAAGACGCCCATCACGCGCTGCGAGTAGTCGATGTTCGAGCCGGTCAGGATGCCGGACTCTTCGCCGAGCAGATAGGTGCAGAGCCGGGCCACGTCGTCGGGTTTGAGCAGCCGGCCGAAGGGACTCTTGGCCTCGCCCCTCGCCAGCCAATCATCCGGGCTGCCTTGTTTTATCTGCACGACGTGTTCGTTCGGCGTGTCGGTCCAGCCGAGATTGATGCCGTTGACGCGGATGCGGTGCTTGCGCAGGCTGTTGGCGAGGTTCTTGGTCATCGTGCTCAGGGCACCCTTCGTCGAGCTGTAAGAGACGAGATTCTCCAGCCCACAGTAAGCCGCCACCGAGAGGATGTTGACGATTGAGCCGGCGATCTTCTCGCGGAGCATAATCCGCACGGTTTCCTGCGTGAGGATAAACGGCGCACGCACGTTGACGGCGAATTGGTAATCCCAGAACTCGACCGTGGTATCGTCCAGCCCGCCGCGATTCGTATCGGCTGCGGCGTTGACCAGCCCGTCGACGCGCCGGAAGCGTTCGTCGCAGCGGCTCACCACGTTGCGGCAGTCTTCCACGACCGACAGGTCAGCCCGCACGTACTGGGCCGCGCAGCCCAGTTCCTGGATCCGCGCGGCAACCGCAATGCCTTTGTCTTCTTGTCGTCCGCAAATCACCACGCCGGCGGCGCCGCATTGCGCGGCATGCAGCGCGACCGCCTCGCCGACCCCCTGGGTTCCGCCGGTGACAATGATGACTTTGCCGTCGAGTTGAGACAAGATGCTGCTCCTGTTGTTTAGGTGTTATCTTCGTCGGCGGCCCGCTGGGCGAGGTGATCGAACGCTTCGACGTAGTCGTGGTGAACGCCTGCCAGATGATCGCGAATCACGTCGAGTTGATCGTCATTAGTACGAATCAACTCCACCACGTCCGCTTCGTCGCGGGCGCGTCCGGCGGCGAGCTTGAGTTCGACGAGGGCCTGGAGCGACACGTAGCGTAATGTCGATCCGGCCGCGCCGAGCTGCGTGGGATGGCGAATCGTGGTCGGGGCCGGATGCGATGGCGTTCCGGGTCGCTGGCCCTCGGGCAAGAGATCGACTTCGATCCCGGTGTCTCGATGAAGCAGCTTCGGCCAGCGGCCGGTGGGAGAGTCGTAGGCCTCGAAGCCGGCGACGGCCGCGGCCTTGAGGAAGTCTTCGACCACGTCGGCTGCCACAACAATGTCCATGTCTTGCGTGACGCGGCCGACGAAGCCATGCCGCCAAACGGCCCAGCCGCCGCTGAGGACCGCCGGCGCGTCGATTGCCGCAAGAACACGATCGACGGCGGCGACCACGCGGCCATAGCGGCCCGGCAAATCCTGCGGATCGACCATCGAATCCCTCCCGCTCAAAAGCACCTCGGCCAGAGCGAGTCGTTCGGCGAGATACTGCGGGGTGACGGACTGCATGGCGTTGCTCGTCGCTGAATGGTAATAAGCCGTAGGGTGGGCACTGCCCACCACAAAATCCGCAACGCATCAGACCTGCCACTGCTTGCCGCTTTCGGCATGTGTCACTTCAATCCGCGGGCGTTCGTCGCCCGAAATAAGTCGAAACGCAAGCGGCAGGACTTCGCTGGCCAGCGCCGCGGAATCAGCCAATGTCGAGCTGCCGGCCAGCGCGAGGACGCCGTCGGCATTCCGATGCAATTCAACAGCCCACGGGTCGCGGTCAATCAGCAGTAATTCCCGCACGCCGAGCTGGCCATAAAACGGCAGCTTTTCGCGGCTATGATCGTCCGGGCTGACGATTTCGATTAGGAAGTCGGCGGCCCCGACCCAGTGAGTGCCGAGGTTCTTGGCCGCTCCACTCTCGAGAAATACGGCCACATCGGGTGCGCGGTAATTCTTGATCCAGCCCTCTTCTCGATCGCTCAGATTGACGCCGGGGCGCACTTTTCCAAGACCGGCACGGTGGATGGTCTCGATCAAGACGGCGGTCAATCCACCCACAAGATCCTGATGTTCGTCGTTGGGAAGAGGTATCATCATGTAGACTCCGTCCCAGACTTCGTCGTGGTGGTGTCCGCCGCTAGCTTGCCGCTCAGCCTGGATCTGCTCTTCCAGAAATGGGTCGGTAATGAGAGTAGCCATAATACTCGCCCGTCGAGTGGAGTGAAATCTTCAAACCTGCCACTGCTTGCCGTCTTCGCTGTGCGTCACTTCAATCTGCGGACGCTCGTCGCCGGGAACGAGACGAAACGTAAGCGGCAAAGCTTCGCTCGCCAGCGCGACGGAATCGTCCAACGTCGAAGATCCGGACAACGCCAGGCCGCCGTCCGCGTACCGGTACAGTTCAACAACCCACGGGTCGCGATCGATCAGCAGCAACTCCCGCACGCCAATCTGCTCGTAAAACGGGATCTTTTCACGGCTATGATCGTCCGGGCTGACAACTTCCACGAGAAAGTCGGCGGGGCCGACCCAATGAGTACCGAAATCCTTGGCCGCGCCGTCCTTGAGAAACACGGCCACGTCGGGCACCCGATAGTTGTGCGTCCAGTCGTCCTTCCGGTCGCTCAGATTGGTGCCGGAAAGCACCCTGCCGAGTCCCGACCATTCGATGACGTCGCCGAGCACCATGGTCCATCTGGAAACCAGATGCTGATGTTCGTTATTCGGAAACGGCGTCATCATCTGCGTTCCCTCCCAGGCCTCGTCGTAGCAGTCCGCGCCGGTCGCTCGGCGCTCGGCCTGAATCTGCTGTTCCCAGTGAGGATCGGTAATTAGGGTGGCCATGTCGCTATTATACCGGCTGTGGCAGCGAACGCCAACGTCGTAGTAAGCCGCGACCTACACCAGCGCCGGCGCCGCTTCCCAGTCGGGCAGATTGCCTTCTTCGTCGAGCGGCAGGTCGCGCAGCTCGGTGAGAATCTCCAGATCGTCGCGCCCTTGGGCCTCTTCGAGATAGGCGGCCGAACACTCGATTTCTCGCAGATGCAGCGTGTCCTGAATCCACTGCATCTTGGCGTCTTGCGGCTCAGTTAGTCCGATAGTCGGCAGGGCCATATCGAGCAACTGGCGATCGGTTTCGTAATGGATCGGCACTTTGGCCCCCGAGGGACTGCCGCCGGTGAGGCAATTGATCTGCGTCGCCTCGACGTCCATCTCTTCGACCAGCCGGGTCTTGCAGAAGTCAGCGATGCCGATGCCCGTGGCGTTGCCGTGCGACTCGGGTGTGAGCCCGCGAATGACGATTCGCCGCACGTCGGCCATCTCTTCGCCGTCGACGTCCGAGTCGCTGAATTTGCGGCCGATGACGTTGGTGTCCATGCCGGTGCCGCTGATGTTCTTGCCAATCCTGTCGATCAGCAGCAAGTCGACTTCGCGCAGTAGCAGCCGCGGCATCCATTTCTTGGCCGATACGAGCAATTCTTTCTCTCGCTGCTCGAATTCCTCGGGGGCGACCGCGGCGATACGAGCCGTCTCGTCGTAACTGTTCTCCACCAGCGCCACGCCGGCCACGATGCTGCACTGCTTGAGCACCCGCCGGCCAACGCTGCGGACGATTTGGCCGAAGCTGTAATCGAGAATAGCCCGATGATAGATCTTCGCGCCGGCGTGCTTGCCCAGGCCGATCAACATCATCTTCATCAGGCCGCTTTCGATTTCTCCGACGAAATTAGTGTGTGGCTTGACGCGGTTGCAGACCACAACATGATCGGCTTCGTAGGCGGTGCGGTCGAAATGAACCGGGAAGCCCTCGTCGGTTTCGCAGACCACGACCGTCTCCATGCTCGAGCGAATCGGGCAGCCGACGAATTCCTCGGTCACTCCGTACGATTCGATCACGGCGCGCTGTCCCTCGGCCGTTCCGCCGCCGTGGCTGCCCATCGCCGGAACGATAAACGGCTCGGCGCCGATGCCGTTGAGGTGCCCCGCAATCGCCTTGATGATTAAGTGGATGTTGGCGATGCCGCGGCTACCGCAACTGACGGCCACGGATTGGCCCGGCGAGATCCGCTCTTGAAGATTCAAAGCGGCAAGTTGTCGTTCGACTTCGGCCGGAACGTCGTCCACCCGCGGCCCGTCGAAAAGCTGCCGCACACGAAACATCTGAGGAAGGGTCGTCGTCATGGGAATCGTAAAACTTTCTATAAGACCATAAAGCCGCGACCGTTGGTCGCGCCCAGCATACTGCGTCCCATTCTAACGAGACACGGACGCCCCGTCGACAAGCAACGTAGGTCGTGCTCCGCATGACGCCTTTTTCGTGTGAATCAGGCGTGCGGAGCATGCCCTACGGAGCATGCCCTACGGAACGGGCACCGCCGCGAAAAAGCCCCTAGTTTTTGTGCCAGCACCTCTGCTAAGTTCAACGCTCACGCGACGAGGTATCGTAAGAGCCTACTGCCACAGGTATCCCCACGAGCCCGCCGATGCGACGCGCCAGCGCTTCGCACCGTCGGGCTTTTTTCGTGCGCCTGCGGATGAGGAGCGACTGAGTGAAATCTAGTTGGATCGCCTTTCCCCTGGCCGCGGCAGGGTACTTGACCGGTCAGATGACCGACTTTCCCGGGGCCGACCTGGGCAGTCTTACGTCGACGGCCGTCCTCGGCTGGTACGCCTGGCACACCGCCACGCGGACCGTGCCGGGCTTGGTGAAGGATTTTCGGGATGAAATGGCCGCGGCGAGGTTGGAGCTGCGCGACGAGCGGCTGGCGTTTTACGATCAGCTTCGCGAGGAGCGCCGGCTGCGGCACGACGACAGCGTGGCGGTGGTCGAGGCGCTCAGTGCGCTGACGACGCGGTGTACGTCGGTGGAACACGTGGACGATGAGGGTGTACGCGGGGCGGGTTGAGGCGTCGGGCGCGACCACTGGTCGCGGCTTTACAAGCACGACAGAGATCACTGAAATGCAACACAACGAACCCATCTTTCGCTTGCCGCCGCTGGCGGTGGAGACGACCTATCGATCGCTGTCCGAGACGATCGATTGGGGTCTCTCGATGGTCGGCGTGCCGGAGCAATGGCAGCAGACCCGCGGGCAGGGCATTCGCGTGGCGGTGCTCGACACGGGGATCGACGAAAATCACGTCGACTTGGCCGAGGCGATTGACGACGCCCGCGATTTCACCCGCAGCCGGAGCGGCCCGATTGACAAACAAGGTCACGGCACGCACGTGGCCGGCACGATCGCGGCGCGGCAGAACGACGTCGGCGTGATGGGCGTGGCGCCCGAGTGCCGGCTGTTGGTCGGCAAAGTGCTGGGCGACGACGGCAGCGGCACGGCGGCGGGCGTTGCCGCGGGGATCGATTGGGCGTGTGACTCCGGGGCGCAAATTATCTCGATGAGCCTCGGCTCGGCACGTTCGAGCGAAGTGATTCACGCGGCGATCGTTCGGGCCACAGAAAAAGGTCGCTTCGTCATTTGCGCCGCCGGTAACGATGGCCGGCCCAGCAGCGTTAATTATCCGGGCCGCTGGAGCAATACGATCGCGGTGGCCGCCGTGGATCGCAGCGGCCGCGTGACGCGATTTTCAAGCCGGGGGGCGGAAGTCGACGTCAGCGCGCCGGGCCAAGACGTGCTGTCGACGTATTTGAACGGCGGTTACGCCAAGCTCAGCGGCACCAGCATGGCCGCGCCGATGGTGGCGGGAGTCGTGACGTTGATGCTCTCGAAGCACGTCAATCACGGCGGACGCACGCCGGTCACGAATACCCACCAGCTACGCGAGCATTTGCGTCGCACGTCAACCGACGCCGGCCCCCGCGGCCACGACCCGGCGTATGGCTGGGGACTGATCAATCCGGCCAGCATGTTGCGGGGCGGCGACGGCGCAGCGGGGAGCGAATTGTCGATCGGCCCGCTGCAAGTTAATGGAGTCGAAGGGATGTTGGTGTTTATGCCCAAGGAGTAATTTGACGTGGGGCAGGTTTCCCAACCTGTCGTTTTGTAGGGTGCATCCTGATGCACGACATCAATCGTCCGACACTCGTCGGTGCATCGGGATGCACCCTACTACTGAATCGTGGCAGGTTAGGAAACCTGCCCCACGTCTGATAATGAAAGGAACCTCTATGAAAATCCAAACCCAACTACGCGCCGTGTTGGCCGCCCGATCGCTGGAGCGCAAGAGCAGCGAAATCGCGGCGATCGGCTCGGGGTTCTTCGTCGAACTGTTCAAGGCATTGCTTCCGCTGCTGCTGGAATGCTTCGACCCCGACGACGGGCAAGAGGTGAAATCGTACGTCGCCGCCCGTCGCAACGACAAGCGGCTTCGCAAGGGCATCGCCCGCCGGGCCAAGATCGCCGCGAGAAAGCAAGGCGCCCGCCTGGCGTGGCGACAGGCGCGGCTGGTTGCCGACGAGGTGATCGAGCAGATCGCCACCACCGAATCGAGCGACATCACGCTCGTCATTCGCGAGCACGACGCCTAAACCATGAAACACACCCTCATGAATCCGATTTGGTTGGGACTGATGCTCGTCGCGTTCGCGGAATTGCCCGGTGCGACGCCGCGGCAAGACCTGGCAGCCGCGGTGCGCGATGTGTCGACCAACGTCACTGCGTCGGAGCGGACGCACACGCGATACCTGAGCCTCAGCGCCATCCCGGCCGACCAACGCAAGGAGGCCGCCGCGGCCGTATCGCTGGTACTCAACAGCGTGAGTCGTTCGTCCCGGATCGCTCGGCCACGGCCGGTCGAAGGCTCGGACGGACGCCTGCTGCGGTTTTCGCTACGGCGTTACCAATTGCCGAGCGAAGTCTGGGAGGCGATGGTCGCCGCAGATCCGTACTGGCACCTTCGCACCAAGGTTGTCGACCCGCGCAGCGGAAAGACTCGTGAGGTCTTCTCCGACGGCGGCTGGGTCGATCTGCGGGCGGCGGCCGAGCTGCGAAACCTCACCGGCAGCGGCGGAGCGCTCGTGCGGGCCGACTGGTTCGTGGCCAAAGCGGCCACTTCGGCGTCGGGCGGTTTCTACTATCAACTGGCCGGCGTGCCAACCCGTGAAGAGGATTTCTTCAAACAACTCGGCATCGACCTCAAAATAAACGAAAAACTTCGTGCCGACCGCGGCGCGAACATGTTCAAATCGCGAGTGACCGGCAAGGTCCGTCGAGTGATTCGCCGGCAGGGTCCGCTGGGGGCGGTTTGGACGACGCTCGACGTCGTGCGATCGACGCCCGAACGCGACCCGTTTCGCAATCCGCTCGATTTCAAGTACGACGCCGGTGAGCACATCGCCGTCAAAGCAAACGGGCTGCACCTGTTTACCTTGTACGACGCCCAGGGCGATCGCGTGGGGACCGTGCCCGACCGCATCGCCAAGGACACCAGCGATCCGCATGGCGACGGCATCATCGCGGCGATGATCTCCTGCGTCCGCTGTCATCGCGAGGACGGGCTGCGTCCGCTGGTGAACGACCAGCGACGACTGCTCTCGGCCAACATCGACCTATTGGCCGAAGACGACGACGTGGCCGAGCGGCTTGCCGCGTTTTACGACACGTCGCTCGGCAAGGAGTTGCGGCGCGACCGCGAAGATTATTCAGAAAGTGTCGCTCGGGCGACCGGCGGCATGAAAGTCGAGCAGGCGTCGAAAGCTCTGGGCCGGTTGTTTCGCTCTTACGTTTATCTGCGGGTCACGCCGCGGCAGGCCGCCCGAGAGTTGGGCGTTTCGGCCGAACGTCTTCGACCGTTGCTGGCCGTCTCGCACGATCCGATTTTGCTGGCGTTGTGCGAAGGAATCAGCGTGCAGCGCGAGCAGTGGGAGGCGTCGTTCGCGGAGGCGGCGACGCTGGCGTCGAAAGTACAACAAGCAAGGATCAAATCGAAAGGCTCCGGAAAATGAGATACGTGATATGCAGTCTATTGATCGCGCTACTGGTCGTGCCGAGCCACGCCGCCATTTTCCGCCGGCGTGTTGTTCGACAGCGCGTGGCGGTCTCAGTGCCCGTGGCCACCTCGGCGGTCGTTCTCCGGCAGGACGTGCGGCTCGACAGCGGATTAGTCGTTGTGCCGTTCGCCGTTCCGGTGGCCGTGCCGGTGGCGACGATCTCGCGGCCGACTTTGTTTTACAGCTATCGCCAGTTTGCGACTCCCGCGATACAGCAGGACCAGACCGAAGTGTGGCCCGGGGGCACACGGCACCGGCCAGCCAACGACGCGGTGCGCATCTTGTCGCGTCGCTGCGCCGCGTGTCACAGCGGACCAGACGCCAAGGGCGAGTTGGAGATGTTCGACCTCGACGGGCGAATCATCGACAAACTGCCGCGGCAGTTGATGCTGGAGATGATCCGCGCGGGCAAGATGCCGGCCGGAAAGCAGCCGCAGTTGTTGTCGGAGGAAGAGATTCGACAGATTGAAACGTGGGCGACGCCGCCCCGGGATTTACGTTACTAGAAAGGGAGAGTCCGTTATGTTGCGAATGGTCTGTGTGGTGGTTGCGTTGATTATTGTCTCGTCCACGTCGTCGGCCCACGAACTTCGGCCGCTGATCGTCACGCCGCGCCACGCCACGGCGATCGTCAGCCCGCTGGTGGTGGTCGAGTTGCCGTTGGGCGCGTCGCGGTTTGACGTGTTGTCGTTGGGCGCGTCGCGGTTTGACGTGTTGTCGTTGCGGACACGATTGCAAATACGCGGAACCGTTATCGAGCGCCGGTCGAATCGCATCGTCGTACTGCGCACGTTTCGAGCGGTCCGTCTGCTACCGCAAGTCGTGCGTTCGAGAAGTTTCGGTCGGACGATTTTGTTGCGACGGCGATAGTCGTCGGGTGGATTGGCGTCGAGTGATCTGCTACGCCGCAAGCGGCTGTTTTGAAAGGAAATTCACGGATGCAAGTACGCGATCGAATCAAGGACTTTCGCCGGGTGCGGGCGTCCGAGCTGCGGCCCAATCCGAAGAACTGGCGCACGCACCCGGACGAGCAGAAGGATGCGCTGCGGGGCGTGCTGGCCGAGATCGGTTATGCCGACGCGCTGTTGGCCCGCGAACTGCCCGACGGTCACTTGGAGTTGATCGACGGGCACTTACGGGCCGAAACAACGCCCGACGCGCTCGTTCCCGTGCTGATCCTTGACGTCACCGAGCAAGAAGCCGACAAGATCCTGGCCACCCTCGATCCGCTTGCCGCATTAGCCGGACGCGACGAATCGGCCCTGGCATCGCTCCTTTCGACCGTCGAGACCCAAAACGAAGCCGTCCAGAAAATGCTCGACGACTTGGGCCAGTCGGACGTCCTCGCCGAAATCGACCAGGCCGCCGCGCCGCCGGAAGTGCAGATCCCCGAAGTGTTTCAAGTCGTCGTCCAATGCCAAGACGAAGCCGACCAGCAGGCCGTGTTCAAGCAGATGACGGAGCAGGGGTATCAGTGTCGGGTCTTGACGCTGTGAGAATCCAAGAAGGAAAGAGGGAGGGAAGGGGAGAGGGGGAGAGAGGGAGAATCGGAAGGCGAACGCATTTGGCTCGTCTCCCCCTCGCCCTCTCCCTCCCTCTCCCCCTCGCCATCCGCCCCCAAAACCATGCCCCAACTCGAACTCACCCTCACCTGCCCCGTCCACGACTCGTTCCGCGTGCAGCAAGTGGCCGGCATGTTCGATGTGCCGCTCACCGACAAGGCGACGGAGCAAATCTGCACCGAACTACCGGACCTGGACGAGCCGTGGCAAATCGGCCTGATCGTCGGGCCCTCGGGCAGCGGAAAAAGCAGCGTCGCCCACCGGCTATTTGGCGACGACGTGTATCGCGCGGAGTCATGGCCGGAGGATCGCGCGGTGATCGACTGTTTCGGCGAAGTGTCGATCAAGCAGATCACCGGGTTATTGACTGCGGTCGGTTTCAGCTCTCCGCCCTCCTGGATCAAGCCGTATCACGTGCTCAGCAACGGCGAGCAGTTTCGCTGCGATCTGGCTCGGGCGCTCGCCTCGTGGCACCGGCGTCCCGCCGGTGATTCACCACCGGCGGGACGCCGGTGCCACGGTGAGGACAAATCACCACCGGCGGGACGCCGGTGCCACGAACCATTGGTCGTGTTCGACGAATTTACCAGCGTGGTTGATCGCAACGTGGCGAAGATCGCGTCGGCGGCTATCGCCAAGGGGATTCGCGGCAATAAGATCGCCGCCCGCTTCGTGGCCGTCTCCTGTCACTACGATATTACCGAGTGGCTCACGCCGGATTGGGTCATCGACATGGCTACCGGCAGCGCCACAAGGAG
>JADFKK010000200.1 GCA_022564995.1 Planctomycetota bacterium | reverse complement strand
AAGTTGCGCAAATCAGCCTCGAAGAGGCGCAAGTCAATAGCCAGGGGCGCGAGCCCCTGGAAGACAAACAAACCAAATAGGTTTAGCCCTGAAAGGGCGACAGGAGATTGCGGGACGTTCCGTTAGACAGAGACTTTCGCCCCTTCGGGGCTTGCGATCGACGACGACCCTTTTCCAGGGGCTCGCGCCCCTGGCTATTGACTGACGCCCGTTCCGGGCTGCCGAAATGTTGGTCCGCACGGGCACCCAGGGCGTTGCCCTGGGCTGATATGTTTTGGCCCCTTCGGGGCGAGTTAAAATGTGATACGGCGACCAAGTAGGGTGCATCCCGATGCACCACGCGGCGCCGTGAATTATTATTGGTGCATCGGGATGCACCCTACAACATGCGAGAAACTACCTCATGAAACCTCTCTACACCTTGATCGCGTTGTCTTTCGTTTTCATCTTCGCCGGCCAACTCGCCACGGCGGCCCAGTTCATTCCGCTGGGAACCTTGCCGGGGCATGACTGGAGCCCTGCTTTCGGCGTGTCCGACTATGGCACGGTAGTAGCCGTCTATTCGCACCTCCCCTTTGGTGTTCGGGCCCCCAAACAAGCATTTCGCTGGACTGACGCAACCGGCATGGTCGGTCTAGGTGCTTTACCGGGCGACGATCGGAGCTGGACTGGCGGCAACGGCCAGCAACCGCTCTCTGCAGACGGATCGAGGATCGTTGGCGTCTCGATGAATGGTGCCGGTTCCCAAGCGGTCATCTATTCCAAGGTGGATGGGATTCGAAGTCTCGGTAGGGATACTTATCGTTCATCCGGCATCTCGGGCGATGGAAAAGTCGTCATAGGATACTTTGACACTTCTCCGCAGGTCGATGCGTGGCGCTGGACCGAGGAAACCGGCGCTGTATCGCTCGGATTCGCATTCAGGAACACTTGGTCACGAGCCACGGACACTAACTTTGATGGATCCATCGTCGTAGGCTTTGCTGGGCGGGGGGATATCTTTGACGACTTCTATGAAATCGTCAAATGGACCGAAGCAACTGGTATCGAAGGCACGGGCATCTTTGTAGAGCGGAGTATCTCTATGGCAAAAGTTTCTAACGACGGTTCTATAATCGCAAGCGCGAATTACGTCTCCACGTTTAAAAGCTTCGAAGCTTTTTATCAGACGGAAGAAACGGGCATTGTCGGTTTAGGATGGCTTCCTCGTCAGGACGGCGAAGTTGGCGTTATCAATTCAGTGGTTCGCGATATGACACCAGACGGCCGACTGATCGCCGGTTGGAGCGGGTTAGGTGGCTGGGACGTTCGTCCTTTCGTCTGGAGCGAAGAAGCCGGCATGGAAGACTTCGAGCAGGTGTTAAGGGACAGCCACGGACTCAGTAACCCGTTGGCCGACTGGAAACTAATGGCCATCCAAGGCATGTCTTCCAATGGGCAGTTCTTTACGGGCAAAGGCTTTAATCCCGCCGGAGACATGGAAGCCTGGCTCGTCCGTCTCGACGCCCCGTGGGGCAGCGTCGCCGCCGACCTGACCAACAACGGCTTCGTCGACTTCGAAGACCTGACCGTCCTGCTGGCCAACTGGAACAAGCAGGTCACGGCCGACGCGGGTAACCTCGTCAACCCGACGACCACGCCGGTCAACTTGCCGCCCTTGCCTTGCTCGGCTTGTCGGCCTTCACCAGGCGTCGGACATCCGACTTTTCAACGGCCGCTATGCCAGGCTCGCCTTGAGCGTCTGCATGGCGCCGATTGACTCCATGCCGCGTAGGCCGAAACATTCCCAGAGCAGCATCAGCGAGGCGTTGTGGTTGCCGGCTTGTAGCTCGGTGCGCAGATTCATGGCCTTGAGCATCACGGTTGGATCGGCGAGAAGTTTTTCTGCGAAAGCGGCCGCACAGAGAATGCCACGATCGGTGCCAACCCCCAGCAGCACGCCCAGCGTTTCTCCGGCCGCCTGCATGTCGGCCGCGCGAAGATTCCCAACGAATGTCTCGAACGTCACCGGTTCGATCTGCTCATGACTCTCGACGTTGCCCGCGGCCTCTTCCAGGTCGCTCTGCTCGGACCGGTCGGCCGAAGCGTCGGCTCTCGGTTCTATATCGTCGGCGGCCTGCGATTCGGGGGCCGGCAATGCAGCGACCGGCTCGGCGGGCGATCGATCGGTTAGCCCGGGCACCACCGGCGGCAACGACGAAATCAAGGAGTTCAAGTGGTTCAGCCGATTGCCGAATTTCTCGTAGATCTGTTCGATCTCGCCCATGAAGCTGTCGCCAGCCGCGTCGTCGAGAATCTCCTCGCGACATTCCAGAACCCGCTCGGTCAATTGCTCGGCCAGCGAGTCGCGAGCCGCCTTGAGAATTTCGATAGCTTGATTGCGATTGCTCATACCTCAATTCTACCTAACGCAACGGCACTCCGCCAAGCTTGCGGGCCTGTGGAGGGGAAGACCGTAACGGCCGTGCCGCCTGTGACGATTACGCCTCCTACAAACTATTCCAACGGTATGTTCGCCCCATGGTGCGACATCCGCAGAACGCCCGAAATACACACCAGCAGCAACGCCAGCAGCAAATTCACGGTCAGCCAGAAGCCGCCGTTCTGGCGAATTTTCTCCGTCGCCTTGCCCCGCCCCGACAGCGCGCTGGCAATGAAAAAGATGCCCAAGGCCAACATGAACTTCACGACGAACGCATACATATAATAGTCGGGCAGTTGCTTGTAGTAGGGCGCTTTGATCGTGGCGAAGATGTTGTACAAGCCGCTGATGAGCAGCAGCCCGATCGACCCGGCCACCACCTTCGACCACCGCGCGCGGATCGCCTCGTGAATCTGCTGCCGCTGCTCGCTATCCAAAGTTTGCAGCGCCGGCATCAACGCCAGCCGGCAAAACGCCATGCCGCCGATGGCCACGATGGCCGCCAGAATATGCAGCCAGCGGAATAGAATGCCCGGATAGTCGAATTCCATGGTTTGCCCCCCCTCGTCGTTTGAAATGGCCGCTTCGCCGAGCCGCCGTGTTCCTCACGGCGATGCACGTTGCGCGACGTACATCGCCCTGCGGACAGGGCGGCTCGGTCGCTCGCGTGTTAGCATCTCCTCATTCCGCCAGCAACCGCTCGACGAGCTCCAAGGCTTGCTGGCGATCCGAAATTCGCCCTTCGAGCTGCTCATCGCGGACTTGCTCTAATAGCGTCTTGAATATCGCGCCGGGCGCCAAGCCCAGGGCGTTCAAATCATTGCCGGTCAACAGCGGTGGCGGGTTAAGCACATCGTCCGGCTGGGCCAGCTTCGCCCGACAAAACGCCGCGTCGTCGTTTGCTTCGGGGTCTGATTCGGCCGCATAGACGGCCACCAAATCGTCGGCTTCCTCGCGAATCAACAGCCGTTGCAATTTTGACCAGGGCTGCTGTGCCGCCCCGCCGAGCGATCCCCGCCCCTCGACCAATCGCCGCACCCGCTGCGTCTCTTTGCTGGTTAGCCGCAGCTCACGACAGGTCTCCGCGGCCTGCTTCCCGTCGCTACCACTGAACAGCACGGCCAGCGCCGCGCAAAAACGATCGCCTTCGATCCGCTGTAAAATGCCGAAGCGAGCCTCCCAGGCGTCATTCGGCCCATCGTGCGAAAGCCCCGGAAACAACGCCGCCAGCAGCCCCGTTTCGCGCAGCAGCCTTGCCGCGACGGCCCGCGACGGCCCGCCGAGCATCGTCCGCAGCTCTTGGGCGATACGTTCTCGGCTGACCACGGTGATCTGGTCGGCCAGCCGCGTGAGGGCCGCTTTCGTGCCCTCTTCCAAGGCGAAATCTAACCCGGCCGCAAATCGCACGGCCCGCAGCAGCCGCAGCTTGTCTTCGCCAAAACGATCGTCCGCGTTGCCGATGGTCCGCACGACGCGCCGCTCGATATCGCGCTGCCCGTCGACGTAATCGATAATCTCGTCGGCCAACGGATCGTAAAACAAGCCGTTGATGGTGAAGTCGCGTCGTCGGGCATCTTCCTCGGCATTGCTGAAGGCGACCGCGTCGGGATGCCGGCCGTCGCTATAGGCGGCGTCGCGGCGAAAGGTGGCCACGTCGATTTGCCCGCCGCCGCGCGGCCCGAGCACGATCATCACGCCGAACGATTTGCCGACGCCGATGGTGCGCCGCCGCCCAAACAGCTCGGTCACCTCGTCGGGCCTTGCCTCGGTCGCCACGTCGTAATCCTTCGGCACGCGTCCCAGCAACTCATCGCGCACACATCCGCCCGCCCACAGCGCCGCAAACCCTGCCGCGCGCAGCCGCCGCACCACCTGTTCCGCGAATTCACGAGCAGGATTGGACATTTGGGATTTAGGATTTAGGATTTGGGATTGACGCGTTACCCATCAACTTGTGCTGATGTGTAAACGTCTCCACGTTTGACGTTGATGTTCAATTCTCCCCGCTTTTCCCCGCAACACAATACGACCCGATGCTGAACAACAGGTTCATCGCGATTCCAATCGTCAATCGCAGATCGCAGATCGCAAATCCAAAGACCCCCCGGCTTCCGCCGAGGGCTATCGCCCCGATGAAGTTACGCTCCCCCCAACACTACTGAATTCCGACTTCCCCCATTCCGAATTCCGAATTGAATTCTCCATGTTCCTTGACAACTGCCTTGCCGATTAGTACATTGCAGGATATCTATTTCCCGGCGGAGATCTTCCGCCTCCGGCATCTGGCCCAATTCGGGCGGTTTCGCTTGCCGACGGAAACAGAGGCACCTGAGGCGTTTTTTGCGGCGTGTTGCCGCAGGTATTATTCTTTTCATTTCTTTTTTCCCGAAGGAGGTGGCATTATGGCTACCCGAACGCGAAGACAGGGGTTTACCCTTGTCGAACTGTTGGTGGTGATCACGATCATCGCCGTGTTGGTGGCGCTGCTGTTGCCGGCGCTACAGGCGGTCCGCGAGGCATCGCGGCGTAACACCTGTAGGAGCAACTTGAAGAACCTCGGCTTGGCCCTGCACAACTACGCATCAGACAAGCAGGACAAGCTGCCCCCGTCCTCGACCAAGCTGATGAGTAACAGCGCCCCGGGTGCAGCCGAGGGCGGCTTCAGTTGGGTCACGGCCATCCTGATTCACATCGAATTGGGCAACCTGTACGATCGGATGGCGCTCAAGAAGTTGGACATGTTGGACGGCGTCAATCCCGACAATCCGAAGGACGGCAACGTGTACGCCGCCACCGCCGAAATCGGCATTCTGAAATGCCCCAGCTACGGCGGCAACGAACGGCTGTCGGTTGGCGGCACCGATAACTCGGTCCAGGAATACACATCAGGCGGTTGGGCGAAGGTGGTCAACGACGAAAGTATTCAGTTGGCTCCGGCCCGCACTAATTACGTGGCGCTCGGCTCGACCGACCTCGACCGGCTGATGCAGGAAGATGGATTAGAGCCGAACGGAGCGATGTTTCCCAAGTCGAGAACCGGCCTGGAAATGACCGACGGCACCAGCAGTACGATTCTGCTGTGCGAAACGAAGGAAGAGAATTACAACGCCTGGATCGATGGCTACACCGCCACCGTCGGCGGGCTCTGGAAGAAGGGTGGACAGCAGATCACGGAAAGCGACTATTTACCCCCACAGCCCACGCTAGGTTACAATTGGGAGTATCCAGCCGAGGGTCTGGTCCTTACCGCCTTAAACCGGGGCGGCGACATTATCAAGGACAAGGACAAGGCGCCCTACATGCAGACCTACGGAAGCGGCTCGAAAGGGCGTGAATGGGGTCCGAGTAGCGACCACAAGGGCATCACGCATCACTTGTTCGGCGACGGTGGCGTGCGTCCCATCACGGATAACATCGAGCCGGAGATCTACATGTGGCTCATCACCCGCCGCGGCGGCGAGACGGTAGATCGCAACGTCGAAGATAACCCCGCGAAGGGATAACCCGGGCGAGCCAACCCAACCGCCGCGTCGAACCCAGTTCGGCGCGGCGGTTTCTTTATGCGCCGCGCGTAACCTCTCCCGCTCGCGGGAGAGGTCGGGCTCTCAGGCCCGGGAGAGGGTGCCTCTCGTGTCGGTCAAGCGCCCTGTAGCTACGCTCGCCAGAGCGTGGATCGAGCGTATCCACCGTCTGGCGACGGTAGCTACACCGTCACCATAAAACCCTCTCCCGCGGCTGAAACCGCGACCTCTCCCCAAGGGAGAGGTTACATTCCGCTAGAATTCAATCTCTGCGCCGTCGCGGCCTAATTCGGTGGCGGGGAATACGCGGCGGGCGACGTCGAGGCCGATGGGATCGTCGTCGTTGTTGAGTGGGTTGAGATGCACGAGAACGAGACGCCCGACGCCGGCGGCCTTGGCGACTTGGGCGACGGGCGTGGTGCAGCTATGGCCCGTCTTTTCAGCCCAGGCGGCCATCGCGTCGGGGAAGTAACATTCATGCAGGAGCACGTCGACGCCACGAATGCGATCGACGTAATCGGCCCCCAGCGCGGCCGTGGTGTCGGTCACGTAGGCCAGCGAGCGGTCGGGCCAATCGATGCGGTAGCCGACGGAGCCGCCGGGATGTTCGAGCGGAAAATGAGTGACGAGGCCGCCGTCCAGCAGGCGGATCTGCCCGGTTAGCGGACGATACTCACAGGGCAGCGCGACCGGAAAGATCGGCTCGGCCAGCAGATGCCGGCTCACCGCGTCGAGCTTCGACGCTTCGCCATGAATCGTCACCCGCTCCATCGGTCGTTCGTACAGCACGTCGAATAGAAACGTCAGCCCGGCGACGTGATCGAGATGGGCGTGCGAGAGAAACACATCGAGCGTGGGCGTGCAGAGATGCCCTCGGACGCGATACATGCCGGTGCCCGCATCGAGCACGACCCCCGACTCCGGCAGCATAAAGCAGGCCGTTTGCCGCAGGTCGTTCGGATGGTAGCCGGTGGTTCCGAGTAAGAGGAGCTTCATTTTCAGTGAGGTCGAAAATGGGTGGCTGAGATGGTGTTTTGGGCCTCGTGGTATTTGCCCCGACCCCTACTGCTTTTCCCCGCGTGGCCGTAACAGCTTTTCGAGTCCTTTGTTGAATTGATCTTGCAAAAACCGTTGTCCTGCTTGTCGGGCTAACTGCGCCGCTACGTCGCCGAGCACTCGCGTGTCGACCTTGGGACGGCTGAGCGTGCCCCGAATCGGAATACGAACGACCCGATTTCGCCAGGGGGCGAGCCTTGTGTCGCGGCCGATCCACTTCTCCTGGATCGGCAACTCCACGACCAAGTCGAGGGTCTCGTCGATTCCGACCGACCCGGAGGTGCGAATCACGGCCCCGGCCGCCGTCAATTCTAGCCCCTGGTGATAGATTCTTCCATTAGCCATGCGGAATATAATCTGCTGATTCTCGCGCATGGTGACCTTGGTGTCGGCGGCGCGGCCGGCCAGCCCTCCGCCGCGGAAGATCAACTCCAATTGGCCGGCCAGCGCCAAGAACTGGCCGGTGAGCGGGCCGGGCGTCAGCTCGATCGAATGCACCGTGAGCCGGCCCGACAAATGGCTTTCGGCCGGCGCCGCCAGCGGCACCGAAGCGCCATCGAGATCGATCGAAAATCGCCCCTCGGCCTCGACCGCGTCGGCCAGCATCGGCACGATGAACTTCAATCCTCCGGCACAAACCTCTTTGGTCAGCACGACGTCGCGGGCGAGCGGCCCCTTGGCGAGGATCAGCAGGGCACGCTTGCCGGTGAGTTGCACCTTCGGCGCGGCGGTGACTCGGCCTTGGTTGACTTTCAGATCGAGCGGGCCGATGCTGATTTCGCCGCCGGAAAGATTCACATGCAGCGTCCCCTGCTCGACCTTCAGTCCGAAAACGTCGATCTGCCGCCAGCCAAGTTGGGCGTTGGCCGAGAACGATTCGAGCCAAGAGCGTTTCGGTTGATCGGATGGCGAGCCATCGGACGGGGCAGCTTCCGTCGCCGCCAGAGGCCCGGCGAGCGCAAACGTGCCCGTGTTGCGGCCGGCAATCGAAATTCCGCGGCCGGCATAGATCTTCAAGATATCCGAGAACTTCGACAGATCGTAATCGAGCCGCCCACGAAGTTCTAATTGTCGCCGCGACGCCAGCGCTGTGACCTTGCCGGCTGCGGTCAGGTTCAGCGCGCTGCCGACCAATTCGACGGTGTTAATCTCCAGCACGTCAGAAGTCGGATCGTAGCGGCCAGCGATTCTTAGCACGGCTTTCGGTTCGCGCCAGAGCGTTTGCGCCGTTAGCGGTGGCCGGCGCAAGTGGTTCACTTTCGGCGCCGCCGGCGCTTCGCCGCGAGTGGTGCTCGTCGGCCGGACGGCCAAAGGAGCGGCGCCCCAGGCGGTTTGCTGCCAGCGCGCCAGCACAATGTCTTCGGCGACGATTTGCAACTCGGCCGACGTCGAACCATCGCCCTCGGCAAGCTTGAGTTCACCCGAGAGCCGGCCCGCCAGATCGTAAGCTTCGGGCGCCTGGCGATTCCCGCCAAACCATTTCAGCAAGCGCGCCGCGTCGGCCTGAAACTGAATCCCACCGGCAAGCTGCCAGCGGCCGGCCTCGTCGCGATCGATCGAGAAGCCCTCGCTTGTGACCGACAGCGCGCCGCTCTTCAAGCTGCCGCTATGTACCTCGATATCTCCCGACGCGAAGTCCCAGCGGCCGGCCAGTTGAAGTTCGACATGTGGTTCGACGATTTGCAAGCCCTCGGTCATCACCCGCAGGCGATCGATTTGTAGGTGTGACTCGCGCACCAGAACGCCCGCGGAAGATACGTCGAGCGCCGCGGTCAGCCGGCAATCGCCCTGGGCGCTGTTGACCGACAACGAAAGCCAAGGTTCTAATCTGGGCAGCCAGGCAGCAAGGCGGGTCGTCAGTTGCAATCGCAGCGGCCAATTGGTCTGGGTGCCGACGTTGGTAACCGGGGTGGCCAGGCGGACCACCAACCGCTCGTCGCCGATGGTTACCGGGGCGGTAGCCGTCCGGAGTCGGGTCGGCCGCGAGCCCGTAATTTCGCCGGCCGCGTCGAGTGTGACGGTGATGCGATCTTCGCTCCAACTGCGTTGAGGAGCGGCGGCGGTTTGAGACGCGGCAAAGCGGAATCGATCGACGTCGATGCGCCCGCTGGCGGTGAAATCGGTCTTGTTCGACCGGCGCACGTGAAGCTGTCCGCGACCGCGTCCGGCGAGCTGCAAATCGCCCACGTCGACGATCTGCGAGATCTGTTCGACGAGCTTCTGTAGATCGAAATCGACGCTGGCGGTCAGATTGTCGAGCCGTCCGTTGGCCTGAATGAAGAGGAAATCAGACCGACATTGCAATCGCTCGACAACGGTTTCTTCAGCGTTTTCTCGCACCGAGAGCGACACGTCGATCGGCTGCCGCCAGAGAATACGACCATCGGGACCATCGGCCGAAAGGTTTTCGGCCCTCAGGTGTCCCTGGTAGTGAATCTGCCCGTCTTTGCCGCGGCGGCTCAGTCCGAAACGGACGTGGCCGCCGGTGATCGTGGTGCCTGCTTTGATTCGCAGTGTGTTCGGCAGAATTTGTGCCAACCGCGCCAGATCGATCTGGCCGTCGAGTTGGTAGGTTTCCGCCAGCAAGAGGCCGTACAGACCGGCGGTGTCGAAGCGGTCGAGTCGGATCGAACCGCCGAGCGTCAGCCGGCCGACGTCGCAGGCGATTTCAAGCTGCCGCAAATCGACGCGGCCATCGCGATAGACAACGTCGCAAGGAATCTCGAGCCGTCGCAGCCGGAGGATGTCGTCGCCGAGCCAGGGGGCCGCAATTCGCAAGTCATCGACGTCGAAGCGTCCGGTGATCTCGACCGCCGGCGAGGAGGCCATGTTCCAGCGAACTTCGACGTTGCTGTCCAGACGGCCGGCCAGCTCGGTCTGTGGCAAAAATCGCGAAAGCAGCGATTGGAACATCTCGACGGGCAGCGCGTCGGTTTTCAGCTTCACGCTTCCTTCGGTGACGATCGAAAGATCATCACCTGCTGCGGAAGTCAGTTGTACCCCGAGCGCAAACCGGCCGGTCGCGTGGCGGTCGGGAATCACGCCGCTGGCCGTCACGCTTACCTTTGGGCCGCTATCGCCGTCAGACAGGCCGTCGGACAGATCGACTTGAACATTGAGTCGCTCGATCTGCCAGCGCCGCCCGTCGTCCGATGGTTCGATGGCAATCGTCGCGTCGACCACTTCGACGCGGAGTTGAATCGAGCCTGGCGTCGATTCGTCTGGCTCCAGCAGCGGCCGTAGCACGTCTTCCAGATTGCTGCCATCGGGCCGCAACGCCAGATGAATCTTGGCCCCCTCGACGCGAATGGTGCCGAGGTCGGAACGATCCCTCAGCAGGGCCCACAGCGATCGGTCGCCGCTGATTTTTGTCGCGGTCAGCACGGGCTGGTCGTTGGCGTCGAGTAACTCAACCTCATTGAATGTTGCCGGCGAAAACCAGCCCAGCGACATCGAACGGGCCGTTGCGGTGCCGTCGAGATCTTCAACCAACATAGCCACGACCCATTGCCGCAGCGGTGTCTTGGCGACGATGATTGGGGCCATCCACAAAACGCCGAGGGCCAGCAGCGACGACGCCAGGATCATCCAACGCCGGCGGCGTTTCGCGGGGCGCGCCGCGGCAGGGGAAGTGTCGTCGCGGAGGTGAAGGGCAATTGCCATCGTCCTGAATGTCTGAAAATTTGGTGGTGAGCGGCTGGATTGAGTGTTTTGGTAAAAAAAGGGAAGGCAGAATGATGGTGGGCAGAATGATATTAATTGGACAGCGCCACTTTGGGCTGTGATGGCACTGTTAAGATCTGAATTTGTATCGAGTTACAATCAACTGGTCCGAATTCATTCCGGAGATCAACACTCTCGTTACAAACTATTGCCACATAACGGCCGAGATGGCCCCGCTGAAAAAACCTATGACCGCCCATCGGTCGATACCAAACCAAAAACACGAAACGCCAAGGGCACGGCACAGCCATGAATGATGAAGAGTTTGCCTCTAAATTCCAACAGCTCACAGGATTTCCTCCGTTCCATTGGCAGCGGCGCTTGTGGGAACGGTTTGTAGAGACGCCCGCGACAAAATGGCCGACCGTTGTGGACATCCCGACCGGATTGGGAAAGACGCACGTCATCACAATCTGGTATTGCGCTTGGCTGGAGGTCGAGCGGAATGGGACTTCGGGCAATTTCCCGCGGAGGCTCGTGTATGTTGTCAACCGACGTACTGTCGTGGACCAGTCAACTGATGTCGTCCGACAGCTTCTAATACGTCTCGAAAAGATGGGGTATCAGAAACCGGCGGTGAGCACGCTTCGAGGCGAGTTGGCGGACAACGGGGATTGGAAGCGCGACCTGACCCGACCGGCAGTGATCATCGGTACCGTGGACATGATCGGCAGCAAGCTGCTGTTCAGCGGCTACGGCGATTCGCATCGAACCCGACCACTGCACGCCGGGATCATCGGTCAGGACACGCTGATCGTCCATGATGAGGCGCACTTGACGCGCCCATTTGGCAAATTGCTACGGGAGATCGCGAAACAACAGGTCGATGACGGCGAGGCCCGTCCAATCCGGGTGATGGAGTTGTCGGCCACTTCGGTCGACGCCGAGCGCGACCCCTCGCGCGTGTTCCGGCTGGAGTTGGAACAAGAGCCCGAGGGCCAACAGAAAGCAGCAGTCAAACGTCGGGTGACCGCGGCGAAACGCTTGCGACTGCACGCGCCAGAACACGACGCGAAAACCAAATTAGTCGACCAGCTGTTCGATGTGACGAAGAAATACTTCGAGACAGAAGAGCCGGTGCGCGTGTTGATATTCGTGCAATCGCCGAAGGACGTGGAGGCACTGCGGAAGAAATTGAAAGAGGTGGCAGGCGACGAATGGGTCGCCGTGCTCACCGGCACACTGCGGGGCAAAGAACGCGACGAACTCGTTGCGAAAAATCCAGTGTACGGATGGTTCCTCGGCGGTGAACCGCTGAATCGCACCGCCTACTTGGTCAGCACCTCTGCCGGTGAAGTGGGAGTCGACTTCGATGCCGACCACTTGGTGTGCGACCTGACGACGCTCGACGGCATGATCCAAAGGCTGGGCCGGGTGAATCGACGGGGCACGCGATCCAAGGATTCTCCGTCGCAGGTGGACGTGGTTATATTGTATCCAAAGGACAAAAAGAGAGCGGAGCGGCTGAAAGCAACGGTCGAGGCGCTGGCGTCGCTGCCGAAGGTTAAGATCGATGACGCGGATCACAGAATCCACGATGCCAGCCCGCACGCCCTGACTAGCCTGCTTGACTCGCTCACAAGGGAACAGAAGGAAGCCGCATGGTCGTCCCAACCCCCGATCCCGGCACTGAGCGACATCCTCTTCGATGCCTGGTCGCTGACGTCCTTGCGGCGTTCCAGCCAAAATGCCTACCCGCCGGCAGTTGCACCGTGGCTGCACGGGCTGGACGACGATCTGCCGCAAACGCATGTCGCCTGGCGATGGGACTTGGGCAAGATCAAGGTGGCTGAGCAAAATAATGACGCATCGGTGCTAAACGACGTGATGCGCCGCTTTCGCTTGCTGTCCCATGAACAGCTTCGCGATCGCACGGATCGAGTTAAGAAGCAACTCGGCGAGATCGTGAAACGGCTGGAGAAGAACAAGCCGAAAGACGACAACATTCCATCCCCGGATCAATGTTTCGCCGCGGTTCAGGTCAGCGGTGGAGACTGGCGGTGGGTAACGCTAAGGTCACTGCACAAAGGGGAATCGCTCGAATACGCAACCATCGTGCTCCCGGTCGAGGTTGGTGGGTTCGACGGCGGGTTGCTCGCGGGGAAAACGGCGGCACCACAAAACTCTAGGACTCTCGATGTGGCGGAATGGTCAACTCAAAGCAATGGTGGCGGTGCGATCAGGCAGCGAGTGGAATCCGTGGACACGGATGAGAACGCAGAAAACCAAAGCACTTCTGGAGACGACTCGTGGGGGGAGAAGCGGTTGTGTCACGTTTATCGCGTCACCCTCAAGAGCCCGGAAGATGATGAGGACGCACGCGGCAAATACCTCGACTACTTCGTTCCGCGTCGCGATTCCGATGTGGGCATTGATGGCCAGTCGCTCGATCAGCACACCAAAGCGACGGTCAAACATGCCCGGCAGATCGCCGGCGCACTCGGGCTCGAAGAATCCTTGTCCGACGCGCTTGCAATCGCCGCCAAGTGCCACGACGACGGGAAGAATACAAAGCTCTGGCAGCGCGTCGGATGCGGCGTCGATTTGGAGAAGACCGACAGTCCGCTGGCTAAGCCACCGAAGGGCTGGCACTTCAACGGACGCCGCTTGCAAGGTTACCGCCACGAATTTGGATCGCTGATTAAAGCTGCCGCAGACGAAGTGATCGCAAACCACGCCGAGCGGGACCTGATCCTGCACCTGATCGCCGCCCACCACGGTTATGCCCGACCGCATTTCCGGCTCGAAGCGGGTCATCATGAACTTGGCAATGCCACAATGCAAGACGACCAGTTGCACGAAACCATGCGTCGCTTTGCCCGGCTTCAGCGGCGTTTCGGCCGGTGGGGCCTGGCGTGGCTTGAATCCCTCCTGCGCTGCGCCGACCAACTCGCATCGCAACCGTCTAACGAACAGCGGACGGCCGCGGCATCCAAGGAGGGCGAAGCATGAGTACCCCCGAACCGAGTTTTTCCGTCAACGTGGACGTGGCGAACCCCGGCCAATTCTTCGCCTGCTGTGGGTTGCTGGAATTGGCGCACCGCCTCTGGCCCGGCACGGAGGGATGGTTTGAGAACGGTGCTTTCTGTGTTGTTCTAGCTGCGGCTTCACCCGAACGGGGCATCAACAAGCTGATTCGAACATTGTCAGAAACCACCTTGGTGTCTGATGAAAGTCGCGGCGAGCGGGCGACTCATCCAGTTCATTTTGAAGTGTTCGGTCTGATGTTGGACTGGTGGCTGGACGGTGGGGATTGGACTGATTCTGGGCATTCGCCGTTCAAGATGTGGGCCGGCCAACAGACCGCCATCGGTATTGTCGAACAGTTGCGAACACCGCTGAGTGATCTGTTGACCGAGGGATCAGCCGACTCATGCCTCGACCTTGCGATTCCGTTGACTGGACGATTCGGCTTCGACCCCCGTTCTGCATGGCGGGCGATTGACGCTGGTTTTTCTCCGAATGAACAAGGTATCGAAGTCGGCACTTATCCTGCAGTCGAACTCTTGGCCGCGGTCGGATTGCAGGTGTGTCGCCCACGAGTCGGTAAGACATGGCAATATGTCTATTCGACCTGGTCCTCGCCCTTACCCGCCCATATTGCCCCAGCCGCGGCGCTGGGCAAGCTTCCCTTGTCTGGTCGGCGTGACTGGGCCTTCCGAATCGTTAAACGTGGCAGTTACAAAGGACTCGATCAATCTATTCCTTGGGAGCCGAACAATCATGACTAATGCCAATTCCTCACAATCTTTCGACCTCTGGGTGACGGACGGTGGTCCGGCGGCAGTTACACGCCGCGTAATTCTCGAACCCATCGAAGGACCGGAGGCAGTAATTTTCCCCCCGACCTTCACACTTAAAGATACGCATGCAGAAAGACGTGCGAAGGCAGGACAAGATGTACCTGGGCTTTTCTTTAACAGCAAGGGAGAAGCAACTGGCTACAACATCGACGAATTGCCGCCGATTGAGCCGAGTGGTCGACCAACGAGAGTATGCCAGATCGACAGCGTCGGCTCACAGGCGAACCGCATCGAACCGTTGTTTGCCAAGCCGCCTTACGACGCTCTGGTGCCCCAAGTGGTGATCGAGGCGGGCGAACACACGGTGAACCTGCTTGAAGCCGGCCACCGTGCGGCCGATGCGGTGGTGCGTTGCTCGTCGATCGGCCCAAAGCTCGACAAGGCAATGAAGGCGATCAAGATCAAAGGCGACGCGACACTGTTGGCCCAACTCGCCCCCACGTCGCTGGTGTTCGGTTTCTGGGACTCCCGCGAGACACAGGTAAAAATGCCGCGCATCGTGCGCTCGGTGATCCGGGCCTTCGATGTCGATGTGCTGCGGCGCTCAGCACAGTACAGCACGACGGCCGGTGTCATTCTTGACGGCGAGAAAGTCGAAGTTACGACCAAGGGCAAGAAAGCCGAACGTGGTTTCGCCCACGTGCCGGCCGTGCATACCCACGGCGGCGTGCTCGTACGCGGCGAAATACGGCGCGATGCGATCCTCAATCTCGCGGCACTGCGCTCGATACACGGGGCCGACGAGGATGCCACGACAAAACTGCGCCGTTACATCCTCGGTCTAGCGCTGGTGGCCTTCACCGCCAATCAGGAAACGGCCCTGCGCGAGGGGTGCGAACTGATTCCCGCGCTGGATGATAACGGACAGCCCAAGGAGACGACAAAACTGGTCACCGCCGACGGGCAGCGCACCGAATTTGATCTAACCGCCGATGCGGCGCTCAACTTCGCACGAGAAGCAGCGAAAGTGTTTGGCGTTGGTAAAGGTGGCAAGTTCCCGTTCGACAAGAAGGCCGCACAAGAGGATCTTAAGAAGGGCAAATCATGAGCCGCCATCTTTGCATTAGCGTCACGCTTCTGGACGGACGATTCCACGGACTGGGCGACGACGGCGCGCCGGAGTGGCCCCCGTCGCCATGGCGGTTGTATCAGGCGCTGCTCGCCGGAGGACACGCGGGTTGTCGTGCGGCCCGCTGGACCGAGGCCCAGTCGGCCGCGATGCGCTGGCTGGCCAAACTCGATCCGCCCCGCATCCTCGCGCCGGCTGCCCGAACCGCCCAGGCATACACGCTGTGGGTACCTAACAACGACCACGACATCATCTGGCGAGCTTACGCCAAGCACCGGCAGCCAAAAAAGTCTCCCGCCGATTTGCGAACTGCCAAGCCTACTCGACCCACCTTGCTGCTTGATCCGCCGGACAGTACTTCGACGAAAACGGATACAGTGTATTGGCTCTATCCGCTCGACGACTGGCCCGACAATTCTTCTGAACGGAGTGAGAACGTCACGGAACTGCAACGCATCGCGTCGGGCATCCATTCGCTGGGCTGGGGCGTTGACGCCGCGATCGCCTCCGTGTCCATCATCAATGGTGACGACGCGCTCCCGGGCCAGGTGTGGGAACCTGCCCCGCTAGGCGTCGTCACCGATCGTATGCTGCGAACCCCAGCGCCCGATGCGCTCATCGAGCTCAGTCGGTGCCACGAATCGTTTATGTGTCGCCTCGAAGGCGGCGTCTACAAACCAACGGAACGGCCCGGCGAGCGCGC
>JADFKK010000199.1 GCA_022564995.1 Planctomycetota bacterium | reverse complement strand
TCAGCAGACAACGCGGCCAGGGCAGCACCATCGACGCCATCAAGCACCTTAAGAATACGCTTGTGGGTATACTCTGACAAGTAGGTGCCCGTGTATTAGTACCCGAACCAGTGGAGAAAGGTTCGCGGAAGAATCTCGCGAATGGAAAAATAAGACCGTGGAAAGTCCAGCATGTGGGTAACTGGGGGTAAATGGGGGCTGTAGTAAAGAATGTTGGCTTCAGTGGCTGCGCGACCCGGGATTTAGCAACATTTCTCGTTTTAGCCCAGTTTATTCGACGAACCCGGCCCGGTTGGCAAATGCCCGATGTCTCTGCGGCGGTCTCCTTTTCTACCCTCACAGCACGGTTGTTCGTCATCCAGTGCCCGTCCCGTCTTTTTGCAAAACCGTCGGGCCGATTTTCGCACAATTCGCCCCGCGAAAAACGCCAACCCCTTGCGCCGCAGCAACTTTCGCACAATTCCCAACCGAGGGGCGGCAACGCTGAAGGACTCTCGCTTTCCGCTTTTCGATGGCCACCGCGCGAACGTCGGCCGGTTGATTGCCGATGATTGGTTGGACAGCGCCAGCTTGATGGAACCGCCGACGTTAACACATTGCGTCGTCAGGTCTTATCCCCACCGGCCTTGTGCCGGTGGCTTGCTGGTTTGGCAACTAATCGAACCTAGTCCCAACCCCCGTCCCAGCCCGTCGTCTCCGCCGCCGAAGGCGGCGGAGACGACGGAGACGACGGAGACGACGGAGACGACGGAGACGACGGAGACGACGGAGACGACGGAGACGACGGAGACGACGGAGACGACGGAGACGACGGAGACGACGGGAAAGCACGCTTTAGCGCCGTGTGCAGCAGTAGTACCCAAACCAATAAACCACCGGCACAAGGCCGGTGGGGGAAAACCAAAGTGGCGCTGTCGAATTAGGGGCTGAAGGCTTTCGGCAAGAGGCGTCTCCGACGGCGACCCTCGGCTTTCCCCGTCAAAATCCCGTCACCGCGTCACAATCCAGACCATCACCTACTCCGGGTGCCTTGCGTTCCCGCGCGCGAAGATCAAAATGCGGATGGCCCATTTTCCAACAAATTGAAACTGTACGTCTTTCGATCGTCGCTAACATAACGAGGCGTAAGCTGATGATTACGAGCCTAAAACTCATTCGCAACGTAGGGAGTTTTGATTCCTACAAGGAGGGTCCGAACACGGCATTCAAACGTCTAACGCTCACTTATTCGCCGAGATGATCATTACGGCGCCCATGCCTGGCTTGAGAATGAATTTACTGTTGCGATCGCGGCGGTTTTTCACTTCGGCCCATACGCTGTCGAGACCGCCGGATTGGATTTTGGGGTACACGGCCGTGACCCTACCGAAAAACTTTTCGACGTGCCCGCCGGCCAACGAGACCTCGACGGTGACCCTCTTGTTTTTCAGGCTCCCAGGACCGTGCTCGCGCATGTTCACGAATCCCTGGACTCGCAAACGCTCCAGGCTGAGCACCTGCACGACGGGGCCGCCGGACCTAACCCGTTCTCCCTGTTTGACCATGAGTTTCGTTACGACACCGCCGATAGGCGAGATGATCTTTCCCAAGTAGGCTTCTTTCATGACGTGCTCGATCAACTTGGCAATTTTCTGGTCGATCAGCGACTGTTCGATCTGTAACACGGCTCGTTCGTAGGCGAGATTAAGACGTCTGATTTCCGTATCGGTCACCGACCTCAACACGCGCTTGTTGGCCTGAATGGCCTGGAGGAGTTCGGCCTTGGCAACGTCGGCCGATTTTTTGGCGAACCGAACTGTAACGGTGCTGTTCGCTTCTTTGTGTGCGACTAGATATTGCGAATACGCCACCAGCTTGTCACCCTTCGACAAACCTTCAAGCTCAGCAAGCACCTGTCCCTTCTTCACCACATCTCCGTATCGAGTGAGCACTTTCTTGATCGTCCCGTTGATTTGTGAAGCAATAGGAGTCTCGTCGAGGTGGATCTTGCAACCGTGAATGGTCGTCTTCTTGTCGGAACGGGCGGGCGTTTTTGGGGCCGCCGGCGCTTTGGCCGTTGGATCGTCGATTGACGGAAGCGGCTTTGGTGTCTCTTTAGTTTCTTCTTCCACCGCGGACGACGAATCCACCGGCGGGCTTGTTACCGCCGTTTCAGAAATACCATTCTCGTCGGCGACCTTTTCCGGATTGACTTCAACGGTCGACTGCGCGGCGACCGGCAAGATCGCAGATGCCAAGAGCAAGACGAAGAGCCCCATCGACCAAGGCATGCGATTGTGGGTTGTTCCCTTCATGATCATCTCAATTCTCCGATGGAATGGGAATTTGGCGAAGGTACTTGTCGCGACCGATGATCCGGCCGATCCTTCCGTTAGAAACTCGACCGCCATCAGCAATGTGTGGCCATAGCTGCCGCGACTCTCGGGAAAGGCGCGGACGACCCAACTATCGCAACATGCTTCTTCCGCCTGCCGAAGCCGCCGGCTCGCCCACCAGGCGATCGGGTTCCACCAATGGCATAACAGAACGAGTATTTCGAAGGCCCGGACGAAATGGTCGCGTCGGCGGATGTGTGCGAATTCGTGGGCCAGGATGGAACGTCTTTGCGCATCGTCGAGGCTGTCGAACAATTGAGAAGGAATCAAAACGATCGACTTCAGCGGGCCGAACGTAACGAGCGGACTCACGCAAACGGACGTAACACGAATCGTCGGACAGCGCTTTAGTCCGAGACGCTCGGCAACGGCCTGTGCCTCGGCAAGCAGGCTTGCGTCGGGTTCTGTGGCCTCGGCGATGACTCGCATCAAGCGACGGTGACGCCGCAAGGCAATGATGGAGATGCCCAGCGCTCCGGCCGTCCAAACCGCCAGCAACCAGTGCTGCCAGCTCACTGATGAGGTGGTTGATGACGTTATGGATGGCTCTGCAGCAGTGCTGTCCGCTGATCCGAGCGTAGGCCGAGTTATCTCTGGCGCCGCAGTGGATGCCGCAGTGGATGCCGCAACGTCGATCGGCGAAGGATCTTCGCTTTTGCTCGGCACGGAGTTCAACTTGGTGGCGAGCGATGGTTCGTCGATCGCCGGTTTCTCCTGGATGTCGATCGGCGAAGGCTCTTCGGTGTTTCTCGGCACGGAGTTCAGCTTGGCGGCGAGTGATGGTTCGTCGATCGGTGGTTCCTTCTGGATGGCGGTTGCCTGGATGAGTGCTACGGATTTGTCGACCTCTGGCCACGGAGCTGGAAGCTGGACCAGCGGCGGCATGACCAGCTTGACAAGCACGACCAACCAGAGCGCGTGAGCCAAATGTGGATTGCGCCAGATTCGTGAGACGCAGCAGGCAATCACGGCGAGCGCTGCGGCCAATGCGACATTAGAAATGACGAGTTCTGTGAGTGGGGTCATCGCGCCCGCCTCCTATTCGTCGGCCAGGAGCCGGCGGATTTGTTCTTTCTCTTTTTTGCTCAACCGTTTGGCCTGTACGAGATGTAGCACAAACGGAGAAAGCGACCCTTCTGAAAGCTTTTCCGCGAAATCGTCGAGCTGCATGCCGGCCACGTCTTGGCGCGTGACGACTGCGTTGAAGCGATGTACGGAGTCGCCACGATCTCGGTGGACGAGCTGCTTCGCCTCCAGCCGGGCGATGAGTTTTTGCACCGTTCCCATCGACGAGGCGTTGATCTCGTCGTAGAGCTGCTGAGTTATCTCGCGAGCCGAAAGCGACGTACTATCCCACAGCACCTTCAGCACTTCCAGCTCCGTGTCGGTGACTACAGATTTAGGCACAGCCATGTTGACCCTCCTGAGTTGACGTCATGTCTACGGATTATAGACATGACGTCCATGGATGTCAACCGTGGTCGTAGAAAACTTGCCGGTGTTCTACTCCGTGCCACCGGCGCCATTGCTCATCTTGCCCAGCAGTGCCGCGGGGGCGGTGGGAATCGGTGGCGTGGGCGGGCGAATTCGGAAGTGGGAATTCGGAATTCGGAAAGAGGGCTCGCGCCGCGAGACGGTTCGTAGTGACCGCATTCATGCGGTTTGGACGCGGGTCTTTTGACTAGCCCAGGCATTTATGCCTGGGGATGGGAGGCGAACCCCGTCCACTTTTCGCCCGGCCCCTTCCGCGGGCTGTTGCGGTCCGGGAAAGCACCGAAAAAAGAGGGCGGGGCGTTCTGGTCCCAGGCATAAATGCCTGGGCTAGTTAAAAAGGCAAGCACGCCGAATTGACTTGGCCGGGCCACCCGTGAAGCCGTCGCGCTACAACAACTCGTCAATGACACGCCCGCTCGATATCATGTACGGCCGAGCAAGCCGATCGTAGATGAGCGTGTTGGGACGGACGCCTAATTGGCGCCACATGGTGGCCAGCACGTCGGCGGGATGGACCGGCTGGCGAGACACTTCGGCGCCTTTGTTGTCGCTGGCGCCGTGGATCACGCCGCCGCGGATGCCGCCGCCGGCCAGGACGGTGCTGTAGACGTTGGGCCAGTGGTCGCGGCCGGCCTTGTTGTTCATCACCGGCGTGCGGCCGAATTCGCCCGTGTTGATGACCAGGGTGTCGTCGAGCAGGTTTCGCTCGGCAAGGTCTTCGACGAGCGCGCTAAACGCCCGATCCATTGGCGGCACAATTTTTTTGTAGCGGCTGTGCAGATTGCCGTGGGTGTCCCACTTCTGATTGAAATCGTTGTACGAAACGAGCTGCACGCCGGCCTCGATCAACCGTCGGGCCAGCAGCAGCGATTGGCCGATCTTCGTGCGACCGTAGCGATCGCGCGTGGCCTTGCTCTCCTGGCTAAGCTGGAGCGCCTCACGGACCCGCCCGTCGACGACCATTTTGTAGGCGCTCTGCATCAGGCGGTCGTAGCGATCTTCCAGGCCCTGCTCCAATTGCCAGGCGGCCCGGTCGAGTTGCTTGTTGAGGCTCAGCCGCCCGTGCAGCCGGCCGGAGTTGATGCCCTCGGCCATCGAAATCGACAGCGGCTTGAAATTTTTCTTCTGCGGCTCGCCGGCAATCAGGAACGGGTCGTGGACGCTGCCGAGGAAGCCGCCGTATTGGCCCGGCATGCGGTTCGAGGGGCCGGGAATGCTCAGCCAATTCGGCAGCGACACGCTGCGGGGCACATCGCCGGCTCGCTTTTCCAGATAATTCAGCACGGCGCCCGGGCCGGGAAAATCGTCGGCGTGGGCCTCGCGGTCTCGATCCTGCTGATTGTCCGATCCGGTCACGGTCACGTAAGTGCCGGCAATGTGGTTGGTGAACTTATGCGTCATGCTGCGGATCACCGCCAAGCGATCCGCCAGCTTCGCGGCGCCCGACATTAACTCGCCGAAGCGAACGCCAGGGATGGCGGTGCCGATCGTTTGAAACGGCCCGCGGATTTCCGCCGACGCTGCCGGCTTGGGGTCCCACAGGTCGTGATGACTCGGCCCGCCCTGCAACATGATGAAGATGCAACTGCGGCGATGGTTGGTGGGCGACGACGCGGCAGTGGCCGACGACGCCACGGCGCCGAACAAACTCAGCGCGCCGACGCGAAGCAACTCTCGGCGGTTGGGTGCGAATTGGTTGGTCATGTCGGAATGGGTCAGGCGAGATGATGGTGACTGTTAAAGCGTTGAAACGTCTTCTCTGGTCCTCTTGTCGCTGCGCGACCCAGACAACAAGTTGTCTCGGCCACCCACTTCGCTATCGTTTCGGTTTGAAATGCCAGATGACCACGGCCCGGTCGTCACCGCCGGAGGCGAGCATGGTTCCATCGGGCGAAAAAGCCAGGGAGCGCACCGTGCCGTTGTGGCCCTGGAGCGTTACCAGCCGTTTCATCGTGACGGTACTCCACAAGATGATGTTGCGATCTTCTCCGCCGGACGCCAGCATTTTTCCGGTGGGGTAAAAAGCGATACACTGGACCCTGCCGGTATGGCCGGCCAGGTCGACGTGTTTGAACGTGGCCAGGTCGTACAGCTTGACCACGCTCCGGCCCGTGCCGCTTCCGCCGGTGGCCAGCACCTTTCCATTCGGAGAAAAGGCCGAGAGGAATCCCTGCACCGCCTTGAGCGATTCGCGCTTGCCGATGGCATAGAGTTTGACCGACGTGCCGCCCCCGCCGGTCCGCACGGCCGCGGCCAGCAGCTTACCATCGGGAGCCATTGAAAGCTGCGACGCCCAGGTGCCTCCGCCGCCGGCCGGTAGTTCATAATTGAACGTCTGCTGGCCTTTGACCGGATCGCTCAGCCGGATGGTTTCGCCCGCGGTGACCAGCAGCTTGCCGTCCGGCGAGAGCGCGGCCGCGGCGACCGGCTTGGTGTGCCCGCTAAAGGTCGACACAACGCGGCCGGTCTTCGTGTCCCACACGCGGGCCGTGCGGTCGTCGCTGGCCGTGGCGACGAGCGCACCGTCTGCAGAAAACGAGATGTGATTGATCCGCCGGGTGTGGCCCGTCAGCATGCCCCGCACCCGGCCGCTCACGGGGTCTGAAATCCTGACGTTGTTGCCGTCGCTACTGGCGAGAGTCCGACCGTTGGGCGCAAAGACGACGCAGCGGATGCCGCTACTGTGCGCCGGCAGTACGCCGTGTCGCCGCCAGCCGGTGCCATTTTCATCCGCACCGCGAGCGTCGATTGCCGCAATTCCCTTCCGCGGTCGATCGTTGGCGACGGGCTTCGCCTTGCCGGCGGCGGCTAGACGGTCGAGCCGCTTTTGGGCCCTAACCTTCGACAGCCCCTTGAGATTGGCCACGGCAAGCCGATACCAGTGGCCGCCGCGCGCTTGCAGTCGATCGCGGGTGGGCCCCTCGTATTGTTCGGACAGATCCCACCATCCGTTGCCGAGGCTGGCCTGCTGCTGCGCTACGGTCGGCTCGGCAAGATCCTGCTCGGCCAGCGCCTTGAGTTTCGCGTCGCTGCCGCGGGCTAACATCGGCAAGCCGGCCTTCCAGTCGCCCTTGACAAAGCAGCGGTGTCGCCCGGCGGTCAGGTTGGCACGTGCGTCATCGGGCATCTTGCCCAACACGGCCAGCGCGTCGCGCACCGCGGCGTAACGCTGCCGTAGCGTCTCGATCTGCTTGCGGCGGGCGTACAAACGCTTGGCCAGCGTCAGGTCTCGGGCCTTGCGCGCGGCGAGAGCCCCGGTGGTGGCCAGCGCTGTGGCGGCGTCATATTGGTCGTTGTCGAGGGCCTCATCGATGAGCGATGGAAAGGCTTCCGCAAGGCTCCGTCGTTGGGCAGGGGAGACGGCCGACTTGCCAAGCGCCGCGACGACATCGACCTTCATTGCCAGAGCGTCGATCCGAAACGACCGGGCCGCCTCATTGACGGCCGCCAGCGCGGTCTTTGTGTCACCAGCCTTCACGGCCATCTTGCGTGCGACCTGAAACAAGACGAATCGCTCCGCCGCATCGTTCTTCGCCTCGACCCCGGCCTTGAGTAGTTTTCGGGCTATCGCGAGTTTCTGCGCGGGCGTTTTCGCCTGCTTGTATTCCTTGCCAAAAACCTCCCCGACGAGCTTCAGCACTTCTTGCTGGTCGGCCGCGTCTGGGATCGCCAACTTCTCACTGGCGTCGTCGGCCGCGAGCGACGGGGCGAAGCCAAGCAACGACGACAGCACCGCCAGGATCGCGAGTTTGAAACGGATACGAAACACGGGGTTTTCCCTTCGATCGGCGATCGGCGAGATCAACGTAAGCCCGACGCGCGAGCGAGGTTGCGCTCGATTCGCTACCAACCTCGTTCGCCCGTCGCGCTTACTATGAGCGGGCGATCTCAAAAAGTGTCCGGTGCCCCTTGCCGTGATTGTATCACAGGCGAGAGACGGATCAAACCACATTAGTTTTCATCGTAATTTATCGACGCTGGGGCGACCCGCTGGCCACGCGATTCTTCGGTCGCTGGGAGTTTGGCAGCGATGATAGCGCCAGACGGCGATGCCTCGGGTACACTACGGTGCATCACCCGCACAAACTGCCAGCGGTTCACCAAACCCAACGCTAGGTTCAGATGATGATGAAAACTCGATCCGCAATCGTTCTCTTCACAATCGCCGTCGTTGTCGTTATCGGCGCCTGTGCATCCACTTTGGAACCGGGGGACAACGAAACGAAGCTCGACGTCGCCGCCGGCGATTGGCCGCATTGGCGGGGCGCGACGCGCGATGGGGTGGCGACCGACGAATCCGCGCCGATGAAGTGGAGCGAGACCGAGAACATTCGCTGGAAGGTCGAAGTGCCGGGCCGCGGCCATGCCTCGCCGACGGTCGTCGGTAATCGCGTTCTATTGGCCACGGCCGACGAAAAGAAAAAGGTCCAATCGGTGTTGGCGTTCGATCGGGCAACCGGCCGCAAGCTGTGGCAAACCGATCTGCACAGCGGCGGCTTCGACGGGAAGACCCATAAACGCAACACGCACGCTTCCTCGACGTTGGCTTGTGACGGCGAGCGAATTTACGCCACGTTCATGAATGCCGGCGTGGTCTGGGTCACCGCGCTCGACATGGACGGCAAACAACTCTGGCAGACCGACCTCGGCGATTTCACGTCGCACTGGGGTTATACCACTTCGCCCGCGCTTTATAAATCGTCGCTGCTCGTCGCCGCCGATCACAAAGGCGGCGGATATCTGGCCTCGCTCGATCGGGCTACCGGCGATGTGAAATGGAAGACCGAGCGGCCGAAGCTGCCCAGCTATTGCTCGCCCGTGGTGTATCACATCGGCGGCCGAGATCAACTGTTGATCGCCGGCTGCAAGCTGGTCGCCAGTTACGATCCCAACACGGGCAAGCAGCTATGGTCGACCGCCGGCACGACCGAAGAATGCGTCGGCATGGCGGTCATCAGCGGCGAGACGGTCATCGTCAGCGGCGGCTGGCCCAAGCACGAGACGATCTGCGTGAAGGCCGACGGATCGGGCAAGGTGCTCTGGAAAAACAAGGTCAAGGTCTACGTCCCCTCGCTGCTGACACACCAGGGCTACGTCTACGCCGTGACCGACAACGGCATCGCCTACTGCTGGAACGCCAAGACCGGCGAAGAGGCCTGGTCGGAGCGCATCGGCGGCACCATCAACACCTCGCCCGTGCTGGTCGGCGAGCAGATTTACATCACCGCCGAAAACGGTCGCACCACGATCTTCAAAGCCAGCCCCACCGCCTTCAGCAAGCTGTCCGAAAACCAACTCGGCAGCGAAGTCTTCGCCACGCCCACCATCTGCGGCGGCCAGATTTTCATGCGCGTGGCCGATCGCACGAGCGCGGGGCGCGTGGAGACGCTGTACTGCATCGACGGGGAGTAGCGTTGCTGGGCGGCTGGGTGGTCCACCTCAAGAAAACCCGAACTAGCCGGATGACACGGCTTAGATTATTGGGTAGAATTGATCGCCAGTCGGATTCGACCAAATCTCCCAACCACGCTGAGCAGCGGGCATGACCACCCTACGCATCACGCAAACGGCCCAGGGCGACCATCGTTTTCGCATCGAGGTCGCGCTCGAAGGCGAGGGGGTTGTGGTGCAATCGGCGTCAGCCGCCTTCAAGTTTGAGCAGACTCCCCAGGACGCCGAAGACCTGCGCTGGTATCTGGAAGACTATCTGCAGTATCCGCACGATCCGGCCCCCGAAATCGCCGCGCGCATCGAGCAGCGAATGATCGAGGTCGGCAGCGAGCTGTTCAAAGCAGTATTCCAGTCCAGCGAGCAGGGCCGCCTCGTCTGGGCCGACGTTCGCAAACAACTGAATGATCTGCGGGTCGAGGTCGTCACCGACGTTCAGGCGGCCACGGCCATCCCTTGGGAACTGCTGTACGACCCACATACCGAGATACGGCTGGCGCTTGAGGCCGCCGCGTTTGTGCGAACGCAACGTGACACGGCAGTAACACCTCGCCCGGTCGACGCCGAGTCGGGGCCGATTCGCATTTTGCTGGTGATCTGCCGGCCCAGGCAGGGCGACGATGTTCCGTTTCGCTCCGTGGCGGGCAAACTCGTCAAAGCCCTGACCGACGAGTCGCGCGCCGCTTTTCAATTGGACGTGCTGCGTCCGCCCACGTTTGAACGACTGGCCCGTGTGCTGCGCGACGCCAAGAGCCAGGGGAAGCCGTATCACGTCGTTCATTTCGACGGCCACGGGATGTATGCCAAACTCTCGACAGACGACGCGCCTGAAACCGACAACGCAATGGCCGCCTGGTTACAGAAACTAATTCCCCTGGTGCTCGATGGACCGCGCGAAGGGCCGCACGGGTATCTGCTGTTCGAGAATCCCACTGCCAAGAGCAATGCCCTGCCGGTCGGCGGTGGCGAGATCGGGAAACTGCTGCACGAAACCGAAGTCCCGCTGCTGGTGCTCAACGCCTGCCGCAGTGCTCATGCGGAGTCGCCGTCGCAACCTAAAGCTGCCAGCTCGTCCGACGAAGTTCACGCCCAGGTGCGGGCGTTGGGTTCGCTGGCGCAGGAAGTCATCGACGCGGGCGTCACCGGCGTTGTGGCCATGCGCTACAACGTCTACGTGGTCACGGCGGCCCAGTTCGTGGCCGACATGTACTCCGCCCTGGTCGGCGGCGCCACGTTCGGCGAGGCGGTCAGCCTCGGCCGCAAACAGTTGGCCGCCGAGCCGGCCCGATCGATCGCCTACACGTCCCGCCCGCTGCAGGACTGGTGCGTGCCGATCGTCTACGAAGCGCTGCCGACCCGGCTGTTTCCCCAGCAGACCGATGACGGCCCAATGCAACTCACGATTGATGCCGCCGGCAGCGCGGCCGAGGCGGGCCAGTTGGACGCGAAATTGCCCAAGCCGCCCGACGCCGGATTTTTCGGCCGCGACGAGACCCTGCTGGCGCTCGACCGGGCGTTCGATTCCCAGTCGATCGTGCTGCTGCACGCCTACGCCGGCAGCGGCAAGACGGCCACGTCCGCCGAGTTCGCCCGCTGGTATGCGCTGACCGGCGGCGTGCAGGGACCCGTTTTGTTTACGTCGTTCGAGCAATACCTGCCGCTGCCGCGCGTGCTGGACCGGCTGGGCGAGGTGTTCGGGCCGATGCTGGAGCAGGCGGGCGAGAACTGGCTGGCGATGAACGATGCCCGGCGGCGAAAGGTGGCGCTACAAGTGCTGACTCAATTTCCCGTGCTGTGGATCTGGGACAACGTCGAACCGGTCGCCGGGTTCCCGGCGGGGACGGATTCGGCATGGAGCGACGAGGAGCAGCGGGAGCTGGTCGACTTCCTCCGCGATGCCGCTGCGACGAAAGCAAAATTCCTGCTCACCTCCCGGCGCGACGAGCGGCCCTGGCTGGGGGACGAACTGCCGCGGCGGATTCCCATCGCCGGCATGCCGATGCAGGAGCGGGTGCAGTTGGCCCGCGCCCTGGCAGAAAAACAGGGCCGCAGCCTAATCGACGTCGACGACTGGCGTCCCCTGCTGCGATTCACCGGCGGCAACCCGCTGACCATCACCGTGCTGGTCGGCCAGGCACTGCGCGACGGGCTAAAAACCCGCGACCAGATCGAGGCGTTCGTCGCGCGGCTGCAAAGCGGCCAGGCCGCCTTCGAAGACGAAACCGATCAAGGCCGCAGCCGCAGCCTGGGCGCCTCCCTCGCCTACGGCTTCGAGTCCGCCTTCAGCGACGCCCAGCGCGCGCAGCTCGCCTGTCTGCACTTTTTTCAGGGGTTTGTGGACGTCGATGCGTTGAAGGCGATGGGTAACCTGGAGGCAGACTGGTGTCTGCCGGAACTGCGCGGGATGACGCGGGAAGCCGCAGAGGAGTTATTGGACCGCGCCGCCGAGATCGGTCTACTGACGTCCCACGGCGGCGGCTACTACACAATCCACCCGGCCCTGCCGTGGTTCTTCAAAACTTTGTTCGACCAATACTACCCGCCCCAAGCGCAGGCGCTCCTACCGAATCCGCAATCGGCAATCGGCAATCGGCAATTGAAGGCCGCCCGCGCGTACGTGGAAGCGATTGGCGGATTGGGGAACTACTACCACGACGAATACGAACGCGGCAACCGAGACGTGATTGCCGTCCTGCAGTCCGAGGAGGCCAACCTGCTGCAGGCCCGCCGGCTGGCGCGCACGAACGAGTGGTGGAGAGGCATCATCAGCACGATGCAGGGTTTGCAGACTCTTTACGGTCACACCGGCCGCCGCGCGGAATGGTCGCGGCTGATTGAGGAAATCATACCCGATTTCGTCGACCCCGACACCGACGGCCCATTCCCGGGGCGGGAAAAACATTGGAGTCTGGTAAACGAGTACCGCGTCGGTCTGGCTCGGGAAGCACGGCAGTGGACGGAGGCCGAGCGTCTGCAGCGCATTTTGGTCGACTGGAATCGGCAGCAGGCGGCGCCGCTACTGCTGAAGCGCAAGCCGAAAGAGTTGGACGACGCCGAAAGATTCACGATTCGCTCGCTGGCAACGGCGCTGCATTTACTGGCGGAAGTGCGACGCGAACTTGGTCAGCCGGAATGTGTGACGGTGTTTGAGGAAGCACTGGCGCTAGCTGAAGGAATCGGCAATAGGTCGCTTGCCGCTATCTGTGCCTTCAACCTGGGCCGAGCCTATGAAGACATTGGTGACATCCGTGATCTTGAACAGGCCGAGAAGTGGTATCGACAGAGCCTGGAACGCTATGATGAGCGCGACCAGCTGGGGCGGGCATGCAGTCTCGGTCAACTCGGCAGTGTGGCCTACGAGCGCTTCAAAGAAGCACGTGAAGGCGGCGCTTCGGAATCGGAGTTGCTCTGCCACATCAACCAGGCATTGAAGTACTACCGCGAGGATCTCGAAATGCTGCCCGAGAACGCGGTCAATAATCTGGCCGTGGTGCACGAACAACTCGGCTCGATCTACGGCGATGTCGGGGACATTGATCGCGCCATGACGCACTACCGCGACGCGATCCGCCTGGAAGAAGCAGCAGGTAACGTGTATGCCGCCGCCGAAACCCGTTTAAACGTCGCTATCGACCTCGCGAATGCAGCGCGCCTGGCCGACGCGCGGGATTATGCCCGCGCGGCACTGGAGAACTACAGAACTTTCGGTGACGGCGCGGCGGACATGATCCAAAAAACCGAGAAGTTGCTCGCGGAGATCGAAGCCGCCCTGCAATCCGCGTAGTCCACGGTCGTAGCTGAAGTTGCAAAACTTCAGACATTGCCTGAATTCTTGCGAATTCAGCTACGGGAATTGCCTGAATTCTTGCGAAACGGGTGGCTGGTGGTTGAGCTTGTCTCAGCGGACGTCAAGAGGTGCTGGAGTATTGGATGATTGGGTTTTGCCGTGGAGCCTTTTAATTAGCCCAGGCATTTATGCCTGGGAATCGGAAGCAAACAGACTTGTTGGTTGTCTCAGCCCCTTTAGGGGCTTTGGGTTACAAAACTGCGCCGATCCAATAGCTGCTGTCGCAATGCCCCTAAAGGGGCGAAGAATAAAGGGAGTGCGGCGATCAAATCCCAGGCATAAATGCCTGGGCTAGTTAAAAGCGATCGTGTTTCCGTTCAACGGCGGAACGCATTCGTCCGATTCAACAGAAAACCCGACGTCCCGTGACGCAAGCTCAGCCGCAGATCATTCCGCTCACTGCACCGGCCCGGCCTGGGCAGGATGCACGATGCCCTTTTTGTCGACGCGGATGAATTGCGCGCCGATGCGACAGCGACCGCGGGCGTTGCCGTGGGTGGCGTTGACGACCAGAATCCGCCCGTCTTTCATTTCCAGCAGATTGGCCAGCCAGCCGGAGCCGGTGTAGCCGCGGATGTGCGTCGGCAGGCTCCAGGTGTGGCCGTCGTCGATGCTGGTAAACAGTCCCCAGCCGCGCGTGGCCAGCACCAACACGCCGTCTTTCGTGCGCAATAGCGACGGGGCGCTGGAGTTGAAGAAAGGAATGCCGGCCGGGCGAATCGGGCTCCAGGTCTGGCCCTTGTCTTGGGATCGAGAGAGCCCCACCGAGTTGGTGTAGTTGCTGCGCATGAGAACAAGCAGATCACCGTTGGGCATTTCGACCCAGGAGCTTTCGTTACGCTGCCAATTCGTGCGATCGACCGGATTCATCACCCACGTCTTTCCGCCGTCGGTGCTGCGGAGGAATTGAACTTGATCGGAGGTGAAGTTACCGTCGGCGCTGTTACGCCACGTGCCGGCGAAGCAGACCGATCCGTCGCTCAAACTCCTGAGATTCGTTACCTCGACATAGAAGATGCTGCCGGCCTTGCCTGGAACGGCCGCGTAGGCCTGCCCTTGGGGAAACGGAATCTTGAGCCGCTCTTCCTTGGACCAGGTTCTGCCGCCGTCTTTCGAGCGGGACAGCGTGTGCCACATATTGTGCCGACTGTACTCGTCGAAATTCGTCGCGTTATCCTTAAACACGATGCCCTCGCGCACGTGGGTCTTGAGAAACCACATTTCTCCCATCGACTTGACGTAGCGGCCGTGCAGGCCGGGTTTCGATTTCTCCCAGGTCAAGCCGAAATCGCGCGAGCGGGTCGTATAGACCTTTTTCTTATCGCCCTGGAACGAGACGACAATCTCGTCGTTCGGCAGCAAGGTCGCCGACGCGGCGGTTTGTGTCTTCGAGACGGCCGGGTCCATGGCCACGGTGAATTGATGGGGCAAATCGCCCTCGACGTCGGTCCAAACGGAACGCATCTCGACCGGCTTGCCCTCGACCGCCACGTCGGCCCAGGCACATTGCCCATAAACACACCCGACACCGATCAGTCCTGCCTTATAATCGTCATCCTTGATGGCACAAACGAAATTGTCCTCGAAGAAGACAACGATCTCGGGTCCGACGCACTCGACGCGGATGTGATACCATTTTTTCGGCGCATGAGCCAGGTGATAGATTCCCACCTTGCGGCGATAGCCCAACATGCGCGTGTAACCGTCGGCTCCGCCTTTCCAGATGCTGGCCATGATGAAGGATTTTGGCGAGGGAGAATTACCCTGGGTGCTGAAGCGGATGGCATAGTATCGGCGGCTGTCCAGAGCACGCACGATCAGCTCTGGCGCCGCGCCGCCGCCATAATTGAATTTCCAGCGAGCGTTGATCACGCAATCGCGATAGGCGTGTTCGGTGTTGAAAGCGAGATGCGTATCCATGCTCCAGTAAGAACTGACCGGCGTGTACATGTCGCCCCCCGGCGACAGCGTCCAGACCGCTTTCTGTTGGTTTGCAGAGTTGAAGTGGCTGTTTCCGCCGGCCACCCAAGTGTTGACAAACCGCCACGATTTTTCGTTGTCTTTCAAGCCCAGCTTGCGCGGCGCGGCGCGGACGGCGTTGGGGATAACGTCGACCGCCACCGTCGTGGGGTGGATCGGGCGGATGAGTAAGGAAAAGGCGCCGGATGTCCTACTGCGGGCGATAAAGTGTCTCGGTCAATCCGAAATAGAGACGCTTTTGATCGGTGACGGTCGGGAGATGGGACCGACGGCCCAATTGGCGAGCGACCTCGGACTGTGTTCGAGAGTACACTTTGCCGGAGCCGTACCGGAAGCATCTAAGTTGATGAAAGCCTTCGACGTTTTTGTGATCAGCTCACACACTGAAGGGTTGCCGATGGTGTTGCTCGAAGCCATGGGAGCGGGAGTGCCTGTCGTAGCGACCGCGGTTGGCGAGATCCCGGAGGTGTTGGATAGAGGGCGGCTCGGGATCCTGACGCCCCCGGGAGAGCCCGAGCGACTTGCCGACGCCATGCGCGGGGTCTTGCGGGATCTCTCCGGCGCTGCCGAACGGGCGGCGAGGGCGCAGCAACATGTCGCCGACCACTACGCCATCGATTCGTGGGTCGACCAAATACTCCGGGCTTACCAGGCAGCCCTCCCGAGTAAACCGTTGCGGCCAACGGACCGTGGTCGGGGACCGTCATGACCGTTGGGTTGTTTACCGGTTCCGCGGACGAGTGGGATGCGTTTGTCAGGAACGAGCCCGAATCGACGCAATGCCACGCGTTCGGGTGGAAGGAGGTGATAGAAACCGTCTTCGGCCATGAATGTCTCTATCTCGCCGCCCGTGACGCAGCTGGTAAAATCGTTGGGGTTCTGCCGATGGTGCGAGTCAAAAGCCGCCTTTTCGGCCACTACCTCATTTCGATGCCGTTCCTCAATTACGGAGGCCCAGTGGGACAGGAGGACGCTGTCGAGTCGCTGATTCGGAGGGCTTCGGACTTGGCCCGCGCGGGATCGGTGACGTTGCTCGAGTTACGAAGCCGGCGATTGCTAGACACGTCGTTGGAGACAGAGCCTGTAAGATAGCGGCTCGGTGACGTTATGACGTCTATTTTAACATTCTTTTTTTCGGAATGCGCCCTGCAAACTCACGTGAACGGTC
>JADFKK010000198.1 GCA_022564995.1 Planctomycetota bacterium | reverse complement strand
ACCGGTGCTGCTCTACGACGCCGCCCGGGATGCGTTCGAGCAGTTGCACGGCGATACTCTGCCTCTCGGGGTCGTGAGCGATCTCGACATCTCGATGGCGCCGCCGATACACCTGGGCGAGGGTGACATCTTCGCCGTGGTCTCCGACGGGATCTTCGAAGCCACCGACGATCGTGGCCGGGAGTTCTCGGCGGCCCGGGCCATGGAGGTGATTCACGCCCGTCGCGGCCGGTCAGCCCAGGCGATTCTCATGGATCAGCCTTTGTGAGTGTTCGTCTGGGCTGGAATCAACTCGATTGTTGGGCTGTTTCGGCTATCGCTTCCATCGGAAAGGTCGCATCGAGTCGTGCTTCACTGCCGGACAAGTCATCAATTAGCTCAACGAGGCCGGCCAACGTCACAAATTCCAAGTGCGAGATGTTGTACGTCGTGCCAATTATGTTGCTGCCGGCGAGATACGACATCTGAATAAAGTAAGAACATCGTGGCGTGTTGTGCGGCTTGTCGAGTCGCCGTCCGTTTGCGTCGTAGTCAACCTTCCAAGGCATTGCATCAGGTACGACAAGCACCGGAATCACGACAGACACGTACCATTCGCCCTCACGAGTTTCGGCGTCGCAGCAAGCACGATCTATTAGCTCTTGAGCGGAACTGAGTGCCTGCGCCCATTTTGAATAGACATCTGAGTCATTCGCGACGATTGCTCCGTCAAGATTGCGGCCGATCTGGTCTGACGATTTGCCCACGGGCGCGCCAGTTGCGTAGATGAAATGTTCGCCCGAAAGCCTGATACCTTTCGCGCTCAGCTCAAAGGCTCGTGCTCGCATAATCTCGGAAGGGCTGAGGGTCACCGTTTGGGGGTCGATCGAAATCGCTACCTCGTGAAAGCTCTCCTCGTGTTTCCTTGGCAGGCACGTAATGAGCAAAGGGAAACTGCTCTTTAGGTTCTTGCACTCAACGGCCAGTCGAATGATTCGGCGACCAAAGACCTTGGTAGCCCGCAGATCGAATTCCCGTGGCTTCTTTGTGTACGGGTCCACGTAGGAGCCGCCGTGCTCGCACTCGAATCCTTGGGCCAGCAACGAATTCAGTACGTCGATTTCAAAAGCGAAGTCGGAGTGGTTATCCAGGAAGTCGGTTAGGTCGGCGGCGGTGATTGGGTCGTGTTTGAGTTTTGCCATGATCCTGCCCTTCGAGGCTGTCGTTCGCTATCGGGTGTCTGCTTATTCACAGCCTCACTGGGGCCAAAACGCCCCAAGCGGTGGCAAACCCGGGAATCCTTGCTGCACGGTTGTCATCACGAGCACTGAGGTCGTATACGTCGTCAATATCCGGCGACATGCCGTTGCCCAGCGAAACGCGTTGTCGAGCGGAGACTCCGGCCACGGGGTGCCTTCCTCTTTTGACTGAATCGCACTTCGCGCGATGAAGAACATCGTGAGGGCGAGAATGCTATTCACCATGCTTATGTATTGCCACAGGGGCATGCTGTCGGGTGCGACGTAGGCCCCGAGGAACTTTCCGAGTGCCGCGTCGTTCCACCACGCTGAGAGCGCTGTCTTCATCTGCCATACGCGAATCTTGAGAAGCCCAAGCGCGAGAACGATTGCTGACATGAAGAGAACGACTTGGTCGTCTCGAACGAATTTAAGCCGAACCCAGACGTTCTTGCGTTCGTACCGCGCGGGCTGAACGACCCAGAGCAGTGGAAGGTAAATCCAGAAGGTTGATTTCAGGGACCAGCGGTATAGCAAGGCGGGGAGATACGCGGTCGCGGCAATGAAGCCCCATGTGACATAAATAAGGACAATCCAACTATTCACATAGACAGTCGTGTTTTCGAACTCATCACCCAACCGTCGCCTAAACTCAGCAGGAAGGTGCTGCATGTTCCATCGCAGTGCAAATTTTACGTCCTGAAAGTCCCAGAAAGTCGCAACGCCTGGTGCGTCCCACGACCTGTAGTAACCCGGAATCGGCTCCGGGATCACAGTGCTGTCTGTTCGGGCAGTGAGATTCCACCAGTTTGCCGGCAATGCGGATATGCATGCACGGGGGTTCACATATATGGAGCGTATCATTGCCACGACGCGAATCGGTATCGGTCCAATCGCTACCAAAAACAGCCGGATGAAAACGAATCGGTGAGCACAGCGCTCCAATGATCTTCGAGCGAGCTTCACGCCGATAGCCGTGGAATCGTGAGTACGCAACAGCAGAAACGGCGCCACCACCACGCTGATCGCAAACGGGGCATACGTCCCCCAGTGAATTGCCAGCCAAAGCGCAGCCGCCGCGGAACCAGCCGTTTCGACCAATGCCAAAACCGATACTCCCTCTTCCTTCGATTGTGCGGCGAAGAATTTCATGGCCGCATTGTAGCCTTATGGTGTCGCATGAAGCTACCCGCTGGCCTGTGGCACGCTAGCGACAGCGTCCGGCCGAGTCTTAGCGGGTTCAACTGCGCCTCCCCAGATGTCGTTGGAATCGCCGAAAACGCGTATCGCCGCTTCGAGGGACATAATCAAGGCGTAGGAGCCGTCAAACGCGGGGTTGATGATAACCTTGCGGCAACCTTTCGAGCGCTCCGATCTCAGGATCTCCAGGCATCGCTACTCCACGGTTTCATGCGCTCGGCAAACTCCTCTGAGAGAATCTTGTCGGTGAACATCGCCAAGTGATCTTCGCCCACCACCGGGAGCGAAAGGGGCCACCCAATGTTTGCCGTGCGCGTTGGCGCTGAGGACGTGGCTGGGAGAATTGATCGCCGGAGGTGTTGAAGTCAGCGGCGAAAGGCGGCGAAAGGACGGGACCAGCGGTCGCGGCTTTATGGAATCCTCTACTCACCTACCGGCGTCCCCAGTATTTTGAGAAACTCGCGGATCCAGGCGGGATGGGCGGGCCAGGCGGGGGCGGTGACGAGGTTGCCGTCGACGTGGGCATTGTCGAAGGTTTCGTTGGCGTCGACCCAAGCGCTGCCGGCTTGTTCCAACTCGGGACGCACGGCCGGATAGGCGCAGCAGGTTCGCCCCTCGACCACGCCGGCCGCCGCGAGAATCTGTGGGCCGTGGCAGATCGCCGCAATCGGTTTGTTCGCCTGGGCGAAGTGCTGTACGATCTCGATCACCCGCGGGTTGAGCCGCAGATATTCGGGCGCTCGTCCGCCGGGCAATACCAATCCGTCGTAGTCTTGCGGGCGCACCGCGTCGAAATCAGCGCTGAGCCGAAAGTTGTGGCCGCGTTTCTCGCTGTAGGTTTGCTCGCCCTCGAAATCGTGAATCGCCGTGGCGACCGTCTCGCCGGCTTTTTTCTCGGGGCAGACCGCGTCGACCTGGTGGCCGACCATCAGCAGCATTTGATACGGCACCATGACTTCGTAGTCTTCCACGAAGTCACCGACCAACATGAGAATCTTCTTAACGGCCATGGAAATTCAGCAACGCTTCGAGGAGTCGATGCAACCATGAAAGCGCCCCCCGAATCGACGACACGGGGGCGCCTCGCGGTCTTGACCGTTGTTCTACAACACGATTTTCTGGCGTGGCGCTCGGCAGGGGCGAAGCGCGACGCGACCGATTACTCTTCGACCAGCCGGACCGAAGTGGCACATGGCCCTTTGCGACCCTGGCCGATTTCAAACTCGATCGTCTGTCCCTCTTGCAAATCCTCGAAGGTCGTCCCCTGGACCTCGGAGTGATGGAAGAACAATTCTCCATTGTCAGACTCGACGAACCCAAAACCACGATCCGTCACCAACTTCTTGATTTTACCTGATGGCATTTCCGCACTCCACAAAACCGAAAACCTAAGGCGGACGAAACAGCCTCAAACGAAGCGTCCATCGGCCCTGAAAAAAATGAGAGCAGACCGACAAAGCACGTCTGCCCACCACGATGGTTCGTGGCGAGAAAAGTATACGCGATCCCCGCTTTCAAGGCAATCGCCCCCCCGGTCAGCCTGCGGATTTTCTTGCCGCTGGGCGCCAGAGGCTGGGTTTTGCGTCTTATAGCCGGATCGCCAGCGGGGGGAACGAGTTGTGCTCAGGCTGGCTCGCGCCGTGTTTTGACGCCCACACCGAACACAGTATACTGACCCGTCCGAAGACCTTTCTGCAAGTCCAATCATCTCATATGGAGGCCGACACGATGCGTCTCTCGCCCACCACCAATCGCTTGTCTCGCTTGCTCTGTTGTGTCCCGGTATTCGTGATTTCGTGCGCTGCGTGTCTCTCGTCGGCACGCGGCGCCGACGACGCTATCGCGGCGCGCCTCGAAAAAATCGGCACCCAGCGCGGCGTGTGCGTCGTGCTGGGATTGCCGGAGGATGGAAGCGCCGACGCGGTGGTTGCCTTGGCCAAGGCGAGCGAGTTGACGCTGTACGTGCAATCGGCCTCCGCCGACGAAGTGACCGCGATGCGCGCGGCCGCCGAGAAGGCCGGGCTGCTCGGCACGCGGATCTATGTCGACCAGGGACCGTGGTCGCGGATTCAAGTGGCCAACAACATTGCCGATGCCGTGTTGGTCGAAGCCTCGGCGCGAAAGGGCGGCGTCGATCGAGCGGAGTTACTCAGAGTCTTGCACCCCGGAGCCCGGGCGTTCGTCGGGGCCGAGCCAATCACCAAGCCGATTCCGAAGGGGCTTCAGTCGTGGAGCCATCCTTATCACAGCGCCGACAACAATCCGAACTCGTCCGATCAGGTCGCCCGCTATCCGTATCTCACGCAATTTCTGGCCACGCCGATGTTCGGCTGCATTTCCGAAGTAACCGTCGGTTCTAACGGTCGCATATTCAAAGCCTTCGGACATCGGGCCTTCCACAAAATTCAAAATGAAGTGCTCAACACGCTCTATGGGATCAACGGTTACAACGGCACGATCCTTTGGAAGCGAAGCCTTAAGAAGGGCTTCATGATTCATCGTAACACGATGGTCGCCACGCCCGACGTGCTCTATCTGGCCGATGACGAATCGTGCAAGCTGATCGACACCCGCACCGGCAAGCTATTGAGCGAGATCAAGCCGCCGGCAGACCAAGTCGGCGGGACCACCTGGAAATGGATGGCCCTCGAAGATGGCGTGCTCTATGCGTTGATCGGCGGGCCGGAACTGAAGATTCCGGTCACGCCCGGAAAGGGCAGCGGGCTGGGCCATTGGCCTTGGGGCATGTGGCCCGGCTACGACTACAAAAACCCCAAGACGGCCTTCGGTTCCGGCCGGCATCTGCTGGCGTTCGACGTCGAGTCGAAGAAAATCCTCTGGAAGCACGTGTCGAAAGAATACTACGACGGCCGGGCCGTCTGCATGAAGGGCGGGCGAATTTATGCCTACAGCCCCGATAAAAAACTGGTCTGCCTCGATGCGAAAAGCGGCAAGCCAATCTGGGAAACGGCCGAAAGCGACGTCGTGCGGGCGATCGGAAAAAATGGTCGGGCTCAGGGTTACATCCGCGGCTTCGCCACCACTTGCTATATGAAGGTCAGCGACGATTACATCTTCTTCTCCGGCCCACAGCGAGATCGGCTTTCGGTCGTCTCGGCCAAAGACGGCCGTTTTGCCTGGAAGTTCGGCAACGGGAATTTCCAGTTGGTGCTGCGCGACGATGCCCTGTATGCCTTCGGCGGACAAAAAGCCCGTAGCTATCGGCTGGAATATGCCACCGGCAAGGTGCTCAGCCAGTGGAGCGGACGTCGGGCCTGCACGCGGGCCACCGGCAGTATCGACAGCATGTTCTGTCGGGCCAGCGGCGGCACGCTGCGATTTTCGTCGAGCGACCACGCCCTCGAGCACATCGCGCCGATGCGCCCGCCGTGTCACGACGGCGTGGTGATTTCCGACGGGCTGCTCTACTGGGGCCCCTGGGTTTGTGCCTGTCAGTTGAGTTTGTTCGGACACATCGCCCTGGGCCCGGCCGGCGATTTCGATTTTCACGCCAAGCCCCTCGAGAAGGATCGCCTGCAAACCGGCCAGGGAGACATCACCAAGGTCAAGCCGCTGGGTGATTTGAAGCTGCAGTTCAAGATCGGCGAAGATGGCGTGCTGCGGGCCATCAACAAGGCCGACGGCAAGCCGCTGTGGAAGGCTTACACCGGCGGCGAGATCAACTACCCGCCGATGCAAGAGGACGGCCGCGTGTTCGTCGGCTCAAACGACGGACGGGTGTATGCTTTCGAGGCCGCCACCGGCCGGCTGCTGTGGCGCTATCAGGCCGCTCCGCAAATCCGCCGCATTCCGGTTTACGGCCGCCTGGCATCGACCTGGCCGGTCGCTGGCGGCGTGGTCGTTCGCAACGGCACCGTTTACGCCGCCGCCGGCATCGCCCATTACGACGGCACGCACGTCTACGCGCTGGACGCGATCACCGGTAAGCTCAAATGGCACAACGGCGACTCGGGCCAACTCAACGCCAAGCTCAAGAACGGCGTCAGCCTCTGCGGCCCGCTGGCCATCGGCCGCACCCGCCAAGGCAAAGAAGTGCTCCAATTCGCCGGCGGCAATGCGGTCGCCCAAGGCTGGTACGACCTGGCCACCGGCAAGTGCCTAACGCCGCCGCCCACCGCGCCAAAAGGAGTTTCCAAGTCGACGTTTTACGTCGAGAAGTATCTCAAGCGGAAGGCGCAGAAGTAGGCTGGGAAAGCCGCAGAAACACTAGCCCGACGCGCGAGCGAGGGATAACCGGCGACGCCCCTCGCTTGCGCGTCGGGCTAGTGTAAATCGCGCCCCTTTCGATCCTGCGCCTCCACCACATACAGAATCGTGGCCTCCAAGCCGTCTTCGTCGGCAATGTACCGCTGGCCGCCCCGCTCGGTCCACCATTTCTGCCGAATGCGCTGTTCCCCGTCGCGACGTTGCCGCTCCTTCAGCTTTCGCGTACACCACGCCTTAAACTGATCCCGCATGTCCACGGGGTTGACCTCGGCGCTGAGCACGACGTGAACGTGATTCGACCGGCAACTCACGGCGTGCAAGTGCCAACCGCGTATACGGCAATGGTCCGCAACCGTCTCATCCACCAACCGTCGCTGCTCGGCGTCCAACGTACATGCCGGTTCCGTCATCCGCGCCGCGGCGGCGTCGCGAAGCACCGGGTCCGGCAGCTTCACTCCCTGGCCCCGCTTGATCCAGCCTCGCTCATCTCCCGGCAGCCAAGTGCCATACGTCGTCCAAGTCAACAAGAACCCCACCGGCTCGGGCATCGGAGGCTCGTTGGGTCGGTGAGAGGTTCGAGATGATGGCATCCTGATGTCTCCAATACTGGGTTCTCACACCAGCCCGACGCGTAAGCGAGGGACGACCCTCGCAGTCCCTCGCTTGCGCGTCGGGCTAGTGTCGGGCGCCTCTCGATGCAACTTCCAGCATGTCGACCGCCCGTACTTATATTCTACGGCCATTCTACGGCGCGGTCTGTATCTCTCTCGACAACATTCGCCCGGCCGCTGCCCGATTTGCGTTATGGCGGCCGGAGCGGTATTCCGGAGGGTTGAACCGGTGGCACAGGGGCGCGGGTTCGCGCCGCCTGGCGTCGGACCTTTAGGATCCGCGCAGAGTAAGGCTGCGGAGTTTTGCGGTTCAAATCCTCAGCACGAAATCCGAAACAAATTCAAAGCACGAATGTCAAGAACCATTCCCATCCAGCAGAGTTTTTGACATTTGAGATTCGGATTTATGATTTGTTTCGAGTTTCGTGCTTCGGATTTCCGACCTCGTGGAATTCGGCGACTAATCGTCATCCTCTCCGACCGCCCGTTAGTAGCTCAGCGTCAGACGCACGACGGTCGTGTCATCGAGAGAGACGTCGGGGGTGACGCTGGCGTATTCCAGCTCGCGGGCGAAGACGTAGCCAAACTCAAAGTTCAGGTGCAGGCCGTAGGCACCTTGCGGTTTTAGCTCCAGGCCGGCGAGCAGGCGAAAGTCGCGATAGGTGGCCACGTCCGAGGCGCCGCTGGCGCGGACAATCGCCCATTCGCCGCCGCCGAATTCGCCGGCGAAGTAGGCCCATTGTTCGACGCAGTCTTCGCAGGAAAATCGCCAGGCGACGCGTGGCCGCGGAACGACCAATTCCCAGCGGACGTCTTCGTGCGGGGTCCAGATAATGCCGGCGGCCGGCAGCAGGCTGACGTCGTTGCGGTCGAGAAACACGACGCCCAAGACGAGCTTGAGATCTTCTCGCCACTGGTAGATTCCGATGCCGCGGCCGGCGATTCGCAGCGAGTCGGAATTGTCCCGCTCGAAGTCGCTATGCACACCCGGCGTAACGCCCAGTTGAATGCCCCAACGGTCGGTCAGTTGGTGCATCCAAAGAAATTGCACCGTCACGTCGTAAACATTCGCCGGCAAATCGGAGAGCCTCGGCCCATCAAGCAATGTTTGCTGGTAGGCTGGAGTGATGAGCAGCGGCGACTGCCGCGTGGGCAGCGGGAAGCCGAACGTGGCGCTCAGTCCCCATTCGTTGAGCCCCAGGTCGTTGAAGTTGGGCTGCGGCAGAAACGTCTCGCTGGCGCGAACGCTCTGGAAAATTCCGCTCTTCGATCCGGGCGGGTCGGCGCTCTCGAAGGAATCTCCCAGCGGGTCGAACTCCAGCAGGGGCCGGTCGAGCTCGGACGGAGTGTGAGCCAGCGGGTAAATTGGCGTGCCATAGGCGGCTCTTTGCAGCGGAGGTTCAAACAGTCCGCCGTCATCATCCCACGAGTCGGGGCGTGCGGCGATCTGCTGCACGCCAGGCAGCGAACGAGTCTGCCCGCGGGCAACCTCGCAGAGGACGGCCAGTGAAGCCGTGGCAGCCAATGCGATGAAAAATGCGCATTTCGCCAGCGAACGGTGAAGGAATTGGCGTTTCTTGTTCATGTGTTGGATCAGACCGGCGAGAAGGCAAAGGCGCGACCAACGGCCGCGGCTTGATGGGACGTGTGTTAATATCGAATACCGGCCCGGACCATCACGGTTTCATCGGGGTTGAAGGTCGGAGTGGCGCTGCGGTAGATCACCTCGCGATCGAACACATAGGCCACCTCGATAAACGACTTGACGCCGAAGTGGCTGATGCGATCCAGCCCGACCGCAACGCGAATGTCGTTGTAATCGAACTGGTCCTTTCCGCCCGCCACACGGTGAATGGTCCACGACCCGCCGCCGTATTCTCCGCCGACATAGCCCCACCAGTTGGCGGTGGCGGTGGTCCAAAGCCGATGGGCCAGCTTCGGCTTGGGGAAGAATATCTCGTAACGGAAAGTCTGAGCTTGCGCGTCCGGATGGTCGGTCCAAATAACACCGCCGGCCGGCAGGATCTTCACATTGAGCCGGTCGAGGTAGATCACGCCGGCTTTCCACTGCACGTTGGGCGACGTGCTAAACGACAGAAACCCCCGCGCCTGATATCGCAGGCTGTCACTAGTGAGCGTATCGAAGTCGGTATAGACGCCCACCCGAAAGCCAATGTCGGCCTGCAGCCATCCACCCACCGGAATTTGCGGCTGCCAGGCGAAATCCAAGTACGAATCGTAAGTCTGCGGCGGCAGGTCGGGCGTGAGCGGTCCGTCCCACATGTGCAATCCGAAACCGGGGGTGACCATCAGCGGCGCCGGATTGTACAAAAACGAGGGGATGGCGAACGTAGCCCACACCTCGGCCTCGTCGACCCCCAACCCGATCGCCCCGTCTCGCGCCATCCAGGTGTATTGTGCCTGGACCGATTGCAGCATCCGCAAGCCTTCGCTCATCGCGCCGCCGAAGCCGCCCCATTCATTGCCCGGGATCGTCCCGAACTGCACCGGCACGGTCGAGTTCAACGGCACGGGTTGGACGGCCTGATATCGAGGATCGGCGAACGGATCGAACGGCGCAGCGATTCCGCCGGGCGCTGCCAGGGTGCCGTCTAGGCGAGTGGCTATCGGCGGGTTGACCGGTTGGCTGCCGACCGGAATTCTAACCTGTGCCGCGGCGCTGCCGGCGGCCAACAGAACGGCCATCGCCGCCAGCGGGCGCAAACATCCTGTAGTTTTCAACAGTCTTTTCCTCAAGAATAGCGGGCCGAATGGCGATGGGAATAAATTCGAGTCGGCGTTGAATATCAGCTTCGCCCGGCGCGGTCAAGATCGATTCGCCCGCGCGCGATGCTAGCATGTCTGAAAACATCAGCCGCGCCGCGCTGGCGTCCGGTTTTCTGGGCAGGTATTTCGCTTCCTCAAAGAACCGTGGGCTAGCGCCCGGCGGCTAATGAGAAACACGAATTGAACCCGTTTTCAGCCAAGACCTAGCATGGCCGAACACAGCAACCCTCGTCGCAAGTGGCCTATGCTTTCAGCGAAGTTGCTCGTCGTTGCTTTGGTCACCTGGTGGATCGTGGCAACATTTCGCGACGCATTTGCCGAACTGTCACAACACGAGTGGCACGTCGAGCCGCTGTGGCTGGCGGCCTCGGCCGGTTTTTATCTGCTCGGGCTGCTGCCCTCGGCACTATACTGGCACCATGTGCTGCGGGTGATGGGCCAACAGGCCGGTGTGCTCGAGACGGTGCGGGCCTACTACATCGGACACTTGGGAAAGTACGTGCCCGGCAAGGCGATGGTGGTGGTGCTGCGGGCCGGTCTGATTCGTTCTCATCGCATCGACACGACAGTGGCGGCGGTGAGCGTGTTCTTGGAAACGCTGACGATGATGGCCTGCGGCTCGGCGATCGCCGCGGTGTTGCTGGCGATTCAATTTCGCGGCAATACCCTGCTGCTGACCGCGTCGCTGGCGCTGCTTTTTGTCGCCGGAATCCCGACGATGCCATCGGTGTTTCGCGCTCTGGCCGGCAAGTTGCTGCGCAGCAAAATGAACGATCGGGTTCGCGCCGGGCTGGCCAACGTCACCTATCGCACGCTGGCCCTGGGTTGGCTGGCCACCGGCGCCGGCTGGGTCTTGCTGGCGTTGAGTTTATGGGCAACGCTGTGCGGCGTCGGGGCCTCGCCCGATGATCTGCTTTCGGAACTGGATCGCTATCTGGCCGCCGTCACACTGGCCGTGGTGGCCGGATTCCTCTCGTTGATTCCCGGCGGGGCTTTCGTTCGCGAGGCCGTGTTCATGAAACTCCTGGCCCGAGAGCCCTACTCGCCCGTCATGGCCCTGGTCGCCACCGTGATGCTCCGCATCGTCTGGCTACTGGCAGAGCTAATCATATCGGGTATCCTATATGTGTGCGGCCTGGGCGGCGATAAGGGTCCGCGGGAGAAGTAGGTTATGCCTCAGCATAACATCAAAACTTCGGCGAGCGGCGGCCGTAAGGCCGCTGGTGTTACGCGGGGCCGCTCATCAACCGCGCGAACTCCTGGCCTCCCGGCCAGGGCTAGGGGTTTTTGGTAGGTTCGAGTCAACGGCGATTCCTTATGCTCTCGATTGTTATCCCGGTGTTTAACGAAGTCGACAGCTTGCGCGCGCTGTATGGCGAGCTGTCGGAGGTGGCGGCGGAGCATGGCTACGAGTTGGACGTGGTGTTTGTCGATGACGGATCGAAAGACGGCTCCTGGGAAGTGATCCGCCAACTTGCCGAGGACGATCCGCGAGTCCAGGGCATCTGCTTTCGGCGCAACTTCGGCAAGGCCGCGGCGCTCAGTGCCGGCTTTGCGGCGGCCCGCGGCGAGCTGGTCATGACGCTCGACGCCGACCTGCAGGACGACCCGCACGAGATTCCGCGATTCTTGGCCGAGATGAACAACGACAAAGACGTCGTCAGCGGATGGAAGCAGGTGCGCCACGACCCCTGGCACAAAGTGCTGCCCTCGCGGCTGTTTAACTGGACAGTCGGCGCGGTGACCGGCGTCAAGCTGCACGACCACAACTGCGGCTTCAAATGTTACCGGCGAGAGATTTTCGACGAAGTCCGGCTGTACGGCGAACTGCACCGCTTCGTGCCGGTGCTGGCCGCGGCCCGTGGATATCGCGTCGGCGAGATCGTCGTCAACCACCGGGCCCGCAAGTTCGGCGAATCGAAATACGGGCTGTGGCGTCTGCCCAAGGGCTTTCTCGATTTACTCACCGTGAAGTTTCTCACCGGCTTCGGGCATCGGCCGCAACATCTGTTGGGAATCATCGGGGGCATCGGCTTTGCGGTGGGCGCGGCGGGGCTGGCGTTTTTGACCGCCTGGTGGTTTATCTCCCGCATGGTGCCGTTCATCGACCCGATCCACTTGCACCAGCGGGCGGTCTTCTACTATGCCCTCGGGGCTGTGATCCTCGGCGGACAGTTTCTGTCGGTCGGCTTTTTGGCGGAACTGCTCACGGCCTACGCGGGGCGCGATGCCGACGTTTATTCTATCTCTGAGCGGACTGGCGATATGCCGGACCGCACGGCCGACGAGCCCAGCAACATCGCCTCATGAATTTGCCCACCTCCGAAGACCACGCCCGAGCCCAACTGCGCCGGGGCGTCTATCTGTTGTTGATCGTTGTCTCCACCGGCGCGATGACCGCGCGGATCATGACGGTCAACGAAATCGACAAGCTGGCCCGGGAGAGCTTTCGCACGAAGGAAGCCCTGAAAAAGAAGGGTCAGGAGCAGCAGAAGCTCGAGGAGAAAGGCATCACGGGCGAAGAGCTTGAGCGAGAGTTGACCAAGTTCGAGGACAAGGTCCGCAAGCGGTATAAGGAACAGCGGCCTTTCTTAAGCGGAAACGATCGCAGCCGCTGGTGCATGGTGCGGGCGCTGGTCGAACATGGCACCTATGAAATCGACGAAATCACGGTCGAGCGGGGCTGGAACACGATCGACATGGTCAAGCACCCCAACCGCGACGGCGAAGACCGGCTCTACTCCAGCAAGCCGACGCTGCTGCCGACGATCGTGGCCGGCGAGTATTGGGTGATTCACCGCCTGACGGGCTACACGCTCGGCGAGAAACCGTTCGTCATCGGGCGGTTCATGCTGGTGACGATCAACGTCATTCCGCTGATGATCGCGCTGCTGCTGCTGGCCAAGATCGTCGAGCGTTACGGCACCAGCGATTGGGGCCGGATGTTCGTGATGGCCGCGGCCAGTTTCGGCACGCTGCTGGTGCCGTTTTCGCTGGCCTTTAACAACCATCTCATCGCGGCGGTCTGCGCCACGATCATGATCCACGCCGTGCTGCGCATCTGGTACGACGACCAACGGGGATTGCACTGGTTTGTTCTGGCCGGGCTGTTCGGCGCGCTGATGGCCGCCATCGAACTGCCGGCGCTGTCGGTGCTGGCGATGGTCGCCGCCGGGTTGCTCTGGAAACAGACCCGGCCGGCGCTGTTGGGGTTTGTGCCCGCCGCGCTGTTGGTGGTCGTTGCCGCGCTGGCAACGCAGTATATCGCCCATGGTGTTTTCAGCCCGGCCTACGCCCATCGCAAGGCCGGCGAGCATCGGGGCGACTTGAAGGTCGATATTCGTGAGATCCTCGATCGCAATGCCAAGCAGCGTGCCGACCTGCAAAAGGCCATCAATCGCAAGCGCGGCGAGATGGACGACGAGATGATCGCCCAACTGAAACGCCTCAAGGAGGGCACGGAGATTCGCGAGGCGTTGGCCGAAATCGACGTCGAACTAGCGGGCTCGGCGCTCGTCGCGGAAAAGCTCGTGCGTCGCAAGACTCGTAGCGACTTGTTTGAAGGCTGGGTCATTGGCGATGGCGCCGGTCGCTATTCAATCTTCATCGAGGGCGACAAGCTGTCCGTTTACGAATGGAACGATTGGTACGAATACACCTTCAACAAAGGCACCAAGCGGAGCTATTGGTCGGAAGAAAACAAGAACCGGGCCGCCATCGACCGGGGCGAAAAGTCGAAGGCCGTCTACGCCCTGCACTGCCTCGTCGGCCATCACGGCATCTTTTCGCTCACGCCCGTGTGGCTGCTGAGCGTCGTCGGCGTCGTGCTGCTCGCCCGCGGGCGGCTGTCGATGTGGGAGCTGGCGTTGCTGATTGCGGTGACGACGCTGGTGGTCTTTGCGTTTTACATGTTCCGCCCCGCCGAAGACCGCAACTATGGCGGCACCAGCAGCGGCCTGCGCTGGATGATCTGGTTCACCCCGCTGTGGCTCATCGCCATGATCCCGGCCGCCGACGTCGCATCGCGCTGGCGCCCGAGCCGCGGCATCTGCTATCTGCTGCTAACGCTGTCCGTCCTCTCCGCCCACTATCCATCCTGGAAACCCTGGCAACATCCCTGGCTGTGGAATCTGATGCAGTATGTGGAGTGGATTTAGCAGCGGACAAATCCTCAGCAGACGCGACTTCCAAAACAAACCCTAGCCCTGGCCGGCAGGCCAGGGGTTCGCCCGGCCGCTCTCCAGGGTAAAATAGCGTTGGAGTTGACCACGCAGCCCACTCCCTAACGGTTCGTCAAGGCCACGATCATGATCCGCAGTTTCCAAGTCCAAAACTACAAAGCGCTCCGCGACGTCAAGCTAAACCTGACCCCGATCCACCTTCTGATCGGCCCCAACGATTCCGGCAAGACGAGCATTTTGGAGGCGATGGAGGCGCTGTGTCGGAGTGTGGATTATACGTTCGATCAGGCATTCATGGGATTGTGGGAAGGGTCAGACTTGGTTTGGCAGCGGCAGAAGCATGCGGGAGTACGGTTTAGGGTACATGCTGACAACGGCACGTCAGCCGTAACCTACGAACTCGCCTGCAAGTTCACGCCAGGACGGCGCGCCGGCTCCTTTGTGGAAGAGATCATCGCCCAACCGCGCGGCGTCGAATTCGATACATATGAGCACCCGCTCTCGTGGGTCGGCCGCGCAGCGCGAGGGGAATATGATCCAGGTGAGGAGAAAAGGTGCATTCCAGAATTGGTTCACGAAGTTCTGTCGGGTGTACAACTCTATCGATTGGATCCCCGCTTTCTTTCGCTCCCCGTCGCGTTGGATGCAACGCACAAGTTTCGCATGGACAAGTCCGGGTTTGGCCTAGCCAGATGCCTCGACGATATTGTCAATTACCAGCGGGAGAATTTTGATGCGCTCGAAGAGCGCTTTTGCCAGATATTCACGCATGTCCGAAAGATTCGCTTCGACACGCAGCCGGCATTCCAGTCGCGCCCTGACGATCCGAGACGCATTCCAACATTGTCCGAATCTCCCGGCAAGAGGATCGACTTTGAATTGAAGAAAACTGGCCAACGGATTCCGGCGTCTCAGGCGTCGGACGGCACGCTGTTGGTCTTGGCCTACCTGATGTTGCTCTATCTCCCGAAAGACCACGCCCCGCGCCTGCTCTTGATCGAAGAGCCGGAAAACGGCATTCACCCGCGGCGACTTCAGGACGTGCTCGGCATTTTGCGAGAACTGGTCGAGGAACAGGATCATACCCAAGTCGTCATGACCACGCATTCGCCGTATGTCGTCGATCTGTTCAAGCCGGAAGAAGTCACGCTCTGCCACAAAGAAGAAGACGGCAGTGTCTCCGTTCACACGCTCTCGGAAAGCGAAACCGTGCGCGAGCAGCTCGATGTCTTCACGCTCGGTGAAATCTGGACCGCCGAGGGCGACGAAGCGCTGTCGCAGCAGCCCGGCAAGGAAGCTGCGCTATGAAGATTCTGATTGTGTCGGAAGGCAAGAGTGAATTGGGACCGAATGGCGAAGATGGAGCGCTCGCGGTGCTGACGCAAAGGATGATTTCCCAGGATGTTTCCTTTGTCGTCAAGGACGTCCGCGACAAGTCCGTTCATCGCCACCTGTTTGTTGAAATCGGCACCCCGCTACGGAAACGAATCGAAGGATGGATTCGACACGCAGCCGGAAGCGAATACAGACCCCAAGAGCGACGCCGAGTCGTTGCGGGATCGAAGCGAACTCGACCTTGGGCTATCGCGCCTTTACGCCCTCATCGCCCAGCGCGCTGGGATCGACCACTTGAAACACCGCTGTCCGAAAGGGTTCGCCCCGTTTGCCCAGCGAGTTGAAGCCTTGTAGGACGGTTTCAACGAGTCCACATTAGCTGTTCACGAAAGGAACCCTCAAGATGTCACAACGCTTTTTCGCCGCCGCCTTATTTGTCGTGTGTCTCACCGCCCCCGCGCTGGCGCAGGAATACAAGAGCGGGATCGTTTGGCCGAAGCCGAAAATGGTCAACCCGGGGCCGGTCGGTGGGCCGCCTTCGGACGCGGTCGTGTTGTTTGGCGGCAAGGATCTCTCGAAGTGGAACGGCGGCGAGAAATGGCTCATCAAAGACGGCGTCGCCACGCCCAAGGGCGGCGGCATCACGACCAAGGACAGCTTCGGCGATTGCCAACTACACGTCGAATGGGCCAGCCCGAGCGTGGTTAAGGGAAGCGGACAGGGCCGCGGCAACAGCGGCATCTATCTGATGGGCAAGTACGAGATTCAGATTCTCGACTCCTACGACAACGAAACTTACTTCGACGGCC
>JADFKK010000197.1 GCA_022564995.1 Planctomycetota bacterium | reverse complement strand
CAACAAGGTCTCGCAACACCATCGTATCACCTCCTTGAAATGCGTTAACTTCAAGTACAGTGACACGTTACCACTCAACAACAACAGCCAGCAAGATCGCTGGCAATGCTAGCTACAAAAGGCTGTCCCTAATCCCTACATCCTCAATCCTCAATCCTCAATCCTCAATCCTCAATCCTCAATCGCCAATCCACAATCCCTATGGTTCATTTCGGTCCATGGCAACGTCGATATCGCGGAAACCGAGCTTCTTGCACAGATTCCAGGCGGTGACCACGCTTTGCAGCCGAACATTCTTATCTGCCCGAATCTTCACCGGGCGGCCCTCGGCGTGCGTGGCTCGCTCCTGCATCAGTTTTTGTTCCAGGCCCTTCGCGTCGAGCACGGCTCCGCCGATGTAGTATTTCCCCGCCGGGTCGATGCTGATACTCAATCGCTGCGGCTGGGCGGTGAGCGGCACGGCTTCGCTGGCTTGCGGCGTATCGATTCTGAGCGCCTCTTCTTCCTGCTCGAACCGCGAGGTGACAAGAAAGAAGATCAGCAACAGAAAGACGATGTCGATCAGCGGCGTAATGTTCAGCGCGCTAAGCGCACTGCTTTTTTTTATGTTTACGGTCATAACAATTCATTTCGACGAATGATTCCTTCCTACCATAACGCGATCTCTTCCGACATTACGATGATTTTCCGACCGCTTCGGCGTCGACCGGCGGCGGAGTCGGCTGTTCCGGCGGCGATTCGCTGAGTTGCTGCCGGCTGACGCGCAGGCGGCCCTCGAAGCGTTCGACGTGAGGCAGCAGGCTCAACAGCAACTCTTCGATTTCGCGGAACAGGCTTTGGATGCGGCCTTCTAAAAAGTGGGCCACAATGGCGGCGGGAATCGCCACCAGCAGGCCGGCGAAGGTGGTCACCAACGCCACGTAGATTCCCTCGGCCAGCAATTCCGCCTTGTTTTGTCCGGCCGACATTTGCGTGGCTTGCGAAAATGCTCCGATCATGCCCCACACCGTGCCTAACAGCCCCATCAACGGCGTGACGGCCGCGGCGAGATTCAAGACGCGCACGTTGCTATAAAGCCGGGCCGCCTCGCGCTCGCTGGCTTCGGCCACGGCGTGTTCGACCTCTGAATGGGGCCGGCCGACTTTGAGCAGCATCGTGCGAATCACGGCCGAGGCCGACGAGGGGAATTGCTGACAAACACGGTAGGCCTTGCGCGGATCAAACCCGCCGCTGGAATTGCCCAAATCACCCAACTCGTCGATCAACTCCGACGGCAACACCTTGCGCCGCATCAGGCCGAAGCCGCGTTCGATGCTGAAGAAGACGACGATTACCAGCATCACCAAGATCGGCAACATCAGCCAGCCGCCACTCACAAACAGTTGCAATACGTTAGGGCTCTCTTGCGGCGGATCGTCCGCTTCCTGCGAGGCTTGCGTCTCGTCGTCCGCTTCACCATCTCCTTCGTCATCGCCGTCTGTAGCGGCCTGATCGGCCGTTGGCCCGGGCGTTTCGTCGCCGTCTTGTGCCAGCAGCGCACCGGGTGCCAGCAGCAATTGCAGCGTTACCAGCAACACAGCGATCGGCCACGCACGAAAGGCGGCGGAGTGAGTCAAGGTTTTCGTCATGCGTAATTCTCAGGGGCTTTCCGTGGAAAAAGGGGATAAGTCCAATTAAATCATCCCTACTGAGCAACACCCACGCTCGACTCAACATTTAATTGGACTTATCCCCTTTTTCCTTCCCTTTTTCCTTCGGCAGCTTGATTCCGCGATCGGTTAGCAGGGCCTTCACCCTGCTCGCTTTGTCGCTCTGGGGATATTCCTTGAGCAATTGTAAATATGATTTGTTGGCGGCGGCCGGTTTTTTCAATAGGTCGGAGCAATGCGCCTGCTGATACAGCGCATCGGCCCGAATTTTGCTCTTGCCGAACGAAGCCACCACGAGATTGTAACCCAGAAACGCTCCGGTGTAGTCTTTTCTCAGCAAGTAGATCTCCGCCGTCATAAACTGAGCGCGGGCTCCGACCTCGCCCGTATCGTTGACCTTTTCGTACAAGACCAAGGCCTCGTCGAGCAGCGTCGGGTTGGGCTGCTGCGGCTTGGCTAACGCCAGATTGTGCTTGGCCCAGCCGGTTTCGTAGATGATCTCCGGCAGCAAATCGCTCTTAGGAAAGTCCTTGGCCGCCGGCAGGAGAATTTCCAAGGCACGATCGAATCGCTCGACCTTGGTGGCCGTTTGACCGGCGTGCAGCAGCGCCAGCGGATGATCTTTCTTGTCGCTGGGCAGCTGCGCAAGCGACTTTTCAAAGGCCGGCATCGCCTTGGGGTAATCCTTCCCTTTGAAGAAGGACTCGGCAACCATCAGCTTTCCCTCGGCGACCAACTTGCCCTGGGGGAACGCGGCTAACTGACCGGCAAACGCCTCGGCGGCGGCGGCGTATTTGCCGCTCTGAAAACTCGTCCAGGCGAGCATGTAGTCGATGCGCTCGGCCCGCGGATCTTTGCCGACCTTGGCCTTGGCGCGGGCGTATTGTTCGGCGGCCTTGCTGTAAAGATCTTTCCAGCCGTCTTTCTTGGCCTTCTGCAACGCCGCTGCCCGATGGTAGTGGTATTGGCCCATGAAAAAATGTGCGTCGAAAACGTATTGGTATTTGGGATGTTCCACGATCAGTCGAGCCCAGAGATCGCGGGCCAGCTTTTTATTCTCCTGCGAGTTCTCCTCGACCGCATTCAAAGCAAATGCCCAATTATATAAAACGCGGGCCGCTTCGACGTATTGCGGGTCGGCCTCGAGCAGCGATTGAAACGACTTGGCGGCCTCGGCGTGTTTGTTGGTTTGATCGAGACAGAGCGCCAGCACAAATTGGGCGGCCGATTTCTCCGACTTGTCGGCCGACGGGCTGTCGGCCAGGAACTTCCTGGCGTCGGCGATCGCCCCGTCGTAGTTCTTGAGGCGCTCCCGCGTTTCAGCCCGATAGCGATAGGCCCGCGAGGCGGTCTTGTGGCCGGGGTGTTTTTCGATGAGCGTGGTGAAGCTCTTTTCGGCCGCCGCCGGATCGCCGTCGATCTGATGGGTCAGGCCCAGCCCACGCAGCGCGTAGGGCACCATGGTGCTGTTGGGCCAGGTTTCGATCACCTGCTGATAGGCCGCGACGGCCGTCTTATAATCGCTGTTTTGATAAGAGAATTCGGCCAACCAGAAATGAGCCTGGTCAAGCTTCTTACTGTTGGGAAAGTCCTTGACGAGTTTCTTCGCCGTGGCGATCGCGCCGGCGTAGTTTTTCAGACTTCCTTGCGAGCGCGTCAGCCAGAGCGCCGTCACGTCGGCGTTTTTCCATTTGGGCTGCGCGGCGAGCGAGGCCGCCAGCGCGGTGGCCGCCGCCTGGTAATCCTCGACCTTGTAATGGCTAAAGCCGACCAGATACTGAGCTTCGGCAAGCGTGTCACCATCCTTGATGTTGGCCACCTCGGGCGCGAGCAGGGCGATCGTTTCTTTGAACTTCTTGCCCTGCTGCATGGCCGTGGCGCAGCGGAGGAACCACAGCGGGCGATTTCCGTGATCGGCATATTCCTTCAACATGCCGGTGAATAATTTCTCGGCCTCGGCATGTTTGCCGGTCATCAAATGGCTCTCGGCGGCGACGTATTTTACGTCGGCCTGCTTCACGCCGGTCTCACGCTCGTCTCGGCCGTTATACGTTTCCAGGAACTCGGCCGACATCTTCAGCGCTTCGTCGTATTGCTTGGTGTCTTGGGCGGCGAACGCCGCGTTATAGAGCGATCTGGCGGCCAGACGATGTTTGGGGTGTTTTTCAAAAATGTTGTAGTACAGGGAGATCGCCTCGGCGCGGCGTCCCGGCAACGCGTCGATTGCGTCGGCCTGATCCATCAACAGGTTGACGTAAAATCCCGACTTGGCGGCCTTCGGAAGAAACGACTCGACGAGCTTGAGCGCGGCGGCCGGCTTTTTGTTATCGCCACGCAAGTCGATGCGCGCGATCCAGTGGGCCGCTTCGACCGCCTGTTCGCCGCCAGTGGGGAGCACTTCGGCGAGCGCGCCGCGGGCCTTGGCGTCGTCGCCGTTCAGGTACAAGCACTTTCCGGCCGATAGATTCGCGATCGTGCGATACGGCGATTTGGGGAAGTTTTTCGGCAACGAAAGAAACACGGGCGCCGCCTTGGCGTAGTCCTTCAGCGCAAATAGCGCCTCGCCATGGCGTTGGGTCGCGTAGTCGCCGTAGGCAAAATCCTTGGTCGCGGCTGCGGCAGCGAAACTCCTCGCCGCGCCGGAAAAGTCCTTCAATTCGTATCGTGCATCGCCCAGCCGCATTCCGACTTCCGTGGCATAAGCGTGCTGCGGTTTTTCCTTGAGGAACTTGCCGTAGGTCTTGGCCGCTCCGGCATGATCGTCGGCCTCTTGCTGCGTAACTCCCAGGGCGTACAGCGCGTCGGGGTAGAGATTGTGCTGCCCAAAGGTCTTGACGAAAGCGGCATACGCCGCCAGCGCTTCGCTCTGTTTGCCGGCGTTGTAAAATGCCTCGCCCCGTTCATACAGCGATTGTTCGATCCACGGGCTCTTTGGATACTTGGCCTTCGTCACCGCGGCAAACGACTTGGCGGCCAAGAGAAACTGCTTTTTGGCCACCTGGGTCTTGCCCAGAAAAAAATAGGTCTCGTGGAGCAACTCGAATTTCGGCCAATCCTTGATCGCTTTGTCGAACGCCTCGATTGCCTTGTCGTACTCTTTGGTGCGAAACCGGCAGTAACCCAGATAATGCTGCGCCTTCGCAGAAACGCTATCTTTGGGAAACTCCTTGAGCAGTTTTTCGTACGCCACCGCCGCCAGATCCGGATCGCCTCCGTTCTGAAGCTTCGCCGCTTGCGTGTAAAGCCGGTTGGCCTTGGCATCTTGGGCCGCCGCGCGTGAAGCCGGGGCGACGAAAACAATCGCCACCAACGCCGCGATTGGCCAGAGCGAAAGCAAGCGCCCGCCGTGGGCACGACTGAACGTCGTCATCGTGATACCTCTTCTGTTTTGCAGGTAGGCGTCAACACGTCCCGCCATTTCCATCCGCGTGTAGTATAGCAGTGTGCGCCGCGGCCCCAAAAGTGCCCCCTGCACCTAAACGCGTGAAAAAGCGGGGTGGCTCCGAAAAAACCGGCCGCAGTGTACAATATCAGCAAAACTTCATCCAAAAACGCGGCGAAAAAACTGCCCGATCACGATGGCCCTTTCGCGGCCTCTTGCCAACAACTCAGCCGCCGTAAAACTGAAAATAACTGACATTCATTCCAAGCGGGCATTCCAAGCGGGCATTCCAAGCGGGCATTCCAAGCGGGAGCTATTCATGCAGCTTGCTGACAAAGTCATCATCGTCACCGGCAGCACCACCGGCATCGGCGAGGCGATCGCCCGGCGATGTGTTGCCGAGGGCGCCAGGGTGCTCATTCACGGGCGAGATCAAGCTCGGGGCCAACAACTGGTCGAAGACTTGGGCGAGGCGGCCCATTTGCACGTCGACGACGTGGCCGATGCCGACGCGCCCGCCCGGATCGTCGCCGCGGCGATGCAACATTTCCGCCGTATCGACGGGCTGGTTAACAACGCCGCCTGGATCATCCGCAGCAACATCGAGTCGACCGACGTAGAACTGTTCGACCGCTGCATGGCCATCAACGCCCGGGCACCGATGTTGATGATCAAGGCCGCGCTGCCGCACCTGCGCGATAGCGAAGGCAGCATCGTCAACATCGGTTCGATCAACGCCTACACGGGCGAGGGCCGGCAGTTGGCTTACAGCATGTCGAAGGGCGCGCTGATGACCCTCTCGCGCCACATGGCCGACGTGCTCGCGCCCGAGCGAGTTCGGGTGAATCACTTCAACGTCGGCTGGGTTCTCAGCCCCAACGAATACAAGCTCAAGATGACCGAGGGCCTGAAGGAAAATTGGCATCTCGACCCCGACCCGTCCGCCGTCCCCAGCGGACGCATGACCTCCCCGGAAGACATCGCCGCCCACGCCATCTTCTGGCTAAGCAACGCCAGCCGGCCGATTACCGGCAGCGTGCTGGAACTAGAGCAGTTTCCGATCATCGGGCGGCTGCCGATGAAAGAAGGTTAGGAGCCGTTGAAAATGCTTGTAGGAATCGCCTCCTATCATCGGTGCCGTCATGCGGAGCATGACCTACGTGGGCGATTGGATCGCAGCCGCCGACCTGATATAATATCGGGACACCTCACTCTGACCCCCGCGATCCTCGCCATGTATTTACAACTCGCCAAACGCGGCCTCTTGGAAACTGACAAACGGCTGCTCTGGAAGCTGATCTGGAACATGGGCTTCGGCGGGGCGCGGGCGATCTGGCGATTCAAGAAGCGGCTCAAGCGGGGCGAGTTCTTTCCACCGTATCTATACATCTCGATCATCAACAGTTGTAACCTCCGCTGCCAGGGCTGCTGGGTCGACGTGGCGGCCAAGCAGGAAAAGATCGACATGGACGCGTTGAACCGCATGATCGGCGAGGCCAAGGAGGAGGGCAACCGGTTCTTCGGCATCCTCGGCGGAGAGCCGATGATGTACCCCGAGCTGATGGATCTCTTCGCCGCCCATCGCGATTGTTACTTCCAACTGTTCACCAACGGGCAGCTCATCACCGACGCCAAAGCCCGCCAGCTTCGCCGCGTCGGTAACGTCACGCCGCTGGTCAGCGTCGAGGGCGACGAGATCGTCAGCGACACCCGCCGCGGCGACAAGAACGTCTACAGCCGCACGATGAAAGGCCTGCAGAACTGCCTCGACAACAAGCTGCTGACCGGCGTCTGCACGAGCCTCTGCCAGTCGAACATCGACGCGCTGCTCACCAACCGCTGGGTGAATCAACTCATCAAGATGCGCGTGTTGTACATGTGGTATCACATCTACCGGCCCGTCGGACCAGACGCTTGTCCGGAGCTGGCCCTCACGCCCGAGCAGCAACTTCGCGTCCGCCAGTTCGTCGTCGACACGCGGGTCACGAAGCCGATCGTCGTAGTCGACGCCTATTACGACGGGAACGGCACGGCGCTCTGTCCGGCGGCCACCGGGTTCACGCATCACATCAGCCCCTGGGGCGACGTCGAACCGTGTCCGATCGTGCAGTTTTCGAAAGAGTCGATCCACGACAAGCGGTCGCTCAAAGAAACCTTCAACAGTTCGGGCTTCCTGCGCGACTTCCGCGAGTTGGCGGCCTCTGCCACGCGGGGCTGCATCGTGCTGGAGCGGCCCGATTTGCTCAAGCGGCTCGTCGAAAAACACGGCGCCCGCGACACGACCGTGCGACAGACGGCGATGGCGGAGCTAGAAGCGATGCAGCCGCGCCAGTCGCAAGACAATCCCCTCCACGCCATTCCCGAGAAAAGCTGGGTCTACCGCTTCGTCAAGAAGCACTTCTTCAACGACTTCGGCGTCTACGACAATCCCGTCGGCATCGAAGCGGTGCTGGAGCGCGATAATGTTCGCGGTGAAGAGCCGGAGTTGGTGCAGATCAAGTGAGAGGCGCAAACCCCTCTTCCCCTTCCCCGCCCCGTACAGGATAGTGGGGGCTGGTCGGTCATTATTCAAGGCTTTGCGACATCGTGTCGGCCTGCCTGCATGTGTAATTGGTTTAGTCCCCACCCACTAATCGCGAGCAACCGAAGCCATGAAAAACTCTCATCGCCGCCTTCTCCGTGCGCTGTTGATCGCTGCTGCACTGCTGGCAACCAACGCCACCGCCTCGACGTCGTCTGCACAGCAACTGGTGGATGAGATTGCTAGAGTCCAGTCGAAATTGGATCGGAAGCAGAACGAGGTTGCGCTGTTGGCCGCACGGCTCAAGGGATTGCAGCGCCGGCTGCGGGAATTTCATAAACGCGATCCCAAAGTGCAGGCGGCGATCATACAGTTTGAGCGACAGTGCGCTCAGATCACCTTCGATAAGAAGCGACCGCCGCGCCAATCGATTGTCGCGGTTTCGTTTTTCGAGTCGGGCGGGATTTCGTTCACGGACGACGATGTATCGCTGCTGCCGACACTGACCAACCTGACATTCGTGGAGTTCAGTGCAAACGGCATTACCGACGTTACAATCCAGCGCATCGCCGGCCTCCCCAAACTTCGATCGCTGATCATTAACGGAGAAAAGGGCATCACCGACGCGGCGCTATCACACATCGGCAAGATCGCGTCGCTCACGATGCTGTCACTCGACTACAACCGCCTAAGTGACCGGGGAATTCGCGATCTGGCCGGTATGAAGAATCTTGAGAACCTCTCACTTAACGACACAGACATCACCGATTCCGCCGTACCGCATCTCTCGAAGCTGAAGAAACTAGAGAAGTTGTCGTTTCGTCGGACAAAAATCACGGCCAAGGGTCTCGCCGCGCTACAACGAAATTTGCCCAAGTGCAAAATCACCTGGCAACCCCGGGCAGCAGGCGACGGCAAAAAGTAATCGGCCCGTCGGGCAAATGAATATGGCCTTCGGCCAAACGATCCGTCGCAAACGCGCAACTCCAAAACTCACGCTTGGGGCTTGCCGTAAGAAAATGTGAGACTTGTTACGCGAACGGCACTTAGCTGACCCGGGCGTTGGGACCGGGGTTGCGCTCTTGGTTTCGGCTCATGCCGACATGACACCACTTTTCAGCCGTGCCGGGAAACGACTCTTCCCCTCGCTCGTGCTCGACCAGATAATGAGAGCATGGTCACCGAAACCCCCAAACGCCGCTGGTATCAGTTCAGCTTGAAGACGCTGCTGGTGGTGGTGACGGTTTCGACAGTGGCCTTCGGTGGCTGGGTTCATAACAGACGGCAGCGGGCACAGGAGAATCGGAAAAGGGTGGTGGCGGTTGATGAGGCGGTGGCTGCGATTGAGCAACTGGGTGGGGTAGTTTTCTTTGAGGGTGGGCCAAATTTGAATTGGCCTAAGCCTGAGCACGAAGAGCGACGATCTCAAACGTGGCTGGAAAGGCAGTTTGACGATCCGGGTGGCCCTGACGATCCTGTTGGCGCTAAGATTAACTATGTGGGGTTTGACTCTTTGGGCTCCACTTATGGCTTCGACGATCCCATTGTTACCGACGCCGGACTGAAGTACCTGAACGCGCTGACAAATCTTGAAACGCTGAATCTCGATGGCACCAACATTACCGATGCCGGTCTGGAGCACTTGAAAGGACTGACCAATCTTAGAACCTTGTACCTCAACGACACCAAGGTGACCGATCTTGGACTGGTGTACCTGGAAGGGCTGACAGAACTCGAATACATAAACCTCTGGAACACCAACATCACCGATGCTGGGTTGAGGCACTTGAAGGGGCTGGCGAGTCTCGAAACCTTGCTTCTTTACCGCACCAAAGTCACCGACGCTGGTGTCAAGAACCTCCAGAAGGCGTTGCCGAATTGCGAGATTCTCCACTGACCGCTTCCGCCGCCCTTCACCCCACCACGCCGCCGAGTTTTCTGCTTTCAAACTGAACCATCACCCGTTTTTCCATCATTGGCCCCATCGTCCGCTGTGTGGTATCATAAGAGCATGTCTACGCTTGACGGTAGCAGCCTGCATCGCTTTCTCGAACAGTTCACGGATACCTTTACGCCGGAACTGGCCGATCACTTCGCGAACTTGCCGCCGAGCCCGGAACTTCAGGCTCGTTTGGATGAACTTGGCAACAAAGCAAACGACGGCACGCTCACGGCCGCTGAACGGGCCGAGTACGCGACCTACGTCGAGACGATGGACGTGATCGCCCTTCTTCGGGTCAAGGCACTACCCGCTGACAAGCCAAAGCCGACCGATTCGTAATGGACGACGAACTTAGAGCACAAGTCCGCGCCCGTGCCGAGTACCGTTGTGAATATTGCCGCATTCCGCAGCGGTACTTCTACCAAATCTTTCACATCGAGCACATCATTTCCAAGAGTCACGGCGGCGATGATGACCCAGACAACTTGGCACTGGCCTGCCGGCTCTGCAATCTCCACAAGGGACCGAATCTGTCTGGAATCGATCCAGAAGGCGGACAGCTAACGCCTCTTTTCAACCCACGTCGTGAATCATGGCAAGACCATTTTCGCACCGACGAGAGCGGCCAAGTCACCGGCCTCACGAACATTGGGCGAACAACCGTTCGAGTGCTCAACATGAATGCGACACATCGCGTTGATCTACGCAGCGCGATTGCGTCACTTGAGCAATAGCAAAGGTAGGCGTGAGGAGTATCGTCCGCCTTGCCGCATTACCCGCCCAGCCCGAAGGAGGCCATTTGGTCGCTGCTGTCGAGGAAGCTGGCCCCGGCGTTGAGGCCCAACGACGTGATCGCGCCCAAACAGACGATGACAATCAGGGCCAGCATGACGGCGTATTCGACGGCGGTCGCGCCTTCGGTATCCAGCAGTAGTCGCTTGAGGAATGATCGCATGATATCACGGTCGGTTGGCGTGAAGTGATTCGATTGAACCGCCCGCCGAGACGAGGAATTTCGGGGCGGTGAATTCTGCCCCTTCGACAGGCCGATGTGTTGTGGTGTGAAGCAACCCGGGGCTGCTCCACCGAAAGCCTAGCTCGTGGGGCGGGCTTGTCAAATTTGCGGGTGGCGAAGTAGACGCGGCATCTTGCCGCGTAATTCGCGGATTTCGCTCCGCGAAATCCACGGAAAGCGGCGGGACGCCGCTTCTACTTTACATCAATCTGCTTGAATGGAAACATCTTCGACGGCACGTGCGATGCGGCCATGATGCGTTTGATGCGGGCAACCACGTCGGGATGCTTTTCGGAAACATCGTGCTTTTCGGCCACGTCGGTCTCCAGGTCGTACAGATGGACGTGCATGTTCCCGCGGAACATCCCCTTGCGGAGGGCCTTCCATTTTCCCATCCGCACGGCCTGCTGTCCGCTGTAGGCGGCGAATTCCCAGTACAGGTATTCGTGGTTCTTCTGCCTGCCGGCGCCGAGCAGCGTCGGGGCGAAGCTAATGCCGTCGATATCCGCCGGCGGCTTAGCCCCGCTCACTTCGCACAACGTCGGTAGCACGTCCCAAAAGGCGCTGATGTGATCGCTGGTGGTGCCCGGCTTGATACGCCCCGGCCAGCGCGCGACCAAGGGCACGCGAATGCCGCCTTCGTGGACCGAACCCTTGAGGCCGGAAAACGGCTTGGCCGACTCGAAGAAATCCGAGTCGCTGCCGCCCAGCCGATTGAAGGTCGGCCCGTTGTCAGAGCTGAACATCACCAGCGTGTCCTCGTCGAGGCCGAGTTCTTTGACCAACGCCATGATCTTGCCGACGTCGCGATCCATGTGGCTGATCATCGCCGCGTAACCGGCCCGCGGAAACGGGTGTTTCAAGTAACCGCGATGTTTGTAATCCGCCTCGGGGATCTTGCCCTTGTATTGGGCCAGCGATTCGGTGGGCACCTGAATCGACAGATGCGGAATGGCAAACGGCATGTACAGAAAGAACGGCCCGTCTTTATTCTGCTTGATGAACGAGAGCGCCTCGCGGGTGAACAAGTCCTGCGAAAACTGCTTGCCGGTCAAACTGCGGGTGTTGCCGTCGAGCGTGACGCGCCGGTCGTTGCGCCACAGATAACGGGGATAATGATTGTGGGCATGCCGCTGACAGTTATATCCGAAAAACAGATCGAAGCCCTGCCGGTTCGGATCGCCCTCGGAGCCGGGCGGGCCGAGCCCCCATTTTCCGATCGCCGCCGTGGCGTAGCCTCTCTTTTTCAACAATTCCGCGACCGTCACGGTGGCCTCGGGAATCGGCCGCTGCCCCTCCGGCTGCACCTCGCGGTTGTTGCGGATGTAGGCGTGCCCGGAGTGCTTGCCGGTCAAGAGCACACATCGCGACGGCGCACAAACGGGCGCCCCGCTGTAATGCTGCGTAAACCGCATTCCCTCAGCCGCCAGCGCGTCGATGTGCGGCGTCTTGATCCATTTTTGGCCGTAACAGCCGAGTTCGTTGTAACCCAGGTCGTCCGCCAGCAAGTAGATGATGTTCGGCTTGGCCGTGGCGGCAGGGGACGAGGATGAAGGCCACAAGGCGACCAGCAGAGCGGCCGCGAGTAATAGCCGAGGTGTGAGGATTTTCATGATGGATCGATACTCATCGCAGCAAGAGGAAAGAAAGGGGGTTAGTGAGGTGGACCCCAAAACCTGGACAGTTTGATAAGGCATGGACTACATCCTGGAGACAGGGTAATCAATAATCTATCAGGAGGTTCAGGAAATGACCAGGAAACGTCGTGTATTTGGGGCTTCGCTGAAAGCTAAGGTGGCTTTGGCGGCGCTCAGTGACAACCTACTTTGCGATTGGTCCGTTATCATCTACCTCCAAGTCCTCGACTCTGATAAAAGGGGAGGTAGTTGTCTCACTTATATGGGCACAGAGGGCCACCGTGTCAGAATTCGATGAATTGACCGTTTGAGCGACCACGGGAGTATTCCCTTGGACCATCGTTGGCGTTACGATTCCCCGTAGGGGCAGAGATGTCCTTGCACAGGGCCGAGCTACAGGCGCAGCTAAACCGACGTCATTTGAGTTGTTCGCGAAACCGCGACAAGCGGATGGCGTTTTTTTGTGTCCTCTTCTGAAACGGGCGATCGAGTTGTCAATTCGGTTGTTTGATTTGTTCGGATTATCTTTCCAAGAAAATAGCGATGTGTAGTACGCGTCGTCTGCCCGGGATCTCGTGCTGATCCGTATCGTTTTCTGTTCGGCCGGATGATGCTGACTTTACGAAGGCGGTGTGCAAAAAACAAAGGAGACCGATGCCATGTCAGGTCATTCCACGTGGCGATCACTACGCCGTTCCATATTCCGACGCCCCGACGACCGCCGCAAGCGCTTGGCCGTTGAGCCCCTTGAAGACCGCCGAATGTTGGCCGTGGCGGCGATGGACGATTTTCCGGGCGGGGTGGTCGCGGAGGCTGCGGCGGCGCCGGCCGGATTCGATTTTGGCGATGCGCCGTCTCCTTATCCAACCACACTGGCCGACGACGGTGCGCGCCACGAGGCGATCGGCCCCACGCTCGGCAGCCTGCGGGATGAAGAACTGGACGGGCAGCCTACCGCAGGCGGCGACGGCGCGGACGAGGATGGTGTGACGTTTGGCTCGATTCGTGTGGGCCAGCTCGACGCCATGGTGACCGTTAACGTCCAGAGCGCGCCGACGGGCGCGAAACTCGACGCTTGGATCGATTTCAACGGCGACGGCAATTGGGGCGGGCCGGGCGAGCGGATCTTCGCTAGCCAATCGGTTAATAACGGGGACACGGCCTTGCGGTTTGACGTGCCGAGTTGGGCCATAAGTGGAAGCACCTACGCGCGATTCCGCTTGAGCACCCTGGGCGACCTGGCCGTGGGCGGTTCGGCCGCCGACGGCGAGGTCGAGGATTACGAGGTCACGATCATTCCGCCCGCCCCGGCGCCCGGCGTGTTTGGCGGGCCGAACATCATCGCCACCGTCTCTGCGCCCATGAGCGTGTTTGCGGCGGACCTGGACGGCGACGGCGACGTCGACGTGCTCAGCGCGTCGCACAATGAAAGCAAGATCGCCTGGTACGAAAACGACGGCAGCGGAGGCTTCACAGCCCACACGATCAGCACCGACGCCCAGCACGCCAGAAGCGTGTTTGCGGTGGACTTGGACGGCGACGGCGACATTGATGTGCTCAGCGCGTCATTGCTTGACGACAAGATCGCCTGGTACGAGAACGACGGCAACGAAGGCTTTACGGCCCACACCATCAGCACCGACGCCGATCAAGCCACTAGCGTGTTTGCGGCGGACGTCGACGGCGACGGCGACATCGACGTGCTCAGCGCGTCCAATGTAGACAACAAGATTGCCTGGTACGAGAACGACGGTAACGAAGGCTTCACGGCCCACACCATCAGCACCGACGCTCGTTTCGCGACTAGCGTGTTTGCGGCGGACGTCGACGGCGACGGTGATATCGACGTGCTCAGCGCGTCCTCCGGTGACAACAAGATCGCGTGGTACGAGAACGACGGTCGTGAAGGATTTACGTCGCACACGATCAGCACCGCGGCCCGTGGGGCCCGAAGCGTGTTCGCGGCGGACGTAGATGGCGACGGGGACATCGACGTGCTCAGCGCGTCCCGCCGTGACGACAAGATCGCCTGGTACGAGAACGACGGTAGTGAAGGATTTACGGCGCATACGATCAGCACCGCCGCTCGTGGGGCCAGCACCGTGTTTGCAGCGGACATGGATGGCGATGGCGACACCGACATACTCAGCGCGTCATGGTACGAGAACGACGGCAGCGAAAGCTTCACGGCCGACACGGTTAGCGTCGCCCCCGATTTCACCAACAGCGTGTTCGCGGCGGATATAGACGGAGATGGTGACCTCGACGTGCTCAGAGCCAGCGGCAACATGATCGCCTGGTACGAGAACGTGGGACTCGACTATGGCGACGCACCGGCACCCTATCCGACGCTCTCGTCGGACGACGGACCGTTTCACGTCGCCATCGGGCCGACCATCGGAACATTGCGCGACGCCGAGATTGACGGTCAGCCGACCGACCGTGCCGATGGCGATGGTTCGGGTGAGGACGGCGTCAAGTTCGGCCCGATGATTGTCGGCCGGGTCGACGCCAGGGTGACCGTCGACGTGCGGAATGCACCGGCCGGTGCCCTGCTTGACGCTTGGATTGACTTCGACGGCGACGGCAACTGGTCCTCCTTGACCGATCATGTGGTCGAGGGTCATATCGTCCATGACGGAATCAACACGATTCTGTTTGGCGTGCCACTGACGGCGCAGGTTGGCATGACCTTTGCCCGATTCCGCCTGCGAACCACGGGCGACCTGAGTCCAACCGGACCGGCCGCCGACGGCGAGGTCGAGGATTACCTGATTAACGTGTTACCGGCGCAGCCGTGGGACTTCGGAGACGCTCCGGCGCCCTATCCAACGCGGCTTTCGGACCAAGGGGCGTTTCACGAAGCGGTGGGCCCGACTCTGGGAGCGGTTCGCGACGTGGAGAACGACGGCCAGCCGTCGGCCGCTGCAGACGGCGATGGCGAGGACGACGACGCTGTGACGTTTTCCGCGATCCGTGTCGGTCAACTCGGCGCCGCCGTCACGGTCAATGTTCGCAATGCGCCTTCCGGAGCAAGGGTCGATGCCTGGATCGATTTCAATCGTGACGGTACGTGGGGCGGCCCGGGGGAGCAGATCTTCGACGGCGTTTCTGTCGACAACGGGGACAACGCCCTGCTGTTTGACGTGCCGAGTTGGGCCGTCGACGGAAGCACTTTTGCGCGAGTGCGTCTAAGTACGGCCGGCGACCTTGGCATCGGAGGCTACGCCGCGGATGGGGAAGTCGAGGACTATTTGATCACGATCAACCCCCCGGTCGCGGCGCGGGGCCTGTTTGTCGGGCAGAACGTGATCAGCACCACCGCTGACAGAGCCCGAAGCGTGTTTGCGGTGGACCTGGACGGCGACGGTGACATGGACGTCCTGAGCGCGTCCGAGGGCGACGATAGGATCGCCTGGTACGAGAACGACGGCAGCGAAAGGTTCACAGCGCACGACGTCAACACTCCGGCGCCGAAATTCTCCTTCTTTGAAGACGGAAATGCCGACAACGCTCGTAGCGTGTTTGCGGCCGACCTGGACGGCGACGGCGATATGGACGTGCTCAGCGCGTCCTCCCATGACGACCGAATTGCCTGGTACGAGAATGATGGCAGCCAGAACTTCACACAGCACAACGTCAACACACCTGACCCGGATTACATGTTTAACGACATAGACGGGAATGCCGATGGGGCCAACAGTGTTTTCGCGGCAGACGTAGACGGCGACGGCGACATCGACGTGCTCAGCGCCTCCGCAAATGACGACAGGATCGCGTGGTACGAGAACGATGGCAGCGGACACTTCGTCGCCCACACGATCAGCACCGCCGCTGATGGGGCGGCCAGCGTTTTCGCCGCGGACGTGGACGGCGACGGTGACATCGACGTGCTCAGCGCGTCATTCCTTGACAACAAGATCGCCTGGTACGAGAACGACGGGCTGGGCGGCTTCATAGCCCACACGATCAGCACCGCCGCTGATTGGGCCAACAGCGTCTTTGCCGCGGATGTCGACCGCGACGGCGATATGGACGTGCTCAGCGCGTCCTCCGCCGATGACAAGATCGCCTGGTACGAAAACGACGGCAGCCAGAACTTCACGGAGCACGTCGTCAACAGCCCTGACCCGGATGGCATCCCAAACAACTGTACAAATGGTGACGCGAATGTCCCCAGAAGTGTGTTTGCCGCGGACCTGGACGGCGACGGCGACATCGACGTGCTCAGCGCATCCT
>JADFKK010000196.1 GCA_022564995.1 Planctomycetota bacterium | reverse complement strand
CATGAACGAGAGGGGCAAAGACTGATTTGCCGCTGAATTGGGCTGTTTTCGGGGATCAAAACGCCGCCCCGTCACGACACCCCAACAGTATACCAAGCTCGCCGCCGCCTGACTTGGCCACTTCGCCTGGAAAAAACGGCCGATTTTGGCCCCTGATTCCAGCCACTGTGAAAGCGGCTGAGGTGAAGTGTGCTGTTTCCTCCGACGATTAGCCCGGATTATTCACGGGCCTGCACTCAATGGACGTAAATTTGGCGGTCAAAGGCGGTTGCGAATATCTTGCCCAGAACACGGCGCAAATCCGAGTCGACACTAGCCCCGAAATGAGAATGGCGTCCCGTCGTGAGTCGCCGGTGAGCCACTGGCGATGGCTTTGGCCGCCGCGATAGACATGCTGGAGAATCGAGGCCCTCAGAATCGTTCTGAGGCGTTGGCCGTTCTTTGACAACTTGGTCGGGTCGCCGGCGGATGGTAACTCGGCGGCGCGCTGAAACAAAACGAGCCGGGGCGGCTGGTGACCGGCCCGGCTCGGAGGTGGTTGGGGTGGTGGTGTGGTTTATTTGCGTCGACGCCGCCCGACGATGCCGGCCAATCCCATCACGCCCAGGAGAATCAAGACGATGCTCGACGGTTCGGGAATGACTAGGGCCGCGACTCCACCATTGAAGAGCAATGCAACCTGCGCGTCATCCAGCGACTCGCCTTTCCATATGCCGATGTCGTCGAAATCACCTACTGTGAAGCGGTTGAAGTGGTTGCCGATGACCAGCGGGTCGGGGTTGGCACCCATGGCCCAATCGCCGCTGCCGGCGAGCGGCGAGTGCGTGACGGTGCGAGCACCGTTCACGTACAAACGGATTTCGTCGTTGTCAACGTCCCGCGTCACAACGAAATGGTTCCATTCGTTATTGCCGTGGTCGCCGCCCCCGTCTATGCGCGATCGAGGATTACCGTCCGAACAACACCGTGAATCCAACGTGAATCCGCCGGCGCGCGTTTGCAACTGCCAGTAACCGTTGGGGTCGCGGGAGTTGTCGTGGTAACCTTTGGTGATTAAGCCCTGATCGTTCTCGACTCCGTCGCGGCGATACCATAACGAGGCGGCCCACGAAGTTCCCATCTCGAATTGAAAGTCGGGATCATCCGGCGTGCTGACAAACTCGTCGACCCCGGGCAGTGAAAGATACCCGTCAAAGGCGCCACCGGTGGCAATGAATGTCGGGGCAGTGCCATTTAACGTCCCGTCGTGGCCAGAGCCTGAAGCGTCGGCTGCGGTGCCATCGAACGGATACCAGGCGACCAAGTCCGCGTGGGCGGAGGACGACGTAAAGACACCAAACACCAGAGCCACCGAGACAAGAAACACTACAGCAAGACGCGAGTGGGTCATTTTTCTAGACCTCCGACAGAGTAAACTCAAAGCTCGTGACGCGAGAAACAAAAACTGCCACTTCGCAACAATCTATCACGCACAAATCCCAGTGTCAACGAAATAGTCGTCCTTTTCTGGAGATTGGCAGATTCAGCCGTGAAAACGGCCTCCTCGCTGAGGGCGACACGAACCAGAATCGCTCTGGGCGGTCGGCTAGACTCACAGTCGGCGGTTGAGAGAATGAGAGCAGTCGAGAGTCCGCAGTCGCCGTCGGGGTCGTTTCCAGCAGCCGGGGCGGCTGGTGACCGCCCCGGCTCGAAGGTGGTTGGAGTTGTGGTTTACTTGCGGCGGCGACGGGTGAAGCCTAGCAGGCCGAGTAGGCCGAGGGCGGCGAGAACGAGGGTCGATGGTTCGGGTATCGTCGCCACTGTGATCATGTTCCGTAGAATCTGCTCCCCGTCGGCAGTGATGTTGTCCCAGCTACCTTCGTTGCCGCGAATATAACCGATACGAAGGCCGCCGGCCGTGCCCCGTCCGTTGAACATCGTCGTGCCTTCCGGGATGACGAAAATCCCGTGGCTGGCCCCGCCGTTTAGTGTGGCCACCTCGATCGAACCGGCCGGAAGCGGACTGGCCGCTCCGGTAGTGGCAAAGCCCGGGCTGAGGAATGTTGTAGACCCGACACCGTCAAGAAACGGGTGTCCAGCGTCCGGGTAGGCGTCGTAATCAGTGGCGCTTCCGAGGCCGGGAAGCGACGTTCCATCTATCCAACCCCAGCGGCTGCTGCGCATTATGTGGATAGCATTGCTGATGATCGGTATGGCGAGGCCATTCCAATCCTGCGGCTCCGTGCCGTCGTCGTAACTACCGCTATTGGTTTCCCGGGCAACTAGGACGAGATCGAAACCTGAGACATCGCCAGGACCGTCGTTACGAGCGTCCCTCGTGACCGTGTGCCCCTCGGCGACCAAAAAATCGTTCAAGGACTGAGATGTGCCGTCGTTGTTGGTCACCAACAGGATGTTTGCGGCGCGGGTCGCGGCAGTGCAAAGCACGATGGCGAACAAACATGACAGTACTGTTGCAAATCTCATGAGGTCTGTTCCTTCCGAATGAAAATCAAGCAGCCAGCCCGTCGATCCCCGGAGAACCGACCCAAACGTAACAGCCCTCACTCTAATCTAAGTTTTGGCGATTACAAGCGCCATGTCGAAAATTCCTGGAAATAGTCGAAAAAGATGGAATACGGCCGAATGGTCCTTTGATGTATTTCCAGCGGATCTCGGCCTGCTTGGAGTCTCGCCGGCGACTGCGACAGCCAATCAGCAGCTTCCCCATCACGCCCCAAATCGAACGCCCCAGCTTCGCCCCTATTGCACGAACGGCAGGCAAGGTGAGTCAGAACACGTCGGGAATCAGCGGGGCTTAGATCGGCCGTCGTCCGCGTCGCCACAAGAAGCTCAAGCCGAGTGTGGCAACAGAAAAACGCGGCCGCACTTTCGCACGGCCCGGCCTCCCACTTGCGCCATCACCCACCTCGCCATTCACGATCAACCGGAACCCCCTCGCGGGCCGACGTCCGGCCCGCCTTCGCGATAGAGGTCAATATAGCCGAGGGGTGAGGTGGCGTCATGTATCGGCGGCGCCAGCCCAGACTGGATCGCAAACAGAATCTCTAGGCCAAGTTTGTGCGACGACGATTTTACGTCGACGCCGCGACGGGCGACATTTTCGATGAGCTTAACCGGGCGGCGCGGCCCGTGGGTGCCGAAGTGGATACCAATGAGGCGAAACGTGCGGTTTCCTCCGGGAACTGGCCGACTCATACGGCTATCCGTAATAACCGCTGCAAACAGACCCGACGAATGCGCGGCCCATCGGGGTCTCGTTTTAGTCGCAGAACGGTTCGGGTCGATGAACACGCTGCAAGAACCGTTTGAGGAATTAACGGCCAACAGGATCAGCAGCCCGCGGGAGTCAGGAGCCAAGCATGGTACGAGCGTTCTTTCTCGCGATGGGGATCTCGACCGCTATCGTCGGCCTGGAGTTTTTGGCGGTCGACAAGGCGACGATCATTTCGCAAGTCGACGCGGCGGGGGGCGGCCCGCCAAAGGCCCAGGTCCGCGAGATCATTCCGCCCGACTGGGTTCCCTGGGCGCTGCTGACCGCGGGAATCGTCGTGGTCATCTACTCGTTCACCATTCCCAAACGGGCCTCAGCGTAGGTTGGGCGCTATCGGTCGAGCACCGGAATGCCGCGATTGTAGACCTTCTTTGAGACGTTGCCCGCTTCGTCCCATTCGGTCCACTCGCCGTGCTTCTTGCCGTCGTGATAGTTGTTGATCGTCCAGGGCTGGCCGTTGGGATACCAATAGCTGACCTGGCCCTCGAACGAGCCGTTGAGGTAATTGCCCTCGGCTTTTTTCGCGCCCGTTTCGTACCACTCTGCCCAGGGGCCGACCGCGATGCCGGCCTTGTAGCTGACGATCATCCGCTTGGCGCCGTTTTCGTGCCAACTGATCCGCTGGCCGACGAAGCGGCCCAGGTCGAATTCCGCCCGGGTGGCCAATTGATGCGTTTCGTTGGAGTGCCATTCCTGCCAAACGCCGTGCTGGCGGCCGTCTTTGAATTGGCCCTGCTCCGCTAACTGGCCGGAGGCATACCACTGTTGGGCGTCGCCGGCGCGAGCGCCGTCGTGAAAGGCGAGCTTCTTTTTCACTTGGCCGCTGGAAAACCACTCGACGTAGTCTCCGTGTCGGCGTCCTTTTTTGTACGACGCGACGACGGCCTGTTGGCCGCCCGAGAACCACTTGGCCCCGTCGCCATGTTTGAGGCCCTTGCGATATTCCTGCACCTCGCGCAGGCCCTGGGGGCCGTACCATTTTTTCAGCGTGCCGTGGCGTTGGCCGTCGGAATACTCCATCTCGTACTCTTTATACCCGGCCGACGAGAAGCGGGTTTGCATTCCGTGTTTCGCGCCGCGGCGGTAGTTGGTTTCCTGAAACAGCTTGCCGGCCGGAAAGTAGAGCTGTTCCAGGCCGTGCTTCCGCCCATCGCGATAACGGCCCACGCCTTTCTTGATCGCCTGCTGCGGATTGGCGGCTTCGGCCCGGGCCAGATCGAAAAAAGTGATCCAATCGCCGACCCTGACGCCATCTTTGTAGCGAATGCGCGAGCGCTCGCGCCCGCTAAAATAATACATGATTTCTATGCCGTGGCGGATCTGGATTCCTCGGTCGTTCTCTTGCACCTCGCGGCGCGACTTGACCTGGCCGTTGCTGTAGGTTTGCTCGACGACGGTGCGGTCGCCCGGGGCTGCCAACGCAGCCAACACAAGCGAAGCACTAAGGAGAGAGCCGTTCATATCCAGTTCAACCGGGAAAGGAAGTGCAGGGCGGCCGCCGCGGGCGCTGTTGTTTGAATGCCGCGGCGCGTGAGATTGAGATTATTCAATTATACAACAGCCGCGGCCAAGGCCCCAGGCTGCGAGGCCGGCCGAGCAGGCATCCGCGCCTCGCGCGATCGGCGCAACGGTCATAATCGGCATCATAGTCGTTGTTCGCTCCGCGAACGAAACGTCTTGTTCGCGGAGCGAACAACGACACTCGCTACTGCTTCTCTTTCAACGCATCGAAATACTGCCGGGCGTTTTCGCGGTGCTTTTTCGAGAGCGTCTGATCGGTCAACGGATTGTCTTCGCTGCCGCCGCCCTGAAGGGGTTCAGCCCTGATGGACTGCTGGATTCTGCTTTTGGAATTTGGCCCTCCGGCGGCGCCGGTGATCACGATCTTGCCCTTGTTTACTTTGAGCCGCTTCTGTGAATTGCGAAACGCCACGTCATCGTCTTGTTCCGGGCGCGCTCCCTGGCCTTGGCCTTCGCCCCCTCCGTTGCCGAGCTGATCGCCTTTTCCTTGCCCCTGCCCGCTTTCGGCCAATCCCTGGCAAGCCGTGCAGCCGGCGCCGTCGCACTGTTTGCAGCTCATCGATTCTTTGGCTTGGGAAAGCTGCTGCAACGATTCGTCGAGCAATTCCATCGCCGCGGCGTCTTTCTGTAACTGCTTCAATTCGTCGGCCAGACTGGCCAACTGCTCGGCCGCCCGGGCTTGAGCTTGGGCCTGCGCCTTGGCGTCTCCCTGCTGGCCCTTTCGCAGGCATTTCTCGCATTCGCCAAGTTTCTGGGCCATCTGGCGAAGCCGATCCATCTGCGGAGCCTGTTGCTGCAGCTTGTCGAGTTGGCGTTGCAGCTTTTCGGCCTGTTGAGTGTCGCCCCGTTGGCGGGCTTCTTCGACTCTTTTTTGAATTTGGTCTTGGGCTTTGGCGTGGGCGTCGGCCGCATTTTGCATTTTGCGGCGCATCTGGCCGATCTGCTCCGCCAACTGCTGCTGCTGTTTTTCGTTGAGCTGGCCAGCGGCGAGCTTTTCTTGCAACTTCTTAACTTCGTCGACCGCTTTTTTGAAATCACCCCCCTTGAGCGCCTTGGCCAGCCGATCGCCGGGTCCGTTCTTTGAAGTTTTCAGTCCCTGCAATTGTTTGCGAATCTGTTCGATCCCGCCCAGCGCCTTGCGCCGCTTTTCGAGTTGATTGGCCAGATCGTTGATTTCCAAGAGGGCTTTCTTCTTGTCGAGCGACTCGGCTTTAGCGAGCTTTTCCACCACCCTCTCGACGTTGGCCAGCGGGGCCTCGATGTCTTCGAGCCCTTCCTCGGCCGCCCGCTTTCGCAGCTTGGTCGCGCTGTTGCTGAGTGGTTCAATCGCTCGCTTGACCTGGGGGTCGACGGTGTTGACTTCTTCGGCCTCGGCCGGATTGTCGCGGACCGCCGGCTCGACCAGCAATACCAACAACATCGCCAACAGAGCCGGCGCCAGCGCCGCCAGCGGTTGCCAGGCGCGAACCTCGAGCGCGAAGCGCCCTTCGACGTCGAGCTTCTCGACCCGCTCGACCGCGTCGCGCAGCAGCGCCACGCCGGCGGGCGATTCGAGTTGATCCGCGTCGAGCGTGAGCGTGCTGGAAACCCGCTCTTTCAGTTCAAACCGGCGATCGATTTCGAGCGCCGCGTTCAATTCGCTCCGACGAACGCCGCAGGTCCAAACTCCAGCCGCCAAAGGCCCCAGCCCGGCCGCCGCGCCGATCCATATCCAGGCATCGACCCCGATCGGCCAAATCCGGCCGCCGCCGACCAACAGCAGCGCGACGAGAAACGCCCCGCCCCAACATGGAAACAGCAGGCCAACCCACTGCTGCAACACCAGCCGCCGACGTGCCCGCCGAACTTGTTTTTTTAGCGCATCCATCGGATCGTCGCTCCCGCGGAATATAGGCTCGGTCTCAAAACACCTTGGATTCGTGCTTCTCATCAGCCGCCGGGCGCTAGCCCACGGTTCTTTGCGGCATATCTCCCGACGGAACCGGACCGACGGAACCGGACGCTAGCGCGTCGCGGCTGATGTTTTGAGCCAGAGCCCCGAACCACCACGGCCATTATAGGGCTTCGCCGCGACCAAGGCGAGCGGAAGAGAGAAATCAGGTAAAAATCGTTTGAGGCATAAGTCGGTAAGGCGGAAAGCGGTGACAACAAGCTGTCACAGGGGCACGTTAGTATCCGGCAGCATTTCGAGTGCCATGCACATGCCCACGAAAACAAATCGACCGACCAGCCTTCCCCGGCGCCTGCGTGTGTTCATCATCGACGACCAGCCCTTGATGCGCGAGGGACTCAACTCGCTGTTTGCAACGCTCACCCGACACATCGTCGTCGGCGCGGCCGGTAACGTCGCCGATGCCCCGGCGTTGGTTCTCTCGACGCGGCCGGAAGTCGTATTGATCGACGCCAATTTGCCCGCTGGCGGCGGCTTTGAATTGGGTCGGGAGTTGCCTTTACGCACCATCGGTTTACGGCTGATCTATCTCGACGATAAAGTTGACGACGCGAACGTGCGTGCGGCGCTCGACGTGAACGCTGCGGGATACCTGGTCAAGAGCGAATCGTTTGAGCGAATCATGTGGGCCTTGGATCAAGTCGCCGAAGACAAGCCGGCCTTTTGCGACGGCGTTGCGGTTCGCCTGAGAAAAGACGACGGCGACTATCGGCTCGCGCGTCGGGCCGTCTCGCCCATGCTACGAGCCCTGACCCAGCGTGAACTTGAGGTTCTGGAGTATCTCGTCAAAGGGCTCACGGTGCGACAGACCGCCCAGGCGATGGATCTGGCCGAAAGCACCGTCGGCAATCACAAGTCGAACCTGATGGGCAAGCTCGGAGTCCATCGCCAAGTCGATTTGCTTCGACTCGCGGCGCGCGAAGGCCTGGGAGATGATTGAGGCATCCAGATAGCCCGGTCGACCAGTTCGAGCAGCAACTGGGCGTCGATGGGCTTGCGCAGGTAATAGACGCTGCCAGCGGTCCGCCGTGCGGCCGGTCTCTGGCGTTTACTTGTCCTGACGGGTCGCAGTCGTTAGGATCGGCCTTTTGAGACGAGTGTGATCGGTTTGCTGGAGGCTGGAGACGGGAGACGGGAGGCTTGGAGGCGAAAGTTGACGCGGCTGTTAAGCGGTTAGCTGTTAGCTGTTTGAGATGAGTGTCAAGAAGTCACTAGCCGCGAAAGATAAAAGCTGTTCCCCCAGTCCCCAGTCCCCAGCCCCCAGCTCCTGGCCCCCAACCCCCAGCCCCCACGAAACTTCTCCGAACGCAGCCTATTGAGGCTTCATCCCGATGGAAACAACCTTAGGACTCACCTGGGTCGACTGGCTGGTGCTGGCTGTCTATCTCGTCGGCGTGACCGTCTTGGGCTTTATGGCCTACAAGAAGGTCAAGGACATGACCGACTTCTTCATGGGCGGGCGCCGCTTCGGCCCGATCTTCATGATGTTCTTCGCCTTCGGCTCCGGCACGTCCAGCGAGCAGGCGACCTCCGTGGTCGCCGGAACCTGGCGGGCCGGGCTGGCCGGCATCTGGTGGCAGTTTCTCTGGCTCTGGGCCACCCCGTTTTACTGGCTCATGGCGCCGATCTTGCGCCGCACGCGGGCGCTGACGACCAGCGATTTTTTCGAGGCCCGCTACCACAGCAGCACGGCGGCCCTGTACGCGGTGTATGGGATCATCATGGCGATTGTGTTCATTGCCGGGTCGCTGTTCGCGGCCGGCAAGATGACCAACGCCCTGACCGGTGGCGAGTTAAACAAAGTGGCCGAGCGGATCGATCTGCGAATCGTCCCGAAGGTGAACGCCCCGGCGTGGGAAGATCGAGATAATAAGGACGCGCCGCGGCTGGCCCTCGCCTGGTATCCGCTCGAGGGCTATCAGATCGGCATTCTGGCGATCACGGTGATGTTCGTGTCCTACGGCATGGCGGGCGGCCTGGGAGCGGCCGTGTGGACCGACTTTGTGCAGGGAATCCTCACGATTACGTTTTCGTTCCTGCTGCTTCCGTGGATTTTCGCCAAGATCGGCGGCCTTAGCGCGCTGCGAGAGAATCTACATCTCAAAGACGGCCTGCTCGATCTGGTAGCCAGCCCCGCGGTCGCCGCAACGCTCAACAAGGACCCGATGACGGGCTTTTACATCTTTATGCTGGCCATCATGGCGCTCACCGGAATCATCGTGCAGCCGCACATCATGGGCGTTTGCGGAGCGGGCAAGACCGAGTTCGAGGGGCGCTTCGGATTCACCGTCGGCAATTTTATCAAGCGCGCCTGCACGGTCGCCTGGACCTTTACCGGCCTGGCTGCCGTCGTCTGGTATCTGGGTAGCAATAGTGAGATTCATGTTCCGACGGAGCAGGCACAGCGGGCGATGGACGTGCGACTGTCAGACGCGTACCAGGAATTAGACGAGGAGCAAAAGCAACGCGTCGACGAAGATGCGGAATTCGCGATCCTATCGCTCGCCAATTCCAAGGAAGAGTTTGAGAAACTGCCGAAGGAGAGACGCGAGCGCATTCTCAAGTTCGACAAAGACTTCGCCGATGAGTTGTTCGGTCGGGCAGCCTACGACATCCTGCCGGATGTGGCGCCGGGGTTGGTCGGGCTGCTCCTGGCGTCGTTGCTGGCGGCCATGATGAGCACTTGCGACGCGCAGATGATCGTCGGCAGCGGGCTATTTACCGAGAACATTTACAAACGATATTTCCGACCTGGTCTGTCGCAATCGCATTACGTTTGGGTCGGGCGCCTGGCGGCGCTGGGCATCGTGCTGGTGGCGCTGATACTGGGCACTACATTTACTGACGTCATCCACGTATTGATGATTATTATCAAGACGCCGGCGGCCATCGGCATCAGCATGTGGATCGGGCTGGTGTGGCGCCGCTGGACCACCGCCGCGGTGTGGATCAGCAGCATTGTCGCGTACGCGGCTTGGGCCTTAATCGCCAATGTGCCGCAGCCATTCGCCAACCTTGGCGTGCCTTCGAGAATGGGGACGAGCGGCCTGCAGATCCTCGATTCCTGGACCATCCTGTTCTATCTCTCCGCCGGCCTGCTCTCGGGCCTCGTGGTGAGCTTGCTGACCCCGCGGGTGCCGAAGGAAAAACTCGATTATTTCTACCGTCTGATGCGGACCCCCGTCGTGGAAGGCGAACAGGTCGATGCCCCCTGCACGCTGCCGGAAAATCCGGCCGAACCAATCGGCAAGCTGTTCAATCACCCGGACATCGAGATCCCCAAGCCGACGTTTCAAGACATCAGCGGATTTCTCGTCTCGTGGGTGCTGGTTGGGCTGATTGTCGGGACGGTTTGGTGGCTGGCGCAGTAGCTTGTCTTTGTCGGGAAGACCCGACGCCCGCATTCGGGTCGATCGCATTCTCGGCATCGTGTGAATCTACGAGTCTCGTTCGAGCGGACTGGTGCAATGTATCGCCGTGCGGATATCACCAATGTCGGGGTTATTCGCCCTGTAACGCGGCGCCGTTAACACCCTTTCCGACCTGGAGGAGAAATCGCCACTCGGCGACCCGCATGGCGGGATTTGCGGCCTATATTTTGAAAACCGGGGCGTTGACTTTCCCCCCTAAACAGACAGGCTCAAAACGCCCATGGTCCAGAAGCTGCCCGAACTGGGACCGGAGTGGTTCGCCGCCATCGTGGAGTCGTCGGACGACGCGATTATCGGCGAGACGCTTGACGGAACGATTACCTATTGGAACGCAGGCGCCGCGCTGCTGTTCGGATATACGGCCGAGGAGGCCGTCGGACAGCCGGCGGCGATGCTCGTGCCCGAGGCGCTCGTCGACGAAGAGCGCACCTTGTTGGAGCGAGCCAAGCGGGGCCAGCGAACCGACCATTTCGACACGCAGCGCCAGCATCAAGACGGCACGCCGATCGATGTGTCGCTGAACCGCTCGCCGATTAAAGACACCGCCGGCAAGGTGATCGGCGTCTCCAGTATTTTGCGTGATATTACCGACAGGAAGCGGGCCGAAGAAGAATTTCGCGGCTACACCGAGGCGATGGAATCGGCCAACCAGACGCTGGAAGGTTTCAATTCCGCGGCCGAAGCGGCGAGCCGCGCCAAAAGCGAGTTTCTGGCGAACATGAGCCACGAAATTCGCACCCCGATGACCGCCATCCTGGGATTCTCAGAAATCCTGCTCGGCGACGAAAGCCTTCATCAGGCCGCTCCCGAGTCGATCGAGGCCCTGCGAACCATCCAACGTAATGGCAAATACCTGCTGGACCTGATCGACGACATTCTCGATCTATCGAAAATCGAGGCCGGAAAATTCGAGGTCGAACGAATCGCCTGTTCGCCGGTCGAATTGGTTGATGAAGTCATCTCGTTGATGAAAGTCCGCAGCGCCGCGAAGAACCTCCCACTGGAAGTCGAATACGACGGGGCCATCCCCGAGGTGATCCAATGCGATCCGACGCGGCTGCGCCAAATCCTCGTCAACCTCGTCGGCAATGCCATCAAATTCACGGAAGTGGGGAGCGTGCGGCTCGTCGTCCGCAGCACACAACGAAGCGACAACACGCGGCAGTTGCAATTTGACGTCATCGACACCGGCATCGGCCTCACCCGCGAGCAGATCGAACGGCTGTTTCGGCCCTTTACGCAGGCCGACTCTTCGACGACTCGAAAATTCGGCGGAACGGGGCTCGGGCTGACCATCAGCAAACGATTGGCCGAGGTGCTCGGAGGCGATATTCGAGTGAAAAGCGAGTACGGAAAGGGAAGCACCTTCAGCGCGATCGTCGAGGTGGGGTCGCTGGACGGAGTCTCCATGCTGGAGCATCCGGCGCAGGCCATCGAGCGGAAAAAACAAGAACCGCAAAAGGCGTCTCCACCTCAACCGCAACTCGACTGCCGCATTCTGCTGGCCGAGGACGGGCCCGACAATCAACGGCTGATCTCTTTCGTGCTCAAAAAAGCCGGGGCCGACGTGACGATCGTCGAAAACGGGCTCCTGGCCTGCGAGCGAGCACTAGAGGCCAAGGCCGACGGCATGCCGTTCGACGTGATTTTGATGGACATGCAGATGCCGATCATGGACGGCTACCAGGCGACTCGGCAACTACGGCACGCCGGTTACACGCAGCCCATTCTGGCCCTAACGGCTCACGCCATGGCGGGCGACGAAGAGAAATGTCGCGACGCCGGCTGCGACGATTATCTCACCAAGCCGATCGACCGCAGCAAGTTCCTGCCGTTGATCGCCCACCACGCCGGCAAGCCGACCGGCAGCGATCGAACGCCGGCTGCGAAGATCCTCATCGTCGATGGATCGATCGAGGTTCGCTCGACGCTGGCCGAGGCCCTGGAAGACGACGGCTATGATGTCTCGCTGTCAGCCAATGGAGAAAATGCGCTTCGTCAGATCGACGAATCACACGTCGACGTCGTCTTGCTCGACGTCGACACCCCGGAAATGGACGGAATCGACGTTCTGCTGGCACTCAAGGCCCAGGAGAAGACCCGCAACATCTCGATCATCATGATGACCCCTAGCGGTCGCGAAGACAAAGTCGTGGCGGCGTTGGAACTCGGTGCGACAGACTTCATTCCAAAGCCTGTTTCGATACCGATCGTTCGTGCCCGCATTCGCAACGTCATTCGCCTGCGACACGGGCACAAGAAGGTCGCGGCGGCGACCCAGGCCAAGGCCGAGTTTCTGGCCAACATGAGTCGCGAGATTCGCACGCCGATGTCGGCCATCTTGGGCTTCGTCGATTTGCTCCACAGCGAAGGCGATCTCTCAAAGGCGCCCAAGAACCGAGTCAACGCCATCCAAACGATCAAGCGAAACGGAGAATATCTGCTCGATTTGGTCAACGACATTCTCGACCTGTCGCGCGTCGAAGCGGGCAACCTCGACGTCGAACCGACGCGCTGCTCGGTGATCCAAATCGTGGCCGACGTCGCCGCGCTGATGCGAGTTAAAGCCGATGCAAAACGGCTTCCCTTGAAAGTCATCTTCGAGGGTGCGATCCCCGCGACGATTCACACCGATCCGACGCGCTTGCGGCAAATTCTAACCAACCTGCTCAGCAACGCCGTGCAATTCACCACCACCGGTAGTGTCCACGTCGTGGTGCGTTCGGTTCGCAACACTCAGGACGAACCGCTCCTGCAGATCGAGGTCATCGACACCGGCTGCGGCATGACCGACCGACAAATGGCCATGCTCTACAAACCGTTCAGCAAAAACGAGACTTACACCGCCCGCAAGTACGGCGGAACCGGCCTGGGGCTGACGATCAGCAAACAAGTGGCGGCGCTGCTCGGCGGCGAGATTTCCGTTCGCAGCGAAGTCGACCGGGGCACGACCTTTACCGTCACGGTGGCCGCCGGATCGCTGGAGGGGGTCGAATTGCTGCACGATCTGAACGAAACCCAAATTGAAGCGGAGCGAACCGATCCTCAGCCCATCCCGACCGACGAGAGGCTCGATGACTGCCGCGTGTTGCTGGCCGAAGACGGACTGGACAATCAGCGGCTCATCGCTTACATCTTGCAGAAACAAGGGGCGAAGGTCACCACCGCCGACAACGGCCAAATCGCCATCGATCTGGCTCTCGCCGCGACAAGTTCGGACGAGCCGTTCGACGTCATTTTGATGGACATGGAAATGCCCGTCATGGATGGATATTACGCGACGCAGAAGCTACGCGGAGAAGGATACCAGGGCGCGATTGTCGCGCTGACCGCCCACGCCAATTCGGACGATCGCAAAAAATGTCTGGCGGCCGGCTGCGACGATTACGCCACCAAGCCGATCAATCGCCGAGATCTGCTGCGACTCGTGCGGCAGCGCTACCGCGGCAAAAGCGACCGATCACACGCTCCGCTCGAGGTGTAGGTCGAAACTCGCATCACCAGCACGACGTTCGCCGCGACCGCCGTTTCGACCGGAAAGAAAACGGCAAACACGGGCATCAATAACGTGCCCAGTCCGAAGCCGGAAAACAGCGTCAGCGCGGCCACGACCAGAGCAGCAACAGAGACGACAAGATAACTCATGGGGGGCCATACGCTGGTTTTGACAGTCGATTCAAACCAACTTAGACTACATTAGGATCGAGTCGGTGTACAAGCTCCCAGGTCGTCGCTTTTCTGAGATAGTCGTTGATCGCTCCGCGATCGAAACGTTTCGATCGCGGAGCGATCAACGACTATCCGTCAAGTGACCGTTGACGATGAAACAAAAGCAGCCAAAGAAAACGTCGGGGCGAAAGAAACCGCCCCCGCCGCGCGCGAAACTGTCGCCAGCCAAGAAGCTGCTCTTCTCCGCTATCACGGTGCCGCTGATGCTGGTGATGCTCGAAGTGGCCCTGGCCCTGTTCGGGGTCCATCCGGCGATCTATGAATCGGACCCCTACGTCGGCTTCGCGCCGGTGCCGCTGTATGTCGAGCAATCAAGCCCCGATGGCACGATCCAACTCGTCACCGCTAAGAACAAGCTGAAGTTTTTCAATCCGCAGTCGTTTCCGCGAAAAAAACCCGCCGGCGCGTACCGCATCTTCTCGATCGGCGGCTCGACCACGAACGGGCGCCCCTACGACGACGCCACGTCGTTTTCCGGCTGGCTGCGCGAGTATCTCAAGGCCACCTCGCCCGAGCGCGAGTGGGAGGTCATCAACGCCGGCGGCATAAGCTACGCCAGCTATCGTGCGGCGCTGGTGATGGAGGAACTCATTGAATACGAACCCGACCTGTTCATCATCTATTCCGGCCACAATGAGTTTCTGGAGGAACGAACCTACGGCGACATCAAAGACACCCCGGCCTCCGTGTTACGTCTTTCGTCGTGGGCCGCGCGCAGCCGCGCCGCCACACTGGTCAGCAACGCGATGCGGCGTGTCGGTTCCATGTGGTCTGAGACGCCGAACAAGAGCCATCTGAGCGACGAGGTCGACACCAAAATGATCGGACTCGAGGCATACAAGCGAGACGACGCGCTACAGGAAAAAGTGCTCAAGCACTACCGCTACAATCTGTTACGGATGATCGACATCGCCCACTCCATAGGAGCCCGGGTCGTGCTGATCGTGCCGGCTTCGAATCTGCTGGGAAGGTCGCCGTTTAAGAACGAACATCGCGCAGGCTTGACCGAGAGCGAATTGGCCGATTGGAAGGAACACTACCAACTCGCCACAGAGAAATGGCGTCAGAGAGCCGCGGAGAAATGGCGTCGGGGAGCCGCGGCCGAGGCGCTCGCGGCGCTTGATGAAGCCGTGAAAATCGACGATCGCCACGCGGAAACCCATTACTTTCGAGGTCTCGTGTTGGAGCAACTGGGACGATACGACGAGGCGAAAATCGCCCTGGTCCGCGCCATGGACGAAGATGTTTGCCCGCTGCGAGCCCTGAGCCCGACAAGCGAGATTGTCGCGCAGGTTGCCAAGGAGCGAGAGATCCCGCTGATTGACTTTGTGGCGATTCAGGAGGAACATTCGCCGCACGGCATCCCCGGCCGCGAGGTGTTCTTCGATCACGTACATCCGACGATCGAATCGCACCGACTGTTGGCCCTTGAGATATTGAGCGTCATGGAAAACGAAGGGATTGTTAGCCCAGATTTGGATGACGCCAAGCTGTTGCAGGTGAAACACGACGTGGAAAGCCGGATCGACGCGGCGGCTGAGGCCCGCGCCCTGATGAATTTATCCAAGGTTCTGGGCTGGGCAAACAAGCTTGGCGAGGCATATTATTGGGCTGGCGAGGCCATCGGTAAGGATCCCAAAAGCCCCGCCGTGCGGTATCAGGCAGGGCTGACGGCCCAAATGGTCGGGAAGCTAGACGAAGCGATCGTCCACTACGGCAGGGCGATCAAGCTCGCTCCAAGGCACGCCCTAGCCCACGGAAACCTGGCCGACGCGCTCGAAATGGGCGGTCACCTTGATGCCGCCATCCGACACTACAAACTGGCCCTGCAATATGGAGAGTCGGAAGACGCCCAGCGAAACCAGGGCAATCTAACTCGCGCCCAGCAGAAGCTCCAACAGCGCAAGCGAAGTAACTGACCGCGTTGCGCGTCGCATCTCGCTGCAAAGCACTCTCATTAAACCACTTAGGTCCGTCCATAGGGATTTAATCCCTCGCCCGAGGCCGCCTTGGGTGCCGATGCCGTGCCCGAGCCAAGCTCGTTTCTCCTCGGCCTGTTCGCAGTCGTCGGCCTGCTCGCCACCGGGCGGCGCCGGCGAAGGGCCGGTTAGGGAGTGTCTCACGAAACGGCGAGCGACGGCCGTTAGGCCGCCGGTGATTCCTCGCTCAGCGTCGGGCTCTTCACGCGCGGATGTATGTATTACCCCCGAGCTAACGCTCGGGGCTCGCCGAGAAAGAATGCGACGCTTTCAAGGAAGAGTGGTCCGCAGATTTCTCAGATAACCGCAGATGGGTCAGCAATTCCCGGAACGGTCGTTGCTGGCGTGTGCTAATGTCTTGGCGACACACGACTTACGCGCCGGTTGTCCTCGGTGTCCCAAAGCCGATCTTCGTGATGCTGGCGGTGGCGGCGGTGATTGCGGTGCTGGCGGGGACGTCACGTTGGGTGGAACGGGTTTTGCGGCGATTGGTTAGGCAGAGATTTTGTCTGCCAATCTGTCAACCAAAGGAGTGTGACGATGACCAAGACACCCGCCACTGGCAAGCGGCTTTCTGCCGACGCCCTGTTTCAGAA
>JADFKK010000010.1 GCA_022564995.1 Planctomycetota bacterium | reverse complement strand
GGCTCCTACACAGTTAAACATGCCCAAGGGGATGGAGAAGCTCGGCCGGCCGGTCGATCACGCCGTTAGCGCGTTTCTCGACGACGTTCATCAGCGCGGTCTGAGCGATAATATCTTGCTCGTCATCACGGGTGAGTTCGGCCGCACTCCGCGAATCAAGAAAAACGGCGGCCGAGACCACTGGCCACGGCTGAGCACGCTGGCCTTGGCCGGCGGCGGCCTGCGGATGGGCCAGGTCGTCGGACGTTCTTCCGCCAAAGCCGAGGAACCCCGCGGCGACGCCGTGACCCCGGGCAACCTGCTGGCGACCGTGATGCACGTGCTGTTCGACTTGCCCGCACTCGGCACGCAGGCTGGTGTGCCCCGCGACATCGCTTCGCTATTGGCTCGCAATCGGCCGATTCGACAGTTGATATGAAGCGGCGGATCGCCGTCGGAGACGCCTCCTACAGCCGTGCGAAGACGCGGACCGTTACGATCATTCCGATCAGGCTCCCGAAGGTGCAAAGCAGCACGTCGGACAGGTCGGGAACGTGCGGGGGGAGGAACACTTGCAGAAGTTCGATGACCAAGGCCACGCCGGCGGTGGCGGCGAGGGCGACAGCGTAGCCGAAACGCCGCAGCGCGACGGGCACGGGAAGCGAGGAAACCACCAGCGCCAGCATTCCGCCGAGGGGTGCGAAAAAAACGCCCTTGCGGATCACCTGCGTTGCCGCGTTGAGCGGATGCCCCTGCTGCAAGACGGCAAACGGAGTGCGCATCATTTCCTGGTATCTCGAACGTATCACGTCCGAATCGCTGATCCAATCAAGCGGCGCGCAAAACACCAGCACCAGCACGACGCAGTACGAGGCCGCTGCCGCCAGCAGGGCGACATTACGGCGCGATAGGGCAACGGCCGGTTGCTCAGAGCCTGCTGAGCCGATCGTGCCTCGCCAGTGTCGCATCGCGAGGACACCAATCGCCACGCCAGCACAACCGGTTAGCACGTCGCCGGTCGTGCAATACCGGTCGATCACCAGCAGTTGCATGACTTCGATGCCTACAGCGGCCAACGTGCCCAAGCAGAGTCCCGATGTAAAAGAACGCACCGGCCGCCGCTGCGAGGTCAGCGTAACGGCGGCGAGCATTCCGACCGGAATGAAGACCGCTACATTGCTGGCCAGGGCAAGCAGGTATTCCAGATCGTAATCTGCCGAGACGAACGGCACCAAGACGATTTTCTGATCGCGGAACTTTTGCACCAGATCCGCCGGGCTGAGCGTAAGTTCGAAAGGCACCACACTGTAGATCACCAAGCCGGCAAAATACGCCCTGAGTAGCCAATCGATCTTGTCAGCCGGGCGTTCAAATCGGCTGAATGTTCTTATCCATTCGACCGTGGAGCGACCTATTCCCAGCCACAGCGCGATCCCCACCAAGGCACCGAGGCTTTGCGCCACGATGTCTCCCCGCGATGGAACGCGGCCTGGAAACCACGTCTGCAGGAACTCGATAAAGAAGCTCGATGCCAGGCAACTCGCCAGAACGACCGCAATCGACACGAATCGCCACGGGCGGCCGGCGCGATCCATGCTCAACGTCGCAAGCCAGAAAAATCCGATCGGCACGAACAGCAGGACGTTGGCTAGGAAATCTGACCGCGATCTGAATATCGCGCCGCCAGCGAGAATCTGCGCGAACTGCTCCGCCGCATCGCCCAGCCCGAGCGGCGCGAAATGAAACGGCACCAGCGATCCGTACAGGGCGATGGCCCAGAACAGGGCGGCGGCGGCGGCGAAATGACACCGCTTTGGGAAATGGATCGCGTTAGAAGCATCAGCGGGCATGGCCGAAAATCCCCGAAAAGCGGTGGGATGCACCTATCGCGTGTCTCACGCACGAAGCCGTGAGGCGCGCCAAATTGTCACGATTTTTTCGCAGCACGGGGCACAGGTTGCTTTCCCTGGCTATCCAATTCATTATAATTGCAGGCGTTCCTACCTGCCCAGTCCGATTATAGCGCCTAACCGGAAATTCGTGCGGTCGGCCGTGGCGCGTGTTTTGCCGATGACGTTGTTATCGGTTAATCTGAAACAGAACGAGGATCAGATGGTCGTGGACATACGCGCCAAACAATCTGACCCAGAGGACCGTGTTCCGGCTGCCAGAAATCCGCAGGCGGACTCCTGGAAACCTCGCCCGGACGAATCGGTGCCGCCGGCTCCGAAGTTTTCGTTGCGACAGCCGCCGCCGGCGGAGATCGCGACACCCGCTACGGCAAGAGGCGAGACGTCTCCTGCCGCGACCGATTTTTCCGCCGCATTCGATGCCGCAGATCTCTCCGGCGATATACTCGAGAGCGAGCCGGTTACGCTCCCGCCGTCTCCTCTCAAGCACGCCGACACGGACGCCATGTTCGGTGCGGTCACCCGAGGCTTGATCCGAGTCGAACGGCGCAAGACGCTTGGCGTCAGGCTGCGGCGGTTGACGCGGGCGCTGATTTTTTTGACCGTGGCGGGCGCGGCGGCTTATGCCGTGTGGCACTACCAGCAAGATTGGGTGCTGCAATGGTGGCCGGCGGACTGGGCGGGCGACGTCTTCGATCGAGATTGGTGGTCTGAGTTGACGCAATCGTTGACGTAATTTACGGGGAGCGGGCTTTTCCTCAGGCCGAAGCCTCTTGATCGCCGTCTTGTCGCGGACGAATCGTATCGAGCCAATCCAGATATTGCTCGATCTCGTGCAGCTGCATTCCCAAATACAGGGCCGACTGGATCGCCTCCTGGCGCTCGAGGAACGTGCCGGCGTGTTCCAGCAGCAATTTTGCGATTTCATGAGCCACGAGGATTCTCCGGCTCAACTCGTCGGCCAGCCTGCGTCATCACAAAAGGCGATGGCCGCCCCTGCATTGGACTGGTCCCCTGTGTTCACCAAGCGCGCTTCGGCTTGTTCGGCCCAGGGGCTGTCGGGCGCCAACGCGCGGAAGGCTCGCCAGTGCATTTCGGCTTCGTCGTCGCGATCTAGTTCGTCTAGCGCGCGGGCGAGGTGGTAGTGGACGTCGGGGTATTCGTCGTGATAGGCCAGCGCGCCGTGAAAGGCGGCTACGGCCAACTCCAGACGGCCGGTCTCGGCGAGCACGCAGCCGAGATTCGCTCGGGCTTCGACGAAGTCTTCGTCCAGCTCGACGGCCATGCTGTAGCGTTCGCGGGCGGCCGACACGTCGCCGGTGCGGTAGAGCAATTCGGCCAACAGAAAGCAGACCTGTGCGGTGGGGCCGGCGGCGACGAGGACGGCCCGATAGACGTCGGCGGCGGCTTCTAGCTGGCCATCGTCATCCAGACGTATCGCCTCGCTGCACATTTCCTCGGGCGTCATGGCTTCGAGCGGTAGATCATCGGGCGCCGGCATGGCGAGGATCGTGGACGCTTGGGATTCTGTCGGCGCATCGGGATCGGCCTCCTCGTCCGGTTCGTCCCAAGCGTCGAAGTCGAAACGTAACTGCCCGCCCGGCTCGACGAGGCCTTCGCCCTGTCGCAGCAGCAGGTGCTTGCCCTCGACGATGACCGAAAGCTGCGACAGCGGGCGCTTCACGTCGGGCAGCCAGCGGCCGAGCGCGGCGAGCTTCTTTTCGATCGCTGCGGGCGAGCTGCCGGCGGCCAGCATTTCGGCCAGCCGGCGGGCCGTGGCGATCTCTTGGAAATCGAAATAGGGCAGCCGGCGGACCTCGCGAGCCGGCACGATCAGCCCCCGCCGGTGCCAGCGACGCACGACCGCGACGGGCACCTTGAGCAGATCGGCGAGCATGGCCGGGGTGTACAGCCGGCGGACGTTCGTGGCCTCATCGACCAGATCGAGCCGCTGCCAAAGCTCCGTTTCGCTGATCACGTCGAGCGGCCCTGTGCGGTCGGGGCTGTTGGCGGAGGCGTCAAGCTGCGTGGCTAACTCATCATCGGCGCCGAGCGGGAATTGGCCTTCGCCGACGACGACCACCTCGACGGTCGCATCGAGCCGCTCGCAGCAGACCGCGCCGCGCTTACGCAAAAGTTCCTGCGCGTCGGGCCGCGACATGCCGGCCAGTCGGCCGACAAAGGCCACACGCCGGTGTTGCAGTGAATCGGCGGGGGTTGTTTCGTCGCTTTGCAAAGAGGTGGTCATGCGTGGTGCCTGTGGACGGAATCGTCCGCTCCGTGGCTTTGTATGATGGACGCACAGATGCGTCAAAAAAACTGCGGGTGGCTGGCTCTGTCTCAAAACACCTTGGATTCGTGTTTTTCATCAGCCGCTGGGCGCTAGCCCACGGTTCTTTGCGGCGTATCTCCCCACGGAACCGGACGCTAGCGCGTGGCGGCTGATGTCTCGAGACAGAGCCTAGTCCCATAGCAATAATGTCGCCCGTAGCCGGCAGAATGTCAACGGTGTCGCGCAGCAAAAACCCCGGCCTTCCGGCCAGGGCTGTTGAGGTTCGTTTGGGACGCGGCAAGATGCCGCGTCTACTTTGGATCACACCGCGCCTTTGTTCGCGCCGGCGGCGTCTTTTTTCGACTCCGCCTTGTCGCTTTTGGGCGTCTCGGGCACCTTTTCACCTTTTTCGATCTTCGGATCGACGTCGGCCCCCTGGGCTTTGCCGTTGCCCGCTTTGGCCGGCGGGCTGACGATGGTCAGGTCGTCGGCCGGTACGACAATCTCCGGACGCAGGGTCGTTAGCCCAATCGCACGGCCGCAGGCGTCGATCGGCGTGTAGTACTTTACCACGCGCGGAATCCGCTGCTGATAAACCACCGGCACGCGTTTCTCGACACGATACGGCACCTTGCGAACTTCTTCCACGCGGACCATTCTTGTGACCCGAACCGGGATCTTCTCGACGCGGTGCTCGGTGATCATTTTGTAGGTCGTCACGGGCGTTTGTTCCGCAACCGTTTCGGCCACGTAGCTCGTGTAGGGCACCGCTTCGGCCACGACGTTGGGCTTCCAAGAGCGATGAACCACCGCCCGATCGGGACGCTGCACGGTCGCCCAGCTCAGCCCGCCGCGATAATACGTGGTCACTCCGGTGCGCGGATCGACCACTTGCGTGGCGGGCTGCCAGCCGAGCCGGGGGTATCTCCATCCAGGGACGATCGTCGTTTGATCGACCCAGCCGCCACGATCGACGTAACGGGTGCGGTAGCTGACCTGCGGCTTGTAGACGGTGCGGTACGTCGTGCGATACGAGGTTTGTTCGACCGGCTTTTGCACCGTGTAGTGTCGCTCGCGGATCTCTTCAAAGACCTGCGGCTTGTAGGTCACGACCGTTTCGTCTCGGTATCGGGTTTCATACTCAATGCGGTAGGAAGTTACTTCACGAATGTCGTACTCGGTTTTGTACGTGATCCGATACGACTGGTGAACGTGCGGCACATGTTGCCACTGGGCGGCGACCGGCTGGGCCGCTGCCAGAACAACTCCGCAACCCAAGGCAATTCTCGTAAGCATGTTCATCGTTGGCACCTCTCACGGCCCGCGTCGAAGGGGGCATTCACTTGAAGGATCGATCCCTCGCGGTTGCAGCGTCGCGGCCTGCGTCGCCGGCGCGGAAGCTCCAGACTTGGGTCTCCGCAGCAAACCCACATATATGAATGTGCCGAATTCCAAGCCAGTCGGCAAATAAAAACATCTTCACGGGCCGGCCGTTTTCGAGCCAACCCTTGGCGCCGCAAGGCCTTAGCGATTTTGAAAAACTTTCAAGTTTTGCCACAGCCGTGCCGAGCGATTATGCGGGCACTCGGCACAACGTCTGGCCTGGCTAAGGGTTATGGAACAATTTTGCCCAATCGACACAGCCGGTGTAGGTTGCCAGTTGGGCGGCGGTGCCCAAGGGGCGGATCAAAAACAGATTCGGCATTTCACCGACCCCTGGCGAGCGGCGGCCGTGAGGCCGCTGGTAATTTTGTCCCTGCTGTCGACGTTTGCCGTGTTGGTGTAATACCCCCGAGCTAACGCTCGCGGCTCGCCTCGCCGAAAAGCGGAAATTATTCTTGAGCGGCTGCTACGGCTGCTTGTATTCCTTGAGGAATCCCTTGAACAGCACCAGGTGGGCCTCTTCGTCGGCGAGCAGGCGGATGCACAGATCCTGGGTGACGTAATCTTCGCCGTCGGTGGCGCGAATGACCTTCTTGTAATGCGCACAAGCGGTCGACTCGGCTTCGATCACCGCTTCGATCACCGCCACCACGTCGGTCGTGTCTTCCGGGGGCTGCCGCTGATTGCCAAGGGTCACCGACGCCGAGCCGGGCACCAGCCCGCCGAGTTGTTTGATCCGCGCGGCCAAAGATTGGGCGTGCGCAAGCTCCTCGACGATGTCGGCGGCCAGCGATTTCTTAATCTCCTCGGCCCGCACACCGTCGAGGTTCGTGCTGTTGGCCAGATAATTCATGACCGTCTCAAGCTCCATGCAGTAACCCGCCTTGAGCAGTTCGATCACTTCTTCATTCGTCGCAGCCATGTTTTTCTCCACGTGTGGTTTTTACGGCGGGGATATTCACTTCTTCTTCAACTCGGCCAGCACCTCGGCGGCCTCGTCGTGAATCGCGTCGGCCTTGTCGCGCGGAAGCTGCCCGCGCAGGTCGGCGGCGGCGATCTTTTCGATCGCCTCGATGAGCGGCGTTCGATCAACCGAGGCGTTTTTTTGAGCCAGTTGTTTCGCCGCGCGCAGGGCGTTTAGCAAAATCACGGTCCGGGCATTGTCCTGAAGCTGCTCGATCAGCAACGGGTATTTTTCCTCATCGAGCGGTTTCGCCTCGCCGTCTTCGCCAATAGAGTCAATGGTCATCATCGCGTCGTTTTGCAGGTCGAGCATTTCCAACAACACGTCGATCGACGCCGCCTGTCCTAATCCGGCCAGTTTGACGGTCGCGTTGTAACGCACCGACGGATGATGGTCGAAGGAGGTCAATTCCTTGAGCCGCTCGATGGCGCGCGGGCCGCCGAGCGATCCGAGGGCAACCGCCGCGGTACGCACGACCGCCGTCTCCTTGTCTCGCGACGCCTTCAATACTTCTTCGATCACCTCGGGCGAATCGATCGGATCGATCTCGCGCAAATTCACGGCCAGGCGGGCAATCGCGCCGATCGCCGTGCATCGCGCCGCCACCTCGTCGTCGGCCAACTGCTCGCTGGCGGCTCTCAACAGCGCGGGCAAGGGGTCGTCGACACGAAATTCGCCCAACGCCTGACAAAGATACATTCGTAAATGAATCGACTCTGTTTTCTTGTCCTTGTCATCGTAACGCTGGTCGAGCTCGCGATCGAGAACCAAAGCCAACCGGGCGGCCAACTGCGCGTCGTTCTTGATCGTTTCGTCGGTGCTGGCCATCGCCATGGCCAAGCTATAGGCCGCCTTCCAACGCTCTGGCCCGCCACGTTCCAAGGCTTCGACATAATCGTAGGGATTGCTGCCGGTGGTCGATACCCAACGAACCAGCACGACGACCAGCGCGATGGCGCAAACGATCGCCAGCGGATAGACGAACAATTGCATCAAGAAGCCCGTACTGGGCGGCGTAACCTCCGGCAGGCCTTCGCTGGGGCTCAGCGGGGCGGGCGGCTCGGCAGCCGAAGCGTTGTGGTCCGATCCGGGCTGGTCAGCGGATTGCGACATGAAAGACTCACGGGCGCGGGGGAGGCGAAACGACATCGCACCCTGTACAGTGTAAAGCGCGGCGGTTGATCGTCAAGGCGATGCTCCGTTTTTCGGCGATGCTCCGTGTTTCGGCGAGCCCCGTGCGTTAGCTCGGGGGTAATACATCCACACGCGGATTACCTGAACCCGAAGGACGAATCACCAGCGGCCTAACGGCCACCGCTCGCCGAGCTGCGATCAAACCATGAAATTCCTCGACACAACGCTGCCGACCGTGGCTGAGAACTTGGCGCTTGATGAGGCGCTGTTGCAACAGGCTGAACGCGGCTCGACGGGCGGCGTGTTGCGGCTGTGGGAGTCGCCCGACGTGGCCGTCGTCGTAGGTCGCTCGTCGCGCGTCGTCGACGAAGTTGATGAGACGGAAGCTCAGCAAGCCGGCGTGCCGATCTTGCGCCGCAGCAGCGGCGGGGCGGCCGTGTTGCTCGGGCCGGGCTGCTTGATGTTTTCGCTCGTGCTCAGCTACGAGCAATACCCACTTTTGCGGATGATCGATCAGGCACATTGTTTCGTCCTGCAACGACACGCCGAGGCGCTCGGTCGGCTGGTCGAGGGGATTCACGTCGAGGGCACCAGCGACTTGGCGCTGGTGGGCAAGAAGTTTTCAGGCAATAGCCTCCGCTGCGGTCGCGACCATTTTCTGTATCACGGCACCTTGCTCTACGACTTCGACTTGGATCTGGTCGCCCGACTGATCAAATCGCCGCCTCGGCAGCCGGCTTATCGGGCGGACCGCGATCACTTGGATTTCCTGACGAATTTGCCCGTCGGGGCCGACGAGTTGCGCTGCGTGCTGCGTGATGCCTGGAACGCCGAGCAGACGGTTGACGATTGGCCTCGATCGGAAGTTAAGCGTCTTGTTGACGATAAATTCGACCGGAGCGAGTGGAACTTCCGCCGCTGAACTTGTAGGAGGCGACTCCGTCGGCGATTATCTCGCGTGTGCGCATGGATCGCCGTCGGAGACGCCTCCTACACGGCCGCCGACTCGCATCTCGGGGGGCGATCATGTAGAGTTGCGGGCGAGCCCCGGGCGTTAGCTCGGGGGTGTTACAATTCACTGGGCGGGAAGGTCGGACCAGATCGAGGAATCACCGTCGGCCTCACGACCGACGCTCGCCGGAATTCGTGTGCTCACCACGCCATTGCTGAGCCGTTCCTTTGCTACTCACCGGAGACACCCCATGAATTCGTTCACCATTTCGACGTGCCGCGCGGCGGCCGTGATGTTTGTCGTGTTGCTCTCCGCCGCCGGCCGCGCGGAAACCATTGAGGTGATCTCTTGGAACGTCGAATCGGGCGGCGCCGATCCGGTCGAGATCGCCAAGCGCGTGCAACGATTGCAAACGGAACACAAGCCGGACCTGTGGGGATTCTCGGAGGTGCAGAACGACGCTTGGGCCGAGAAATTCGAGAAGGCGGCCGAGCAGGCGTCGAGCGCCGATTTCAAACGCATCGTCGGCACCACCGGGCGCAGCGATCTGCTGGCGATTGTCTACAACGCCGACCGGCTTGAGTTTTTGGGGCATCAAGAGCTGCACCGCATCAACCTCGGCGGCTACTCCCGCGCCCCGCTGGTGGCCGCCTTCAAGGTGAAGAAAACGGGCCGCCGGTTTCTGTTCATGGTCAATCATCTGTATCGCAGCAAGGCCGACCGCCGGCACGATCAGGCGACGCTGCTCAACCGCTGGGCCACGCAGCAGAAGCTGCCGATCATCGCGGTCGGCGATTACAACTTCGATTGGAAGTGGGACTACAAAGACCGTGGCCTGGACAACATGACCGCCGGCGGCGTGTTCACCTGGATTCGGCCCAATCGGATCGTCAGCACGCAAGACAGCGCGCTAGGAGCGATCCTTGACTTCGTGTTCATCTCCGGCCGCGATACCTGGACATGGAAAACCACCTCGGAGATCATCGTCGAGCGGGGTGATTTCCCCGACACCAAACAGACGCCCGATCATCGCCCGCTGACGGCGACGATTGAGATCCCGGAGGAGGCGGCGCCGTGAGGGGATGGGTTGCAGAGCGACGTGATTTTGAAAGCATCTGCGTACTTGGTACTGAGTACCCAGTACAGAGTGCGGTCGCTGCCGTCGCTCTCTTCCTCGCCGCAATTTGACGAGCCCACTTACCATGGAATCAGCAGACGGCGCGACGCCTTCCTTTCCGGTAATACGTTTCCGATCCGATTCGCTCGAATCGCAGCGGCGAATCGAAGCCCTCCGCATCTCGCTGGGCGACCACTTCAGGAATCGAATCGCCGAACCAAATTCGGCCCGTCTTCGGATCGATGCCCGCGGTCTGACCGATCTGATCGGTCAGATCGTACTCCGCCTGATACTCGGCCCAAATGCGTTGAGCTTCCGCGGTGTCTTGGTCGGTCCAGGTGGAAACGGTCATTGCTGTTCTCCGTCGGTGGTCTCGGAGTCTACCAACTATTGTCGCCGAATCGGCATGCCGTCATCAAGCTCCGGCAGTCTCTGGTAGTGAGATTTCTTGAGTTGATTTTGGTTGGACAGCACCACTTTGGCCGAGCCGTTGAACGTAACACATTGCGCCCTCAGGTTTTATCCCCACCGGCCTTGTGCCGGTGGCTTGCTGGTTTGACAACTAATCGAACGGCCCCCCCCCCCAAACCCAGTCCTTCCGTCGTCTCCGTCGTCTCCACCGCCGCCGTAGGCGGCGGTGGAGACGACGGAAAAACACGGGACGGCGCGCGTTCCGCAGTAGTATCCAAACCAATAAACCACCGGCACAAGGCCGGTGGGGGAAGGCCAAAGTAGCGCTGTCCAATTGGTGAGTGCCAAGAAAACAGAGGAACGTCAGAGAAGCCTACCCGCCAAATACGAAACGCGCGACCAGAGCCACGGCCACTGCGAGGAGGAGGATGCCTGCCGTTAGGAGATATTGCCTTGCGGTTTTTTCATCGGCGATCATCAAATTGCTCCTCTTTTGTGTCCGCGGGACGCCAGTCCCAATTATCTAGCGCCGGGCCACTGAATGGAAGGGAACTTACATGAAACGCCTTCAATGCGCGACTGGTCCCATGGGTTTTCCAGGCATGGTATGATTTGCTCCTTGACGCTGTCCAACTAAATCATGAGGAGATATCCATGCGGCATTGGTTACTGAGCACTGGGTACATAGTACGGAGCACGGTCATTCTGCTAGGCCTGACAACCTGCGCCTCTGCCCAGGAAGTCCCGCTACATGGCGCGTCCGTCGTACGATTTGCCACGGTGAAGGAAGGGGCGGCCGTGCTCGGCAGGGAAGATCGCTACACCAAGGCGCTCAGCCGGTTCGATTTGCAGTCGCGATTGCAGACTGACCAGGAGGTGACGTCGGCGGATCTGCGCAAGTTCGCGGCCAAGCAGGTGATCGCCTGGCCGGAGCAGGACGTGAAGGCGGTCTCCGCGGCGTTGGCGGCCGTGCGGAAGCAGATGGCCGCGCACAAGCTGAACTTTCCCAAGACGGTGCTGTTCATTCACACCAACGGCCGCGACGAAGGCCGGGCCGCCTATTGCCGACAAAATGCGGTGATCTTGCCGCGCAACATGGTCCGCGGAAGCAAAGCAGGGCTGGAGCGGCTGGTGGCCCATGAGTTGTTTCACATTCTCAGCAGCCACAACCCCAAGCTGCGCGACAAGCTGTACGAAGTGGTCGGTTTCAAGCGCTGCGGAGAGGTGCCCTTGCCGCCGTCGCTCAAAAATCGCAAGATCACCAACCCCGACGCGCCGTCGATCGAACATTACGTCGACGTGAAGCACGAGGGCCAGACGGTTCATGCCGTGCCGATCCTGTATTCATCGGCCGAGAAATACGACGTCGTGCGGGGCGGCACGTTCTTCCGCTACATGAAGTTCAAGCTGATGCTCGTTGAGCAACACGGAGAGCGCTGGGGAGCGAAGCTGGTCGATGGCAAGCCGGTGCTGCTCGATCCCCGCAAGACGGCCTCGTACTTCGAAGCCATCGGCCGCAACACGGGCTACATCATCCATCCCGAGGAAGTCCTGGCCGACAACTTCGTGCTGCTGCTGAGCGGCAAACAAGACGTGCGAACGCCGCGCGTGCTGGAGGGAATGTTGAAGGTGATAAAGGAAATGGGGGAGCAGAAGTAGGGCGCTGCGAGAGGGCCGGGCAAACCCTGGCCTTCCGGCAGGGCTGGGGTTTGTTGAAGTGAAGAGGCGTTGGGTGCGGCTAGAACCCCATCGAGACCATCATCACCAGCGGCATCATCAGCATCGGGCCGGCGTCTTTGATCTTGGCGGTTACGGTGACCGATTTGTCGTCCTGGCGGTATTCGATCGACTCCATGAAGGCGACCAGCGGCTGGAGCATCGGCATTCGTCGCGCCTCGCGCTGAATTTCCCGGGCGCCTTCGGCCTTGCCCCGCTCGAACATCGCCATGGCCGCACGTCGCTTGTCTCCGTCGGCCCCCAGAGCTACCAGACGGCCGGTGGCGCTGCCGTCCGCGTGTTGCTGGGCGGTGAAGGTGATCGAATCGAACGGCGCGAACAGCGGGACGGTCTTGTAATGCTCCGACGGTATCATGGCGGCCCACAGCGATGACTTTTCGCGATCGATGGACTTGACCAACGCCGTCAGCGGCTTGTTTTCCTGCAGCGGGCGCTTGCCCGCCTTCGCGGCGGCGATCATCTCCCTATCCGGCAATCCTCCGCCGCCGGGCGCGCCGCCGAATGCACCGCCGGGTGTGACGACGATGATCATCCGAGAATCGGACAGCAGCAACACCTTGAACATGCCGAAGAACGACAGCACGTCGACCCCGTCGATCTGACTGACGCCCAGCATCCCGCCAAACCCGCCCGCCCCGCCGCCACCGAATTGCTTGCGCAGCGTCGACACTACGGCCCGGCGGTCGAATTGCCCACGAGCGACGATCACCATGAAGCCTTTGCGACCGTTGAAGTCGTCCGAGATTCCCATCGTCAGGGCATCGAGCCGCATGTTGCCGATCGAGTCGGCCGCGGCGAGCGCCAGCGTGTTAAACTTCTTCAGCGCCTGGGCTTTGTCGATGGCTCGCCCCCGCCGCCCGGGGCCCATTTTTTCGAGCGCCTTTTCAAACGACAGCGGGATCTTCCGCAGCAGCGACGCCTGACCGACGACCGCACACTTGGCCGGCAGAAGCCACACGTCTTCGTCGAGCTCCGCCCGCGTCGGCCGCCGCCGCACGGCCGGCTTGCCTTCGATGCGGGCGATCGCCGCCGCGGCGTATTCGGCCACAAACGGCTGTTCGCTTTTGAGTAGCATTTTGAGCGGACCGATCGCCTCGCGATGGCGCAACTCGCCCAGGGTGCGCATTGCCATCAATTGCCGCGCCGCCGACATCTTCGGGCTGCCGCTGAGCAACCGCACCATCGAACGGGCACGCAAGGCCGTTTCGCCGCCGCCGGTTTCCGCGGCCCTTTCCAACTGGGGCACCACCGCCGGTCCACGACGCAAAATCTCGCGACTGGCCTTCTCGCGGGCGTCAAACTCAGCGCTGGAGAGCTGCGCGATCAGCGGCGAGATGTCGTCGGCCGATACGACGCGCAGCTCGGAGATCATCGCTCTGCCAGAGACATACACGCCCTGCGATCGCCAGAATTCGTCGGTCGGCACAAAATCGAGCAGATCGTTGCCGCCGCCCATGGGCAGCGCCAACATCATAATCAACTCGAACATTCCGGTTGAACCCATCATTTTCCTGTTCCCCCCCAGAAATAAAATCTCGCCAACCCCACCTCTAGCGTAGGCGGTTCATGGGCGATTGTCGAGTCTCGCCCGCCGTATTTCGCCAAGGCCGGCGGCTTCTTGGCCGATTCTTGCCCCAGCCAGCAATCTCTCACCCAGTTCTACCCTCGCCCGGTCCCGTCCGTGTCGCCGAGCGGGAAGAAAGGATCGAGGGACGGGGAATAATAGGAGCCGCCAAAAGCGTCGGGAAAAACCGGTTTGGGTCGGGAATGAAGGCGTCTCGCGGGGCAGGCTTAGCCAGCCGCTCCGGCCCTGAGGCGTTCGTTGGTGACGGTCCGCCAGGACGGTCTCCACCGCGACCGATCGTTCTGCCTCCCAAAATGCGGCCTGATGCCGCGTCTGATTTGCGCGAGGGGGAACCTCCGCGGACCGGTGGGGTTCCATAGAACGTGGGCGGCCGCCGGGGCGGCAGTAACCAGCCGTGGCACAGGCGTCTCGCCTGGGGTTCAGCGGCGAGGGGTTCACCGGCGGGACGCCGGTGCCACGACGAATTCTGTCATTGACACTTTTTCGTACCCCGTAAAAGGAGATTCTGATGAGACATGCCATGAGCTGTGTTGCCGCGATTGCGATCGTGGCGATGATCGTCGGTACCGCTTGGGCTCAGCGACCCGAGGGGCGCCAACGAGGCGAAGGTGACCGGCCGGGCGCTCGTGGCGATCGACGTGGCGGCCCGAGGGGCGATCGAGAAGGCGGCCAGCGGGGCGGCCGACAAGCTGGACCGCGAGGCGGTCAAGGCGGCGGTCAGCGGTTTGGCTTCCCGCCCAATCCGTTGTTCACGGCGTTGGATGCTAATGAGGATGGCGAGATTTCGGCATCTGAGTTGAAGAACGCCATGGCGGCCTTGAAGAAGCTCGACAAGAACAAAGACGGCAAGCTAACTCGCGACGAAGTGCGTCCCAACTTCGGCCCGGGTGGCCCCGGCGGACGGGGCGGATTTGGCGGATTTGGCGGTGGCGGGCGCGGCGGATTCGGTGGTGGACGCGGCGGCGAGCGTGGCGGCGGTCAAGGAGGCGGCGCCCAGGACTTCGTCTCTCGCATCATGCAGCACGACAAAAACAAGGACGGCAAGATCACCAAAGATGAACTGCCCGAGCGAGCCCAGCGAATGTTCGACCGACTCGACACGAACAGCGATGGCGCCATCACCAAAGCCGAGCTGGAAAAAATGGCCCAGCGATTCGGCGGCGGCGGAGGAGGTCGTGGCGGCGCCTTCGGCGGCGGTCGCGGCGGACGACCCGGCGGCGAGGGCGGCAATCGTCCGCGTCGTCCCCAACGCCCCGACGCCGAGTAATTCGTCAGCTACAACTAAGACGTCTCAATCAAACCGGCGAGGCCGCCCCAGCGCGGTCTCGTCGGTTTTCGTAATTCCTTCACGCCCGCCCCGTTGCTGATGACAAGGGACGAATAGCCGGCTCAACCCTCGGCCGTTTTCAAGAAGCGGTATTCGCCGGCATATAAACAGCAGATGCCGGCGATCGTGACGATGCACCACGTGACCCCACCCAGGAAAAATCTTACAAGCGATTGTTTCTTCATGATTTCCTCGTCTTAATGGATGGTTGACAAGAGTATAGCACGATGATTGAGCGGGCTTTGGATGACAAAGTCCCTTGGTTTTCTGCCACTTTCGGTCGTTGTTGTTGGCGACGTGCCGGCGCGGTAGAATGGTTAAGAAGGCGGTTCCAAGTCGCCCCGCACCTGTCATCGCATGATTGACCGGGAGTGCTTCCCATGAAGATCGATGAATTAACGACCCAAGTGCTGGCTCTCGCGCCAAGCCAACGCGCCGAGTTAGCACAAAAAGTATGGCAGAGCCTGGAAGATTCGCAGGTTGTTATTTCTCCACAAGCGGAAGCCGAGGCGTTGGAACTCGCCAGCCGGCGCGACACCGAGATCGAGGATGGCGAGGTCAAAACACGCTCGCACGACGAAGTCATGAAAGACGCGCGGCGGTCGATAAAATGCGAGTGAGTTGGCATCCGGAAGCCGAAAGCGAGATGATCGAGGCTGCCCGGTTTTACGATCGTCGAGTGGCGGGACTTGGAAGCGATTTTCTCGACGCGATTGACACAGCCGTCGTCGAAATAACTGCCGACCCCGAACGTTTTGAAGTCGTCGAAAACGAGATTCGACGTCACCGTGTCAAACAGTTTCCCTACTGCGTCTACTACCGCTCTGCGGCGGACTCGGTGAGGATTCTGGTGGTCAGGCATCACAGTCGTCATCCCGATTATTGGAAGCATCGCCGGTGATGATATTTTTCTCACTTACCTCGCCCCGATGCAATACAGATACTTGCGGCTGCGCAGCAGCAGTTGGCCGCGGCTTGTCGCGAGGGTGGTGTTGAAAATGGTTTTATGGCTCCCAATGGTGTTGCGGGCGAGCTGATCGAACTCGGGGCCGGATTGCAGGACGTAGGTGCCTTCTTCGCGGCTGACGAAATACAGCTTGCCATCGGCCAATACGTCTGAGGCGTAGACGGTGCCCGAGGCGGGCTTGAGCCGCTCCTCATAAACGACGTGACCGAAGCTCCCAATTCCCGACCCGAACGACGCAGGGGAAGAAAACATTTGACGCGGCGGACCCATCCGCCTACATTGATGCTTGTCGCTGCTGCTACGGTAACGCGACGCGACCACATCAACCGACCCGTTCGTATTTCCATCCCTTTTTTGGAGGCCCACGATCATGACACAGGATGCCACTCGACACGATTGCCCGGACTGCGACGGGCCAGACTACAATGGGCCGGTTAGCCGCCGGCGTTTTCTCGGCACGACCGCCGGCGCGGCCGCTGCGGTCGGTACGTTGCCACTGTTGGCCCAGGCGGCTCCGAGCAAGACCAGCGCGGCCGAGACGGCTGTGGCCCGGCTGTACAAAAGCCTGAGCAGCGAGCAGAAAAAGGTCGTCGCGCTGCCGTTTAGCGACAAGCGCCGCATGCAGATCAATCCCAATTGGTCGATCACCGAAGCGAAGATCGGCACGTTTTTCAACAAGGATCAGCAGGCGACGATTACCGAAATCGTCAAGGGCGTCACCTCCGAAGACGGCTTCGAGCGATTCCAGAAGCAGATGAAGCAAGACTGGGGCGGCTTCGGACGCTACACCGTCGCGATCTTCGGAAATCCGGAAGACAAACAGTTCGAGTTTGAATTGACCGGTCGGCATCTCACCTTGCGGGCTGATGGCGACACGATCGAGGGCACAGCCTTCGGCGGGCCGATCATCTACGGACACAGCAAACGCGGCAACAGCAAAGAGAACCTGTTCTCTTACCAGACCAATCGGGCCAACGAAGTATTCGACGCGCTGGATGGGGCTCAGCGTGCGAAGGCGCTGATAGAGAAGGCCCCCAAAGAGACGGCCGTGCAGATTCGTGAAGACGTTTCGGCTCTGCCGGGCATCGCCGGCAGCGATCTTTCGGACGATCAGAAGGAGTTGGTCAGCGCCGTGCTCAAGGACATCATGAAGCCGTACCGCAGCGAAGACGTCGACGAAGTGATGGAAATCGTCGAAGCCGGCGGCGGCGTCGACAAACTACAAATCGCCTTCTACAAGTCCGGCGACCTGGACAAAGACGAGAAGTGGGACATCTGGCGGCTAGAAGGCCCAACGCTGGTCTGCCACTTCCGCGGCGCCCCGCATGTCCACGCGTATATCAACGTGGCAAAGCGGAGTAAGTAATACGACGAAGAATCTTCCCGGCCGGGGCGCGGCTGCATGTGCCTCGGCCGGTTTTTTGCGCAGTGCTAACGCTGCTTTCGTGGCACCGGCGTCCCGCCGGTGATCCACAGGCGAGTGTGCTAAACCGCCTTAACCTCGCCAAGGACAAAAAATCCAGGCAAGTTGGGAAGGGAAACGGGATTAGGGAGACCAAATGGACGCTGACAAGGCGATTTCGGTAGCGTACTGTAGATCGACGCGTGATGCCAGCGAATTCGGATTGGATGAGTCGCGCCACGAGGCATTCATCAAGCTGATGAATCTGCCTGTGTATCAAGAGGGGATTGCCGTTGAATGAATCTCTACTTCTTGGTCGAGGGGAGGCGAACCGAGGCAAAGGTCTACCCGAAGTGGTTGTCGCATCTCCTGCCCCACTTCTCCCGAGTCGAGCGGTTCAACGAAGTTGACGACAAGAATTATTTCCTCATCAGCGGCGGAGGGGAATCCGTCGATTCTCGATGTTCATCTGCCAAACGCCATACAGGACTTCAACAAGGTCGGACGATACGACTTTCTTGTGCTCTGTTTCGACGCTGAAGAGTCAACTCCCCAAGAGTGCATTGCCGACGTCGAACGCCGGATGGACGGAGCCGACTACCAACTGGCTCGTGGCGAGCTCAAGATCATCGTGCAAAACCGGTCGATTGAGACGTGGTTTCTCGGCAACAGGAAAGTGTTGACGCGAAGTCCACAAAGCAGAACATTGGCTCGTTTCAAGCGATTCTACGACGTTAGCGTCGACGAACCGGACCACCTCAAGACGTTTCAGTCGTTCATCGATTTCTGCGAGTACGTTGGCAGCATCACCGGGCAACCAAGTGAATGATGCCGCACGCTACCGCCCCGTCTTCCAAAAGCCGCCGCGGGCGTGGTCGAACGGGGCCTCGAGACCCCAGACGCAGGCCGGGGCGTTGCTCGTGCCTTGGCCGGTTTTTTGCGCCCTAGAGCAGACAGGAGCGAGGGAGAGCCGTGCTTTCCGCTTCGTTCCTGCAGCGCTCAAAACAAAAACGCCCCCGGATCTACTGACCCGGGGGCGTCTGCTGATTTCTCGTCGTAAACGGAGCTGAATCGCCGTTTACTCCGAGGGCCGAACCTGCACGGCGCAGGGGCCCTTGCGGCCTTCGCCGATTTCGTAATCGACCAACTGACCTTCGGTGAGCTGCTCAATGCTCACGCCCTGGACCTCCGAGTGATGAAAGAACATATCGTCCCGATCACCCTCGATGAACCCAAAACCTTTGTCCGACACGAGCTTCTTAATCTTACCCTGTGGCATTTCTGCACTCCTCAAAACAAACCCAAAACATGGGCCGCCGGCACCGCTACACGAGCAGCAAGCCAACGGTCCGACCTGAAAACAGCAGACCGCCAACAAACGGAGGCGAGCACTTCCCTCGAAGGCCACAACTACACCAAAAAGGTGGGGAGAGCGAAAACCGCCGTGCGGCATCCGGCTCTCACCATGTCTCTGCCAGCCACGATTCGTCGTGACGCCTAATTCTACGAGTTGGCCTCGACGCGTCAATGGTCTTCGCCGCCCCTAGCCCCCGGCAGCCCATCGAAAAAGTGAGGGGTAAGGGGCCGGATTTCCCATTTTCGGCCCACGAATTGCGAAAAACGACCCTATCATGCCGAAAATCAGGCCAATCCCGGTTTTTTCGTTAGCTTGCCAGATTTCGCTAAAAACTGGGCGAAACGCTCTTTTTTTCTGCGAACCCCCCGCCTTTCGAGTTCATCCTGCCGTCAAGCATCGTTCGAGACCTGTCTAGAAGATACGCTTCCCCTTGTGTTGGCCGATCGAATTCAAATTCAGCAGGTTCTTTTGAATCTGGTACGAGGCCGAGGAATTCCTCGACGATATGACGCACGAACGACGCGGCTGCGTCGTAACCGACGTGCGGATGCCCGGCATCAACGGCCTGGAATTGCAGGAGTGTCTCGTGGACGGCGGCTTCGATTTGCCGGTGATCGTCATCTCCGCCTATGCGAACGTCCCCATGGGCGTTCGGGCGATGAAAGCCGGTGCGGTAACCGTTCCACGCGTTGGCATCAAACGGTTCCCCGGGCTCATCGTTCGTCACACCGAACTGGTTCGTGTGAATAGAGAAGAGGAAGCCGTACTGTCTGCGGCGGAGCCGATGAAACGACCCATTAAAATCCCTGAAGAACCATCAACAAACAAGGTGAGGTTCATCTGGAGCAGTGAATTTCGACGGCGAAGCATTGGTATTTGCTGCCGCTGCGCGGTATGATCGAAATCGTTTGGTCGAATACTGTCGCCACAGTCATAGTGAGCGATATACCAACGGAGATACCGATGCCCGCCAATACTCCAACTCGTCGTCAGTTCATGTCGAAAACGACGGCTCTCGCCGCCAGCGTGACAACACCGTATTTCTTCAGCGGCGAGTTGGCCCGGGCCGACGACACCAAATCGAAGAACGATCGTCCGTTGGTCGGGGCCATCGGGCTGGGTGGTCGCGGGCGATCGATCGCCGGCAACGCGAGCCGGTTTGGCGAGATTGCGGCCCGCTGCGACGTCGACAAAAAGCACCTCGGCGGCGAGCCCAACGGCAAGACCCACTTTACTGATTATCGCAAGCTGCTGGAGCGTAAAGACATCGACGTCGTCACCATCGGCACGCCCGACCACTGGCACACGAAGATCGCTATCGATGCCATGCAGGCAGGCAAAGACGTCTACTGCGAAAAGCCGCTCACGCTGACCATCGACGAAGGCAAGCTGATCTGCAAGGTGGTGAAGAAAACGGGCCGCGTGCTACAAGTCGGAACCCAGCAGCGAAGCGAATTCGGCGGCCGTTTCTTGCAGGCCGTCGCCATGGTCCGCGACGGTCGAATCGGCCGGCTCAAACGTGTGATCGCGTCGACCGGCGGCGGGCAAAAGGGTGGCCCTTTTCCAACCAGCGCCGCACCGGCGCATCTCGATTGGAACATGTGGCTCGGCCAGGCGCCGCTGGTGCCATATACGCCCCAGCGCTGCCACGTGAACTTTCGCTGGTGGCGTGAGTATGCCGGCGGACAGATGACCGACTGGGGCGCTCATCACGTCGACATCTCGCTGTGGGCCATCGGCCTGCCGAAGAAAGGACTCCTCACTCTCGAAGGCCAGGGCGAACTGCCCAAGATCGAAAACGGGTACAACATGCCGGCGCAGTTCGACGTGCTGTGCAAAGTGCCGGGCGGTGTCGAGTTACAACTGGTGACCGGACGACGGCAAGGCGTGATGTTCGAGGGAAGTAAAGGCCGGTTCTTTGTCAATCGCGGAGGCATCTACGGAAAACCGGTCGATCGTTTGAAAGACGAACCTTTGCCGGCGGATGCCATCACCAAGCTCTACCGAGGTAAACGCCCCGGCAATCACATGGGCAATTTCTTCGAGTGCGTCAAAACTCGCGACCTGCCTATTTCCGATGCCTTTAGCCATCACCGAACGGTGACCGTCCTGCATCTGGCCAACCTCTGCCTGCTGCTACGCCGCAAGCTGACTTGGGATTTGGCGACCGAACAGATCGTCGGCGACGACGAGGCCAACGCATTGCAGCGCCGCCAGCAGCGAAAGGGCTTCGAGATTTCTGCCTAAGGCTGGCGCTACAGCGTGAGTCTGTGAAATCCGCTGCCGTGCAGGGCGTTTGGGGGGCTGGAGATTGGGGATTGCGGAAGGAACCGGGGACTTGCGCCCCGCGGCTGATGAATAATTCGGGCTGATCGTCAACCCGAAAGGCAGCGGGACGACACTACTCGACGATCTCAAGCTCGACGTCGATCCGTTCGCAATGCTCGCCGTCGTGAATCGAGGTGGCATTGCCGCCCGTTTCGGCCGTATGGGCGGCGGCCAATTCGCTTCTGCCAAGCAGCGACGCCGCGTCATCGTCCGCGGTTGCCGTGGCGACTCCCAGGCTGACGGTAACTTCAAATGGAGTTCCGGCCAATTGCACAGCGCAGCGAGAGATCGCCATGCGTAAACGCCCGGCGACTCCGACCGCATGTTCCAGGGTGACACCGGGAATCAGAATTGCGAAGAGATTCGTCTCGCAACGAGCCACCGCGTCCATGTCGCGCATCGACGCCTGGAGAAACTGGGTGACCACTTTGAGCATCAGATCGCGTGCTGAGTTTCCGAACTGCTCGATCCGCTCGTCGAAGTCGTCAATGATGATGCTGATCGTCGACAGGGGGCTTTCGTATCGTCGCCACTCAGCGATCCGACGCGTCGCGTCTTCCAGCAAGACGGCCCGATCGGGAAGGCCCGTCTGCGGATCAATCTGAGGTGCGGGCGATTCCTCATCAGCCGGCGCGGTTTCCGGCGGCTCCGCCTCCTTCTCGTCCGCAAATTCCAGCAGATGGCCCTGTTGTCCGTCGTGGTAGAAGCAGCAGTTGCGGGAACGCTCTTTGGCCAGATACAGCGCCGTGTCGGCGCGCTTGACGAGCGACGCACCCGTTTCGTCGTCCAGCGCTTGAGCGATGCCCAGGCTCGCCCTGACGCTCAGCTCGGTCTGTTGGTAATGAAAGACGCTGCTTTCGATTGCCGAACGTGCTTTCTCCGCCACGATCTTTGCTGCTTCCAAGTCCGTGCCCGGGAAGATCACCGCGAATTCTTCGCCGCCGTAGCGAGAGACCAAGTCGACGTCGCGCGTACAATCCGCAATGGCGCGGGCGACCCCCTTGAGCACTTCGTCTCCGGCCTGATGTCCGTGGGTGTCGTTGAATTTCTTGAAATGGTCGACGTCGAGGATCAGCATGCTGAAAGGCGTTTTCAGTCGATGCCAGTTGTTCACACACTGCTGTAGGTCGTCGTCGAAGGCCCGACGATTATCGATACCGGTCAGCGCGTCGGTGCGGGCGATCGTGACTTGGCTTTCGATTTCCTCCGCCTGTTCCTTCATTCGGTTTTCGGCCTGTGCCAACTGTTCGTGCATCTTTTCGTTGGCGGCGAAGAGTTGTGAAATCGAAGCTAGAATGTCGTCTCCAGACTCCCCTCCCTGCGAAGTGGCCGTCTTGGCCGATATTTCGTCGCTGATTTCTTGCACGCGGGTCGTATGCGCACCGACGTTTTCCGCAACACGCTCGGTCAGGGCACGAACCCGTTCGAGCGCTTCGCGGGCATGTTGGGCGTCGAGGTGGCTCGCGGTCTCGGCGTCGTCCGTGGCGGGGCGGACGGTGCCTCTGAGCCACCATCCCAGCACGATGCCAGCCGCCGCTTCCGATAAGAGGATGAGAATCGTTAGTAGCGAGGGAGACAGTTGTGTATCCATGGTTTTTCAGCCGTAAGTCGTCATCGAGACAGCCCATGCGCCTTCGGTTGAAAAGTACGCCACACGGGACGCAAATCAAGACGGCGACTTGGATTACGGACCGAAACCGGAGCGACCCAAGGTATCGCGCCAGCCGCGGCGACGCGAGAATTGCGGGAGACCGCATGACTCGTTCGAAATCGCGCAAAGATGATAACGGGATATTCCAGTCACCATCGGTAAACCAGGGGGATGCCGCGCCGGAGATGTCGGCCATAACGGTCGTGCGGCCCGTTACACTTGCGCCGTTTCGTCGGCCAGAAAGTGCTCGACCCCGTCGGCTTTGGCGATGACCACCACGCCGCCCGGGCTAACGGTGAATCCTCGCGCGGCGTCGTGCTCCAGATCGTATCCGATCTTCACCCCCGAGGGGATCTTGACTCCCTTATCGAGAATCGCCCGGCGCACTTGGGCGTGCCGTCCGATTTCGACCTCGCCGAAGAGAATCGAATCCTCCACCGTGGCGAAGCTATTGATCCGCGTATTGGGCCCAAGAATCGATCGCTCGACGCGCCCGCCGGAGATAATTGAGCCGGGAGACACGATACTATCCAGGGCATGTCCGCGGCGGCCGTCGGGGCCTTCTTCGGCGAATACGAACTTGGGCGGCGGAAAATTGGCGTGGTAAGTGCGCAGCGGCCAGCGATCGTCGTAGATATTGAGTTGCGGATCGACAGCAATCAGATCCATGTTGGCTTCGTAATATGCGTCGAGCGTCCCCACGTCGCGCCAATAAGCGTCGGTCTTGCGGTTTTCGTCGCGGAAGGGAAACGCGAACACCCGGTGTGACTCGATGATCGACGGGATGATATTACGGCCGAAGTCGTGCGCGCTGCTTGGCCTGGTCGCGTCTTGACAAAGGTGCTCGAACAGAAACCGCGCGCTGAACACGTAAATTCCCATCGAGGCCAGCGCGTGGTCGTCGTCGCCCGGTATGGTGCGCGGCTGCTCGGGCTTTTCATCGAAGCCGACGATCCGCCCTTCGGTGTTGATTTGCATCACGCCAAACTGCTTGGCCGCCTCGACGTCGACCCGCAGCGCCGCCACCGTCAGGTCGGCCCGGCTTTGTTTGTGAAAGCCGACGAGCCGCTCGTAATCCATTTTGTAGATGTGATCGCCGGCCAGAATGATGACGTACTCGGGGCGTTCTTTCTCGATGGTGTAGATATTTTGGTACACGGCGTCGGCCGTGCCCTGATACCAATGTTCGTCGATCCGCTGCTGCGGCGGCACGATGTCGATGAACTCGCCCAGCTCGCGACAGAGAAACCCTCGCCAGCCGAGATTGATGTGCCGGTCCAGGCTCATCGCCTTGTACTGCGTGAGCACGAGGATTTTTCGCACGCCGCTGTTGATGCAGTTGGAGAGCGAAAAATCGATGATCCGGTAAGCACCGCCGAACGGCACCGCCGGTTTTGCTCGATCTCGCGTCAATGGCTCCAGCCGGGAGCCTTTGCCCCCGGCCAACACGACGGCCAACACGTCCTTCATCTTAAGCCTCCAGTATCTCAGTTGAACGGGCTCTCGGTAGTACGGAGCCGGCTGTTTGGCCGGCGAATCTCGGCACTTGCACTAGTGATTCTAACCGCTCCGGTCAGTTCGCCAAGATGTCTCCGGCGATCTGCACTTGAGCGTCGATGCTGAGGGCCGGGAATGTGAGACACGGTGTCACGTAACAGGCGTCACACCAGCGGAGACTCCACTTCTCTCGACATTTGAGCCGGCAGTCCATGATGGTGTCGCAATTCGTCCGACCGTCTGTCAAAACCGTTACGTTAGTAACGCGGCGTGAAGTTTCAATGTCAGCGTCCGTACAAACCCAGGGAGGGATGTGGGATGTGGGGCGTGGAGACTGGGGACTGGAGACTGGGGACTGGGGACTGGGTACTGGGTACTGGGTACGCTTTGCTTCGGATTTTCCCAGCCCCCAGACCCCAGATAAACGCTACCGTGACACAAGACCGCGATATACGTCAAGATGACGCTCGACCATCGTGTCGAAACGAAAGTCGGTCGCGACCCGGTTTTTTGCCCCCTGGCTCAGCCGCTGGCGCAATTCGGGATCGTTCAGCAGTCTGTTGGCCTGGGTGGCCAGCTCTGCGCGATCGCCGACCGGCACGAGGATTCCGTCCGTGTCGCTACGAATCAGCTCGCGATGGGCCGGAATGTCGCTGGCGACGACCGCTGCTCCGGCCGCCATGGCCTCGATCATGCCCAGCACGGCGCCTGCGTGATGGCTGCCTTGCCAGAAGACGTCGAAATGCGGCAGCACCTCGGCCGCCAAGCCAAGCACGCCGCAGGAAAAAGCGCTAGACAAGCTGGCCGGCGAGATTAGATGCACCCGGTCGGCAATCTGCACCTGATCTCGAAATCGCTCCAGACGCCAGCCATGCTGCGGCAGACCCCGCGGGCTGTCGCCGAGAATCACCAGATGCACGTCGTCGCGGATTACCTTGAGCAGGTCGGCGGCCCAAATAAGATCCTTGATCCGCTTGCGGGGCCAGAATTGCCCCACGGTCCCGATCAGCCGAGCGTCGCCCGGAATATCGAGATGTTGCAATAGGTCGGCCCGCGAAATGGTGGACTCGGTCGACAAAGGCACACCATCACGGATCAGTTCGACTTTTTCGGCGACTACATCGGGCGAGAAGACACGATGGTACGTGTAGAAGTCGCGCACCGCGCCGGCGGCACAGATCACCCGCTCGCTACGTCGGGCCAATCGTCGATCCAGAAACAGCCGTCGCCGCGATTTCCAACGATCGACTCCCCGCTCGCAGGCCACGATCGCATCGACCCCGGCCATCCGCGCCGCGATGCGTCCGAGCGTATTGGCCGACGAGGGCCAGGTGTGAACCAAATCGGGCCGCAGCTTGGCGATACGCCGTTTCAGCCGCCAGAGGGAATGCGGATCGAACGGCCGCCGCTGGCCGATTTCGCTTGTGCTAACGCCGCCCGATTGCAACTCGCCGTGCAAGCTGACGGCAAGCTCTGCATCTTCCGCGGCAAACAACGCCAGCAGATGGACGTCAAACCCATGGCCGGCCAACGCAATCGCCAACCGCGCCGCCTGACGAGACGTGCCGCTGTATTCAAGCGATGAAACAATGTGCAGGATGCGTTGTGTCACCCGTGGTGAACCTCATGAAGTCTATTCTCGGCGTCTTCCGTCGGCTGCCAGGTCGGGGCGATCTCGAAGACTTCCGCCGGAGCCCGCTGCGGCTGGGGCAACACATCGGGCGGCGTTTCGCGCTTGGGCCCCAGCAGCATCAGCCGGGCCGTCGTCAGCATCGCTTTGAGCGAACCGAACGTCTGCGTAACCGCGGTCGGCTCATGCCCGCTGTGGACCAGGCAATCGCGACATTTGGGGTTACCGCTGGCGTGGCCGTAGTTGTGCCAGTCGGTTTCTTCGAGCAATTCGGCGAACGTGTCGGCATAGCCTTCGTCGACGAGATAGCAGGGCCGCTGCCAGCCGAAGACGTTGTAGGTGGGATTGCCCCAGGGCGTGCATTCCAGATCCCAGCGGCCTTGCAGAAATTCCAGAAACAGCGGCGATTGGTTGAACTTCCAGCGGCGCTTGGCCCCCGCCAGCAGGCGGCGGAACAGGTTGATCGTTTCCAGCCGACGCAAGAAATGATCCTGGTCGGGCGCTTTTTCATACTGGTAACCGGGCGAGATCGTGATTCCCTCGATGCCCAGGTCGGTCATCTCGTCGAAGAAACCTCGGTAGCGATCGGCATTCGCCCCCTTGAACAGTGTCGTGTTGACCGTCACGCGGAAGCCGGACGAGAGCGCCACGCGAATCGCGTCGACCACCACGTCGTAAACTCCCTTGCGACAGACTGCCCGGTCGTGCTCTTCGCGCGGGCCATCGAGATGGATCGACAACGTCAGATACTTCGACGGGCGGAATTTGTGCAGCGACTCTTCGAGCAACAGGGCATTGGTACACAGATAAATGTACTTTTTGCGCTCGACGAGGCCGCCAACGATCTGGTCGATTTGCGGATGCAAGAGCGGCTCGCCGCCGGGGATCGAGACGATCGGAGCGCCGCACTCGTCGGCCGCCCGAAAACACTCCTCGGGCGAAAGCTGTCGGCGGAGCACTTCGGCCGGATGCTGGATTTTCCCGCAGCCGGCACAAGCCAGATTGCATCGCAGCAGCGGCTCGAGCATCAACACCAGCGGAAACCGCTGCCGGCGCCGCAGGCGATTCGCCAGCACATAGCGGGCGACAGTCCACATTTGTGAGAGAGGAACGGACATAATTGCACGTTTCGCAAGCCGGCGAGCCGCGGGCGTTAGCCCGGGGGTATTACATTTCGCCGGGAAAGGTTGAACCATATCGAGGAATCACCGGTGGCCTCACGGCCGCCGCTCGCCGAAACTTTGTTACTCTGTCATCGCCGCCGCCGCTTCGGCCAGTTGGCTCGCCACGGTCTCGGCTTCTTCCAAACAGGCCCCGATCGTCACGGCGTAACGTGACAGGGCCATCAGCGGGAAATAAATCGGATACATGTGATAGCGCAGATAAAACACCCGTGGGAAGCCGGTCCCGGTGAATTGCGGCTCGTCCCAGCTGCCGTCGCGGTTTTGCCCGGCCAGCAAGGAGCGAACCCCGCGGGCCACCGCCGGCGTGCGTTCTCGTCCGGCAGCGATCAATCCCATCACGGCCCAAGCGGTTTGCGAAGCGGTGATCGGTCCCTGTCCGCGCAGCCGGGGGTTGTCGTAGCTGTCGGGCGATTCGCCCCAGCCGCCGCACGGTTGTTGATGTGCCAACAGCCAATTCGCGCCGGCGACCATCATTGGGTCGTCGACGCCCAAACCGATTTGCCGCAGCCCGACGAGCACTTGCCAGGTGCCGTAAATGTAGTTCACCCCCCAGCGGCCAAACCAACTCCCGTCGGCCTCTTGGGTTTCGCGCAGATAGGCAACGGCCCGGTCGATTTGTTTGCGATAGCCCAGATTAAACGGGGTGCCATGGGCGGCTTGCCCGCCCTTGTGGCACAGGCGTCCCGCCTGTGTTGAAATGTGGCACAGGCGTCCCGCCTGTGGTTCACCGGCGGGACGCCGGTGCCACGATTCATCAACGGCAGGCAAGCTGCCCATGGCACCCAGACCGATGCGAAATCCCTGGCGTCCGAGCGATTCGAGCACGCGGCCGGTTAGGTCGGCCGTGCTGGGGTCGATCATGGCGTTGTGATCGGCGAACGGCACATGGCAGAGAAACTGCCGATCGTTATTTCGATCGAACGCGCCCCAGCCGCCGTCGCGATTCTGCATGGCCATCATCCAAGCGGTCCCGCGTCCGATCGCCCCGGCCAAACGATCAACCCGGCCGACCTGCTCTCGGGCGTCTTTCAGATCCGTGGCATCGTTTTGGCTGACGAGTGTCAACTCCGGCGGCAGCGAGCGCGATGTAGAGTCGTCGTTGCTGCCGCCGGGGTGACTATCAAATCGATCGGCCAACGCCATCAACACCATCGCGGTGTCGTCGACGTCGGGATAATACGCATTGGCGTGTTCAAAATACCAACCGCCCGGCTCCGCCCGAACCGTCTTGGCCCAGTCGCCCGGTCGCCGGGCCTCTTTCGTTAGCAGCCAGTCGATGGCCGAGTCAATGGCTTCTTCATCCGCGGAGGCGCCGCTATCGCACAGCGCCCGCAGCGCGTTGGCCGTGTCCCACACCGGCGACTTGCAGGGCTCCAGGCGTGCTGTGCTGCGCTCGCGGATCATCAATCCCTCGAGCTGCTCCTGGCAGTAACGCAGCTCTGAGGAGTCTTCGTCGTAGCCCAGGCATTTTAGGGCGATGACGCTCCAGACCATCGGCGGAAAGATCGCGCCCAGCCCGTCGCTGTCTGCAAAACGATCGATCATCCAGCGTTCGGCCGCGCGCAGCGCGCGGCGGCGTAGCGGCAATAGCCGAAACCGCTCGCACCATTTGATCGCACGATCGACGCGACGGAAGAATCGATCCCAGCTCCACAAGCCCGGCTTCGACTTCGTGCCTGGCGATTGTAGCTCCGGCCAATCGTCGGGCTGTTTGAGAAACAATTCGCGGATGCCGCACTCCGGCGGAACCTCTCGCACCGGCTTGCAGGCCGACATGATCGACAGCGGCACGACAATCGTCCGCGTCCAAGCGCTCAGCGCCCACAGGTTCACCGGAAACCATTTGGGCAGCAGCGTCAGTTCGGGCGGCACGGCCGGACATTGGCTGTAGGGAATCTGGCCCAGCAGCGCGAGATAAAATCTCGTAAAACTGTTGACCGCATCGGCACCGCCGTGGGCCAGCGCGGCCCGCCGAGCCTTCTGCATGTAGTCTTGGCCCGGGTCGTGGCCGGTCAGCTTGAGGGCGAAGTAGGCCTTGACCGTCGCGCCGACTTCGACCTTGCCGCCGGGATACATCGCCCAGCCACCGCCCGGAAGCTGCGTTTCGATCAGTCGGTTGGCCAGTTGCGCGGCGGTCCGTGATTGCTCTCGCCCCAGAAACGCCAGCAGCAGGATGTATTCGCTTTGCAGAATCGAATCGCCTTCCAACTCGGCGACCCAATAACCCTCGGCGTTCTGCTCGGTCAGCAGCCACTGCCGGGTGCGCATGATTGCCCGCCGCAGCGGCGCCGCCAGTCGATGATACGACGCAACCCTGTCGGGCGCGAGGTCGCGCGAGAGCGCCGGCTCCGGCTCAGCGACACTGACAAGACGTACCGTTTCCATACGTTGCATCTGGCGTAACTCGCCAAGAAGGGGAATCTTCCATGAAACCCTCATGCGGGGCAGGCCCGTTGTAGGAGCGTGCAGGCGGGTAATTTACGCCAAGTGTCACAACCGGGCAAGGTCAGTGGCCGCTGGCAATGCTAGCAGGGTGGCGTGAGCCGCAAGGTACTAGCCGCGGGTTTTGTACGGGAAAACGTAACGTGGATTAACAGCCTGCTGAAAAGTGGACGGAGGGTCAGGTCCAAGTTTTCGGTCGACGTCATGCGAAAAAAAACGTCCTCTCGCCGAAAATTGGACCAGACCCCGACTTCTTCAGCAGGCTGCTAACGCCCAGCGGCTGATGCGGAACACGAGTCCAACCTGTTTTCAGACAAAGCTTGGTTGGACAGCGCCACTTTGGCTTTCCTCCACCGGCCTTGTGCCGGTGGTTTATTGGTTTGGATACTACTGCTGCACACGGCGCCGACCGCCCCGCAGCTGATTGACAGACGGTTTTTCGTGTCGTCGACGCAACGCGAAAACCAGAAACGAGCCTCCGCGCACGAAAACGGCCTGCGAACCGGATGGTCCGCAAGCCGTGTCTGTGCTGATCGACGATTGCGTTGAATCAACGTTTCGAGAACTGGGTGCCGCGGCGGGCTCCGTGCAGGCCGGGCTTCTTGCGCTCTTTCATGCGGCTGTCGCGGGTGAGCATGTTTTGCTCGCGGAGGGCTTCCTCCAACTCGCCGTCGTACTGTTTCAAAGCCCGGGCGATGCCCAGCTTGCAGGCGCCGCTTTGGCCGGTAAAGCCGCCGCCATGAACGCGAATGATGATGTCGACCTCGTCGCGCTTTTCCGTCTGGATCAGCGGGGCAAGCACGTCGTTACGATCTCGCACGTTAGGGAAGAAATCGTCCAGAGTGCGTTTGTTGATCGTGATGTTCCCACTGCCGGCCCGTATGCGGACGCGGGCGACCGACGACTTGCGGCGTCCGGTTCCCAGGGCATCGGGGGTGGTGGCTTTGGCGGCTGCCATCGAGTTTCCTCTTACGGTGAATTAAAATGAACGAGTTAGGCGTTGCTCGGCCGAATTCTTGCGAATTCAGCTACGGTTCAGTTATTTCGCAGCCACGACCTTGGCGGCCGTTTCGCGCAGCTCGGGGGCTTGGGCCTGATGGGGGTGCTCGCTGCCGGCGTAAACTTTTAGCTTCGAGAGCATCTTGGTCGCCAGCTTGTTCTTGGGCAACATCCGACGCACGGCCTCGCTGAGAATCAACTCCGGCTTCTTGGCCCGCCGCGTCTCGGCCGTTTCGCTCTTCAGCCCGGGATAACCTGTGTACCAAGTGTATCGCTTCTGCTCCCACTTCTTGCCGCTGAAGACGATCTTCTCGGCGTTGGTGACGACGACGAAATCGCCCGTGTCGACGTGCGGTGTGTAGGTGGGCCGGTGCTTGCCCATCAGAATCACGGCGATTTCGGTGGCCAAACGGCCGACGATCTTATCCTCGGCGTCGATCAGCCACCACTTCTGCTCCACTTCGCCCGGCTTGGCCATGTAAGTCTTGAACATCAGTCTGTATTCCTGCTCTGTTGCGCGTATTCCGCCGGCAAGAGGCGAAAAAGACGCACCCCACCCGCAGCCCGGCCATTCCGGGAAAGCTAATAATCTACCGCCCTGGGCGGATTGCATCAAGGTGGCTCGGCGCTCGGTAGTGTCCTAATTTGAACCGTTGTCAGAAAGAAACGGTGGGAAGTTGAAAAAGCGATGGGCGTTTACTCGTCGTCAGTACCGGGAGGGCACCCCAGTTTTCTCAAGCACCATTCGGTGCGACAAAGCAAGACGCAGGCTGCGATGGCGAACACGATAGGCCGAAGTAAATGGAGCAGCCGATATGCCGCACCGCCTGAATCGAAGTAGGCTAGCTGCACACCAAATTGTTCCAGCTCGTAAAAGACGTACACCAGCGTGCCGATCACCGTCGCGATGGCCGTTACGGTGAAGTAGACTCCCAAGAGCTTCAAGCCAACCTCAATCCAGTCGCGTTTCGTCATGCTGGGTCTCCTCATCGTCGATTCCGCCGCGAAACGACCAGAAGATCATCGATAGCCGCACACCATCGTGATCGATGCGAAGCCAGTCATTATTCCTGGGGCTCACGCCCCAGGCTATTCGATGCCGTCCCTCCGGGACTAAGAAATGCGCAACTTCAAGACTTGCGCGTCGAGGTACTATTCCAGGCCGTCAACTCAGGTTCTTAGTCTCGAAGACGCACTATCTACCATAGTGGTCAAACGTCGTCGTGGTCAAGAGACGTGCGGGTCCATCGAAATTGGAAGGACCGGGTCCAAAATCTCCCCCAAATCTCTTTCGGCGCGGATGTGTCCTTCCCGGATTCCCGCCAATATGGCACAATCCCCGTCTTTGGCGAGATTCCCGAGCAATAGACCCGAACCAGAATTTACGTCTGGAATCGTCGCGGCAAGCCGCGACCTACGAGCCCGCATCTATGATCGTTTCGGTGACCAAAGAGACTTTCCCCGGCGAACGCCGTGTGGCGCTGATTCCGGCGATGGTCGGCCAGCTTGCGAAGGCCGGGCTGGAGGTGACGGTCGAAACTGGCGCCGGCCAGGAGGCTGGGTTTCTGGATGCGGAGTATGAAGCCAAAGGAGCCCGCATTGTCTCGGACCGCGGCGAGGCCTTCGCCGCAGACGTGATTCTGCAGGTTCGCTGCTGTGGGGCGAATCCTCACGCCGGCGCGGCCGACTTCGAGTTGATGCGGGCCGGGCAAATCATCATCGGTTCGGCCGATCCGCTGTCGGTGGCCGAGCCGCTGCAAAAGGCGGCCGAGCGGGGTGTCTCGGTATTTGCCCTGGAAATGATGCCCCGCATCACGCGGGCGCAGAGCATGGACATCCTCTCGTCGATGGCCACGGTGGCCGGTTACAAAGCCGTGCTGCTGGCGGCCGTGACGCTGCCGAAGATGTTTCCGATGTTAATGACCGCCGCCGGCACGGTCGCCGCCGCCCGGGTGTTCATCATCGGGGCCGGTGTGGCCGGGTTGCAGGCGATTGCCACGGCCCGGCGATTGGGCGCGGTGGTACAGGCTTACGACGTGCGGCCGGCGGTGAAGGAGCAGGTGGAGAGCCTGGGCGGAAAATTCGTCGAGATGGAGTTGGAGAGCGAGCAGGCCGAAGGGGCCGGCGGATATGCCAAGCAAATGGACGAGGCGTTTTATCGCCGCCAGCGAGAGCTGATGGCCGAGGTGGTTGCGGAGTGTGACGTGGTGATCACCACCGCGGCGATTCCTGGCCGGCAGTCACCCCTGTTGATCACCGCCGAAGCGGTAGCGGGGATGGCCCCCGGCTCGGTCATTGTCGACCTGGCGGCCGAACGGGGCGGCAATTGCGAACTGACCAAGGCCGACGAGCGGGTTGATGCCCACGGCGTAACGATCTTGGGGCCGACGAACCTGCCGTCGGAAGCGCCGTATCATGCCAGCCAAATGTTCAGCAAGAACATCGTCACGTTTCTGCTGCATCTGATCAAAGACGGCGAGCTACACCTCGACATGAACGACGAGATCACCCGCGACACGCTGATGACCCGCGACGGCGAAGTGGTCCATTCGCGGGTGCGAGAGATTCTCGGCCTGCCGGCGCTGGCGCCGCAGGAGACGGCTGAGATGCAGGACGCCGGTGGAGTGGAAGACACCGACGTGGCTGTCGACGAAGTGAAACCAAATGACGGGGCGTAGCAAAGTTTTTAGGCCCCGCACGGGAATAATTTACGCGGTATTGCGATTCAAATCCGAAATCCGAAATCCGAAACAAATTCAAAGCACGAATACAAGAAACTCTCCAATGTCCGACGTTTTTGACATTTGAGATTCGGATTTTTGATTTGTTTAGGATTTCGTGCTTCGGATTTCCGATCTCGTGAAAATGTTCAACTTGTTCAGACGCGACCCTTTACCATGACCCATCGGCTCTTCAACATCCTCACCGCGGCTATGTTGCTGCTGATCTTCTCGGCGGTGTCGCTAGCGCCGTCCGACGTTTGGGCCGATGAGCAAGGCGCTTCGTCCGCCTCCGTCAGCCAGAACGAAAAACCCCCTGTCGACCCGATCATCCTCCTGACGATCTTCGTACTGGCGGTGTTTGTGGGTTTCGAGATCATCACGAAAATCCCGCCGACGCTGCACACGCCTTTGATGTCGGGCTCGAACGCGATCAGCGGCATCACGCTGGTGGGGGCGATCCTCTGCGGCCTGTACGGAACGGGTTTCGAAGGTTTCACGGTCGACGCGATCGGCTTTCTAGCGGTCGTGTTCGCCTCGATCAACGCGGTCGGCGGTTTTCTGGTCACCCATCGCATGTTAAGCATGTTTCGCCGAAAGAGTTGAACGTATCGTGGATTGGACGAACCTGATATATCTGGCGGCCGCGACGCTGTTCATTGTCGGACTGAAGGGGCTGACCCATCCGCGCACCGCCGTGCGCGGCAATCTGATTGGATCGTTGGCGATGTTGCTGGCCGTCGTGGTGGCGATGGTCTACTTCTTTCAGAAGAGCGGCTACGACAAGATCGGCATCGCGGTGGTGCTGGCCGGGCTCGCGCTGGGCAGCGCGATCGGCGTGGTGCTGGCGGTGAAGATCGAAATGACCGCCATGCCGCAATTGGTGGCGCTGTTCAACGGCTTCGGCGGACTGGCTTCGGTGCTGGTGGCCAGCGCTGCCGCCGTGTTGCCGCCCAAGGCCGTTTTGGCCGCGGCCGATCCCCAGACGGGGCGGCTTGCTCTGGATTTCTCGCTGGCCCTGGCGGCTTCCGGAATCATCGGCGCCGTGACGTTCTCCGGCAGTTTGATCGCCTTCGGCAAGCTGCAAGAACTGGCGATCTTCAAACGCTCGCTCCGCTTCAGCGGCCAACAAGCCGCCAACACGTTGCTGGCGGTCGTCACCCTGGCGCTCGGAGCCGGGATGATCGCCGGCGGTTCGCTGTGGCTGTTCCTGCCGATGGTGCTCTTGGCGCTCGTGCTCGGCGTGCTGCTGGTGACGTCCATCGGCGGGGCCGACATGCCGGTGGTGATCGCGCTGTTGAACTCCTATTCCGGTTTGGCTGCTGCCGCGACCGGGTTTGTCATCGGTAATACGGTCTTGATCGTGGCCGGATCATTGGTCGGTGCCTCGGGCGTGGTTCTTACGCGGATCATGTGCAAGGCCATGAACCGCTCATTGTTTAACGTGCTGTTCGGCGTCATGGGGCCCGGCGGCGGAGATACCGGGCCGGTCGACGACATCTACGAGGGCAAGATCAAGAGCGCCGGGGCTGAGGAAGTTGCCATGCTGTACGATAACATTCAGCGGGCCGTGATCGTGCCCGGTTACGGCATGGCGGTCGCCCAGGCGCAACATGCGGTCCGCGAATTGACCAACGTGTTGGAAGAGCGCGGCATCGAAGTCGAATTCGCCATTCACCCCGTGGCCGGGCGCATGCCGGGTCACATGAACGTGCTGTTGGCCGAGGCGGAGATTCCCTACGAGAAGCTCAAGGCGATGGACGAGATCAACCCAACCTTCCCGCAGACCGACGTGGTGCTGGTGATCGGCGCCAACGACGTGGTTAACCCGGTGGCCCGCACCGATCCGAACAGCCCCATCGCCGGGATGCCGATTCTCGACGTCGACAAGGCGCGGACGGTCGTGGTGATCAAGCGCAGCCTCAGCCCGGGTTTTGCCGGCATCGCCAATCCGCTGTTCGCCGCCGACAACACCTACATGTTCTTCGGCGACGGCAAGAAGGCGGTTCTCGATTTGATCAGCGCGCTAAAGGAATCGTAACATGTGGGGCAGGTTTCCCAACCTGCCGCGGACGAGGCGTAGGGTGCATCCCGGGTGTCAATCAGCCGCGGGGCGTTAGCCCCCGGTTCATACCAGACGGCGGCGAGAACCGGGGGCTAGCGCCCTGCGGCTGATGAATGATCCACACTAATCATCCGGGTCGATCGCCAACTCGTCGATCAGCACGATCTCGACGCGGTCGTTGTTGGTGGTGAGCAGCGAATCGATGCTGGCGTGGACCGGTTCGTGCGAACCGGCGACGGAAATCTCGATACGTCTGGCGTCTGCAATCCCATGTTCCAACATGAATTTGCGCACGTTGCGACAGCGCTCGAAGGCGACGTCCCAATTGGACTTCAGCGGTGAATCGGCCGGCGGCGCGGCTTGCGACGTGTGACCGCGCACCTGAATTCTGTGGGGGCGGCGGGCGATCTCCTCAATGATCACCATCATTCGGCGGGGATGTGATGCATCCAATTCGGTCTTGCCATGCTTGAAATAGAGCACGCCGCCGCGTGCCAGATCGTCGCCTTCGCGGATCATCTGTACGAGCGGGTTTTCGCCGACCGCGGCTCGTGCCGGGTCGCCACCTTTGGACATGCCTTCGAGACGTGCGGACGAACTCGAGGCGATCTTCATGAGCATCGCTTTTTTGGGTTTGGCCGGTCCTGGCACGGCGCTTTCAAAAACGTCGTCACGGCCGAACCGCTGAACCATTGATTCCACCATGGCCTGAAAACGATTTTCGTCCTTGATTTCGCTCATCGAGACCAGCATGATGAAGAAGGTTAGCAACAACGACATCATGTCGCCGAAGGTAACGACCCACTCAGGGATTTCGATCGGTTCATCTGGTTCGATGGCCATGATTCTCAACTCGGGCTGCGAGCACCTAAGAAAGTGGGCAGCCCTGTATCGGCAATGAGGCCCCCGCTTCGCCAATGAATCTGTCACCGTGCTAGCATCGGCAAACGCGCCACCCATGTCCCGACCGCTCCCCGCAGAACACAGTACTCGGTATTCGGTACTCTACTCCCTGTCCCAGCCTCCAGCCCCCAGCCCCCAGTCCCCAGGGCGCTCCTGCCAGGCACAACATCCGCGATTCGCGTCCAAACCGGCGGCACCCTGTCACCCCATTTTGCCACTCACGCTCAAAGCGTCTATAATCATCAGGCCGGTGGGGCCAGCGGCGCTCAGATTTCGAGGAGATGTTGTTTCGGGGGCCGAAGCGTTCGTTTAATTCAAAGGAGACGTGTCATGTCGCGCATGTTGGTCGTTGCCGCTGCGGTGCTCGTTGTTGTCGCGAATCTCGTCGGGGATCCGCCAGCCTACGGACAGGTCGAGTTGAAGTGGAAACTTGTCAAGGATCAGACGTTTGTCATCGAAGAGGTGGTCACGATTCAGCAGACGATCAAGGTCGCTGGCAAGAACACCAAGATGAAAACGAAACAGACGAAGCTGTCCACGATCAGGGTGCTCGAAGTCGTCATGGGCGGCGACGAAGACGGCAGTGTCAAGCTTGAAATGCGGCTCGATTCAATCATGGCCAAGGGCGCCGGCGCGGTGCATGCCGGGATTCACAAGAAAATGGCCGGCGCCATCTTTCAAGTTTCGCTGAATTCCAAGATGCAAATCACGAAATTCGAAGGGTACGACGCGCTGGTTACCAAGGTCGCCGGAGGGGTTCCCCACGACCGGGCGGTCTTTCAAAATCTGGTTACCGAGGAGACGATGCGGCGGACCATCGACGAGACGTTTTCCATCGTGCCGGACGGTGCGGTGAAAGTCCTTGATACGTGGCAGCGCCCCACCACCTTGCAACTCGGTCCGCTCGGAAAATTGGCAGTCGAACGCACCTTCAGCTACGCGGGCAAGAGGCGACTGAAGGGCACGCTCTACGACAAAATGCTGCTAACGGCCAAAGCCCAATATCAACTCCCGAAGATCAAGGGGCAGACGCACGCCATTAAGAAAGCAAACGTGAAGATCCATGACTACGAAGGTAGCGTTTTTTTCGACGCAACGAAGGGCCGCCTCGTACAGACCGATCAAAAGACACGTCTGACGGGCTCGTTTGTGATCCAGACCCCTCAAGGTCAAGGACGGGTGACGCTGCTGTACTCACGCAGCAGTCGGCGTCGCGTGCTTGATCCAAAACGGTGAGTGCGCGCAGCCCATACTGTCGCGGCTCTGCATTTTTTCAAATCTTCATGGCGAAAACTGGGCGCGCGACGAACCCTCCCGCACTCGAGTGTGCCAGATCGTCTCGGCCTCTTGGCGGTGCATGTTCGTGCAACGGCGGAATATTTCAATTGCCGAAAACGGCGCTGCCCAATTGCGCAAGAGTATCTTGTCAAGCAGGCTCCTCCCCCACCGCGGCCCCGACGGTGCTGACGTGAATTCACAGATGAACCGCGCGCGATACGGTTGACTGAATTGCCGATCGTGAATACAACCCAGTAGGCTGCGACCATGCGTTTTGTCGCGTCGACGAGACAGACAAAATCGTAGTCTCAACGAAGGCAACTTCGGGGGGGTCTTCGGTTTTGTGCGGATCAACGAATCGTCGGTGCATATTGCCGAATGTTCCTTGGATCGCCGCAACCGAGAATCATGTGAACCCAAAGAATCAGATGCGCTTTACCGCAAGTCAGCGCGAAGTCGTGTACCTGCCGCTGACAACCGCCGTGTTAAGACGTACAAATCTTAGTGGAGACCCTTTCATTCACCGTTGAAATCGGAATTCCGCTGTACGATGAATTCAAGCGCACAACCCACCGTGTACGTGGTTGACGACGATCCGGCAATCCGGAAGTCGTTGGCGGCCATGATTTCGGTGATGGGGCTTCAGGTGGGCTTGTGCGGCACTGCGGAGGAGTTCCTCGACGCCTGCGACGGAACACAGCCAGGCTGCGTGGTGCTCGACCTGCGACTGCCCGAAATGGACGGGCTGGAGTTGATGGAAATCTGCCAGCAGCGGGGCATGCGTCTACAGGTGATCATGATCTCTGGCCACGGCGAAGTTTCAATGGCGGTCAAGGCCATGCGGTTGGGGGCGATCGACTTTCTGGAGAAGCCGTATCACACGGGCGAATTGCGCGAGCGGATTCTCGAAGCCGTGCGGCTTGATGCGGCGTATCGGCAGCAACGCGACGAACAACAGGTTGTCCGCAGCCGTCTAGATTCGCTTAGTTCCGATGAGCGGGCGGCACTGGACCTGATGGTTGCCGGCAGAACGAACAAGCAAATCGTTACTGAATTGGGAATTAGCCTCCGCACGGTCCACTCGCGCCGCGCCGCCATCTTGGAGAAGATGAAGGCCGGCAGCCGAGCGGAGTTGCTGCAAATGGTTCTCAAGCTTGCGGCGAGCGGCGAGTCATCCTAGCCGCCTATGTAGCGTGGCTGCACGATTGTGCAGCGACGCCTTCATTTGATGGTCGGGCGCTCCCTGACAAGTCGTTGGCGTTTTCGGCGCTGCACATAGCCGCAATTGCGGGTCGACTTACGCCATTTTCTGTAGATTTTCGCCCCCCACGTTCGATACACCCCGTTGCAGTTGAGAGGCGGCAGCTCGTCGCGCACCGCGCCAATTCGGCTCGTGCCGGCATTCTTGCGAACTGCGGGGAGCACCTAGAATGCAAACTACCGATACCGTATTTATCGTCGATGATAGCATGGACATCCGACAATCGTTCACGGCGATGGTGTCGAATCGCGGCCTGCGCGCGGAGTCGTTTTCTAGCGGCGCGGAGTTTCTTGGCGCCTACAACGACGCTCGCTTTGGGCAAACGACCGGCTGTCTGATCGTCGATGTTCGCCTGCCGGGCATGAGCGGATTGGACGTGCTCGAAGCGCTCGGTGAGCGCGGGATCCGTTTGCCGGCGATCGTCGTGACCGGTTATGGAGAAATTCCCATGGTCGTTCGCGCCATTCGGGCCGGAGCCATCGATTTTCTGGAGAAGCCATGCGATTCGGTCCAACTCAATCGCAGCATCGATTTGGCGTTTCGGCTCGACGCGCTGAACCGAAAAGTTGTACAGCAACTCTCCGCGATCGACGGGCGGCTCGCTCTCCTGACGCCGCCGGAAAGGCGGGTCATGGAATTGTTGGTCGCTGGCAGGCCGAACAAGGCGATTGCCGCCGAATTGGACCTCAGTTTGCGAACGATCGAATTTCGCCGAGCCCGCGTGCTGCAAGTCTTGGACGTCCGCAGCGTGTCCGAAGTCGTCGCGGTCAAGGTCGCCCGCGATCGTTTGGTTGTGCAATCAACTCGTCCGTTCAATGAGTGGACGGACGGCCTGGGCGTCGGCTCGCCTGCCGATTGCGACTTCGACCTCTGTCCGGCGTGGATTCAAGAATCTCCCGCGGCAGCATTTCCTGACGTCGCTCCCACGGTGGAATCCAGCCTCGCTCTCGGCGCCCCTTAGGTTCGGAATCCGGCGTGCCTGCTGCGGCGCCGCGTTGGCGATTCGATTCGGCAAAGGCTTTACCGTTTGCCCCAGCGACGTGCTGCACTATACCGCGGAACCGATCTCGCCCCTGTGCCAGACGGCGTCACATTCGATTCATGTGCCCCACGTTTTGCACTTCGCCGCAATCCTCGCACGACTCTTTTCGGGGAGTGTGACGTTTCGGCGCAGTGCGACGATGTAACCCACAATCTCGTATCGGCAAGCGTAAACTGCCGTCACCAATGACGCGGTGATTTGACTTGGTACGAGTTCATCGAATCGGGAGACGAAAATTACGATGAGTGAAACAACGCAACAGCACGATCATAGCGAAATCGAAACCCTGCGCCGGGATCTGGCGATCAACAAGGCGATGGCCGAAAATTCGCCCATCAACATCCTGTTGGCCGACACGGACTTGACGATCACCTACGCCAACCCGTCGAGCGTTAAGACGCTCAAGCCGCTGGAGCACTTGCTGCCATGCAAACTCGCGGAGTTGGTGGGCCAGAGCGTCGATGTGTTCCACAAGGATCCTGCCTATCAACGACGAATCCTTCGCAACGACAAGAACCTCCCGCATCGGGCGATCATCGACTTTGGCCCCGAAAAGCTCGACCTGCTGGTCAGTCCGACCTACGACGAGGACGGAGAGTACCTGGGACCGATGGTCACGTGGGAGTTGGTCACCGAGAAGCTCAAGCTCGAAAAGGCCGCGGCCGAGAAGACGGCGCTGGTGGAAAACGCGCCGATCAACATTATCTTGGCCGACAACGATCTGACGATTACCTACTTGAATCCGGCCAGCGTCGACACGCTCAAGACGCTGGAGAAATTCCTGCCCTGCAAGGTGGCGGAACTCGTCGGCAAAAGCATCGACATCTTCCACAAGGATCCCAGCTATCAGCGCGGCATCCTGGCGGATTACAAGTCGCTGCCACGTCAAGCCATCATCGACTTCGCCGACGAAAAGCTCGACCTGCTGGTCAGCCCCACCTACGACAACGACGGCAACTACATGGGCCCGATGGTCACCTGGGAAGTGGTCACCGACAAGCTCAAGAACGAAGCCGCCGCGGCCGAGAAGTCGGCGATCGTCGAAAACGTGCCGATCAACATCATCCTGGCCAACACCGACGGTGACATTGTTTACATGAATCCCGCGTCGGACCGGACGCTGCGTACCATTGAAAGCGCCCTGCCGATTCGCGTTGACGACATCGTCGGTTCCAGCTACGACGTATTCCACGCCAATCCGGCGCATCAGCGGAAGATTCTCGGAGACCCGAGAAACCTTCCGCATAGCGCGCAAATCACGGTGGGCGAGGAAATCCTCGCCTTGACTGCCAGCGCGCTGTACGACGTCAAGGGCGATTACGCCGGACCGATGATCGCCTGGGAAGTGGTCACCGAACAGGTCAAGGCCCGCGAGCGGGAACAGGAGATGATCGCCCAAATCACCGAAAGCGCCGCCCAGTTCACCGAAGGCGCCCGAGTGATTTCGGAAAGCTCGCAGAGCCTGGCCCAAGGTGCCCAGACGCAAAGCGCGTCGGTCGAACAGATGAGCGCGTCGACCGAAGAGTTGACCCGCAGCATCGAAGCGGTCAGCACCAACGCCGCGGAAGCCGACGCGCTGGCCAAACAGACCAGCACTTTAGCCGAGGAAGGCGGTAAGGCGGTTGGCAAGAGCGTCGAAGCGATGAACTTGATCAAGCGCAGCAGCGAGCAGATCAGCGAGATCATCCAGGTCATCTCCGAGATCGCCAGCCAGACCAACCTGTTGGCATTGAACGCCGCGATCGAAGCGGCCCGGGCCGGCGAGCACGGTTTGGGATTCGCCGTCGTGGCCGACGAGGTTCGCAAGCTGGCCGAAAGGTCCAGCGAAGCGGCCAAGGAGATTTCGTCCCTCATCAAGGAATCGACCGAGCGGGTCGAAGAGGGCGCCACGCTGAGCGAAGACACGGCGGTCTCTTTGGAGAAGATCATCGAAGGCGTCGACGGGACGACCGCGAAGATCTCGGAAATCGCCACCGCGATGATCGAGCAGTCGCAGACCGCGCAGGAAGCCTCCAAGGCGATCCAGTCGGTCTCCGAAGTGACCGAGCAATCGGCCGCGGGAAGCGAGCAGCTCGCCGCCAGCGCCGAACAGCTTACCGCTCAGGCCACCGCGCTGCGGGCGCTGGTCGATGGCGGGGAAGGAAACGCCTCGTAGCAAACATTGTAGGGTGGGCACTGCCCACCAAGTTAAGACGGCGGTCGTGGAATTGGTGGGCAATGCCCACCCTACAGCGACCAACTTTCCACTCCGGGCGGGCTCGATCGCATGTTGAGCCCGCCCGGCGGTTTGTTGTGACGGATGAGGGGGGTAGAAGACGGCGGCGTGTGGCCTTTTTCACGTCGAGCCGGCGGTCGCTATGAACGACAGTGTCGATACTTCGGTGCCCGGCAGCGATGAGCCTGTCGGCAGTACCACGCAAATTCGGGCGATCGCCGATTACGTCGCGGATGGCATCGTGACGATCGACCAGCGCGGCGTCATATTGACGTTCAATTTGGCCGCCGAGCGAATGTTCGGCTTTCTCGCCAGCGAGATTCTCGGTTGCAACATCCGAAAGTTGATGCCCGCGACCTACGCGAACGAGCACGACTCCTACGTCGAAAGGTATCTTCGCACCGGCCACAAGCACGTCATCAACACGAACCGCGAGGCGATCGGCCTGCGCAAAGACGGTTCGACGTTCGACATCGAACTGGGCGTCAGTGAGTTTTGGGAAGACGGTCGCCGATGCTTTGCCGGCGTGGTGCGAGACATCACCGCGCGTAAGCAGGCGGAACAGGCATTGCGCCTGGCTCAGTTTTCCGTGGATCACGCCGCCGACGCGATTTTTTCGATTCGTCCCGACGGAAGTTTCTTCTCCGTGAACAAAGCGGCCTGCCGTTCGCTCGGGTACAGCCGCGAAGAGCTGATCGAGATGTCGGTGTTCGACGTCGGCCCGGACTTTCCTCAAGAACGATGGCAGGAGCAATGGGCGACTTGCAAGCGTCAGCGTTCCCGTACGTTTGAATCTCGACACCGCAACAAACAGGGCCACTGTTTTCCTGTCGAGATCACGGTGAACTTCCTCGAGTATGAAGGCCAGGACTTTCTGTACGCCTTCGCACGCGACATCACCACCCGAAAACAAGCAGAGCAGCAGATCGAGTCGTTGGCGAGATTTCCCGAGGAAAATCCCTTTCCAGTGCTCAAAGTTTCCATGGACGGCACCCTGCAGTACGCCAATCAGGCCAGCGAACCGTTGCTGCGAAGCTGGCAATGTCGCCCGGGTGAGAAGCTCCCGGCCAAGTATGGACTGGTCCTCCACGATGCGGTCAAAGCAGGCCGCTGCGCTGAATTTGAAGTTAATTGCGATGAGCGCACGTATTCGTTGGCGATTGCTCCCTTGCGGGACAGCGGCTACGCCTATTTGTACGGCCGCGACGTCACCGAACGTAATCGATCGCAACAGGAACTGGCTGCCTACGCCGAGGAAACCGCCGCGATCAACGAAGCGCTCACCCAGGCCTGCCTGGAGGCCGAAGCGGCGACCGTGGCCAAAACGAACTTCCTGGCCAACATGAGCCACGAAATCCGCACGCCGATGACGGCTATTGTAGGATACGCTGAACAGTTGCTCATCCAAGAGGGGATCGACAACGCACCGTCCGAACGGACGGAGGCGTTTGAAACCATCCTCCGCAACGGCCGCCAATTACTGCAGCTTATCAACGATATTCTCGACATCTCGAAGATCGAATCCGGAAAACTACAAATTGAACGCGTCGACTGCACGCCGTGGGACATTGTCACTGACGTGGTCGATACCATGCGCGGCCGTGCCAAAGAGAAGGGCCTTCGCCTGATCGTTGGCGCCCGTGGAAAACTTCCGCGAACGATTCAGACAGACCCCACGCGGCTCAGACAAATTCTCGTGAACCTCGTCGGCAACGCCGTGAAGTTTACCTCCAGCGGCCAGATTGAAATCGTCGTCCAGCTAGACACCGAGACTCAGCCAGAGACACCGCTGTTAAAATTCGACGTCGTCGACACGGGGATCGGGATCGCCCCGGAGCAACTCGAACACATTATCGAGCCGTTTTCTCAGGCCGACGCCACGACGACCCGCAAATACGGCGGGACCGGCCTCGGCTTGGCTATCGTCAAGAGACTCGTCGGGAATCTGGGAGGGGCGCTCACGGTGCAGAGCGAGCCAGGGCGTGGGAGCACGTTCACCGCCACGATCGCAACGGGGCCTCTGTCGGGCGTCGATATGGTCGACGTCTCCGATGCTGCCTTCGACACAATCGCCCGCGCTGCTAGTTTGGGGCTCGTCATCTCTCCGCCGACGTTAAACGGCCGCGTTCTGCTCGCCGAAGACGGGCTCGACAATCAACGCCTGATCGCTTTGATTTTGCGCAAGGCGGGGGCTGAAGTATCGGTTGCCGACGACGGCCAAGAGGCATTCGACGTAGCGTTGGCGGCGCTGGACGAGAAGAACCCCTTCGACGTGATCTTGATGGACATGCAAATGCCGGTCCTCGACGGGTACGAAGCGACCGCCAAGCTCCGCGCCGCTGGATATGATCGGCCGATCGTCGCGCTGACGGCGCACGCCATGGCGGGCGATCGAGAGAAATGTATCGAAGCCGGCTGCGATGAATACGCCACCAAGCCGATCGACCGGGTCGGCCTGATTTCGCTGGTGGCGAGCCAGATGGAACGCGGGAAGGAGAAAAAAACTCTCGTTTAACGGCAAGCCGAAGGCGACGGTGTTTCAGAAAACGCAGTCGGTTTCAGAAAACACTGTCGCCTGCGGCTTGCCGTTAAACAATCGAATTGAAACCGAGTTCCTCGGCGACGCCTGCCATCGCGTCGATCACGAATTGAATGTGCTCGCCCAGTTCGACGCCCAGGTCTTCAGCTCCCCGGACAATGTCTTCTCGACTGACGGCGGCCGCGAAGCTCTTTTGTTTCATCTTCTTGCGGACGCTCTTAGCCCGCAGTCCCTCGAATCCGTCGGGACGAACCTTCGCCACCGCCGTGATGAAGCCAGCCAGTTCATCACAGGCATACAGCGACTTGTCGAGCGGCGAAACGCGGGGGCAGTCGTCCAGATAGTCGGCGTGCGATTTGATCGCGTAAATGACATCCTCCGGATAGCCAAGCGCGGCGAGAATCTCGGCGCCCTTGAGCGGATGGTTCGGCGGGTCGGGCCAGCGCTCGTAGTCGAAATCGTGCAACAGCCCGACGATGCCCCATTTGTTTTCGTCCTCGCCGAATTTGCCGGCATAAGCCCGCACCGCCGCCTCGACGGCCAGCATGTGCTTGCGCAGGCCATCCTTCTGCGTATATTCGCAAACCAGGGCGTAGGCATCGTCGCGATTCAAGGTTGCTGCTTGAGTTCCCGCCATGGTTTCTTCTCCAGGTAGCTGGCTAATTCTTTGCGAAGCGGTTCTTGGAGGCTCTCGTCGCCGACTTCGATCGCCTTCTTCGACCATTTTACCGCGTTGTCAAAGTCGCCCGTCTCGGCATATCCGGCCGCCAGCGTGCTGATGATGTGGGCCTGTTTGTATTCCGTCAGCTCACAGGCCTGTTTGGCCAGACCGATTGCCCGACGTCCGTCGCGAAGCTTCGCGTCCGGCGAGGTCGACAAGACCCAGGCCAAGTTATTCAGCACACCGGTTTGCTTCGGTTCAATCTTCAAGGCGGCTGCGTAGTCGGAAATGGCCTTGGCTTGCTGGCCCATGTTGAGGAACACGTCGCCGCGACCACGGTAGGCAGTCCAGCGGTCCGGCGCAATCTCAAGCACCCGACCGAAGGTCTCGATCGCCTGCTTCGGGCGTTTGGCAAACGAAAAGAGCAGGGCCTCTTGCAGCAAGATATCGCTACTCTTGGGCCGCAACTTGTGGGCCGTTTCGACGTCGGCGATGGCTCCCTCGTAGTCCTTCTTGCCCGCTTTGAGATTCGCCCTCAGCAGCAGGGCCTCGACATTGTTGGGCGCCAATTTGAGCACCTGTTCGACGTCGGTCCGCGCGCCTTGGGCATCGCCGATTGACGCATGGACTCTCGCGCGAAGCAGAATCGCGGCCGAATTCCTGGACGACAGCTTGAGGGATTTCTCGATGTCGGCGAGTGCGGCATCGCTGTTTTTCAAGAAAGCATGACACTGGGCTCGGTGGACGTAAGCCATCGCGGTCTCGGGGGCCAGTTCGATCACCCGGTCGAAGCTCTTTTTTGCCTCGGCGATCTTTTGCTGGTGCATCAGCGTCAATCCATAGGCTTGGTGCAACGTCGCGTCGCTGGCGTTGAGCTTGATCCCAGCGGCGAAATCGGCCTGCGCCTCTTTGATTTTCTGTGCGGAGAAGAAAAACAGGCCGCGCGCGCGAAGCGCCTCGGCGTCCCTGGGCGCCAACTTGAGCGACTCGTTGTAGCCCGCCAGCCGTTTTTTCGGATCGGGCTGGAGGTTCGCCCGATAGATGAGCGCCTTGGCCCGCACGCTTTTGTTGTCCGCATCGAGGCGAATCGCCACGTCGAATGCCTCGGCCGCCCGCTTCCGATCGCCCCCCGGGAGCGCCAAATAACGGCCGAGGAGAAAATGCGTTTGGGCGATGCTGGCGTCGGCCTTGATGGCCCGGCTGAGATCGACGATTGCCAGACGACGCATATCGGGCCATTTCGGGTGCGGCTGTGGGCGGTCGAACACGAGTCGGCTGACCAGAGTCGTCCGTTCGGTGAGCGTTGCCGCGAGCAGAAAGTTGGCGAACTTCAGATCATCTCCCGACAAGCCCACGTCGATGGCCGCTTGGGTGTCGCGAACGATCGGGCTGAGCTGTGCCAGCGACCGAGCCGACAGCTTATCGAGCATGACTTGATCCAGCATCTCGCGTCCCTTTTCCTGCGCCGTGCCCTTTTCCTGCGCCGAGATGGCTGACGTACAGAAAATCGCCAACAGGCCGAGGATCGGCAGGAGGGGATTGAGGAACAGGGCAGCGTGGCGGCGGGTCTTCATCGGCCAACTCCGTTTCAGTTCAGCGGACGCGGGGCGCAGGGGGAAGAAAACATTATGCCCTGTTTGTTGCCAGATAGCCATGCGGCTTTGCCGACGGGCACTCGGCTCACCGACCAATCAACGTCAATCGCAGCAAATTCAGCGCCTGCTTTGCTGCCCGAGCCTTGAGGATCTCCGGGTGGCCGGCGAAGGGGGAGGATTTTATGTGGATGATTTCGGGCGTGGCGAGGGCGAGAAAAAACGAGGGAGGCTCGTCGGCGTCGGGATCGACTTCGGGGAATGCCCCGACGACCAGACCGTAGTGTGCTCCTAGACGCGTGCGAATGCTCGCGCCCAGCTCGCGGGCGATGCTCTCGCTGACCGGCCCGTGCTGGTCGATTGTTTCACCGGCGACACCCGCGCCGAGAATGGCCGCCTGTGGGGATCGGATCACCGAACCGCCGAGATACGCCCGTTCATCGAGCGCCTCGTGTAGCCAGTGAGCCAGCAGCCCGCCGGTGCCCCATTCGCAGGTGGCCAGCGTTCGATTTTTTTCCGCCAGCAGCCGGGCGACGACGTGCTCTAATTCGTCGTCTTCTTCGCCGAAGGCAAGCGTGCCGAGTGACTCACGGATCGTCTGGAGGGTCGGCTCCATCGCCTCGTAACAGGCCTGCTCCGTGGGGCCAGACGCCATAACGCGCAGCGTAATCGTGGCCTGATGCACGGTGATGCCGACCGACGGCTCGCGTCCACGGCGGATCAAATCGGGCAGCATCGCCTCCAGCTTGCTCTCGCCGACGCCGAAACATTTGATCCGCCGCTGACGGATGATTTGCCGATTGGGGAAGTGCCGGGCGATTTCGCCGGCCAGTGTGGCGTGCCACATCTCCTTCATCTCGGCCGGCACGCCCGGCAGAGCGAACAACAGCGATGGCGCGCCGCCAGAGCGGGCTACTTCCAGCTGAATGCCCGGGGCCGTGCCGTGCGGATTCGGTATCGGCCGGCTGCCGACGGGAAACATCGCCTGCACGACGTTCTGCTGTGGCATTGTGCGGCCGCGCGACGTGAACAGCTTGCGAATGTGCGCGAGCGACGCCGCGTCTTCGTAAAGCTCGACGCCGACCGCTTCGGCGATGGCTGGCCGGGTGAGATCATCGGCGGTCGGTCCCAGCCCGCCGGTGGCCACGACAAGATCGGCCCGCTTTATCGCCGTGCGAAACACCTCCACGTTGGCCGCCATGTCGTCTCCGACCGTGGTGTGATACAGCACACCGATGCCCAGTTCGCCCAGCGCCACAGCCAGCCACTGGCTGTTCGTGTCGAGCCGCTGCCCGCTGGTCAGCTCGTCTCCGATGGCAATGATTTCGGCGTGCATCAAAATAGACGCGGGGTGTTGCCGCGTTAGGTAGGAAAGTAGACGTCGCATCCTGCCGCGTTAAGGCGAGCGACAGATTAGAAAATACCAGCACGCAGCGCAAGCAAGTGAGTCTTCTTGACCCACTCGCTTGCGCGTCGTGCTTGTATTGGGTAAGTTTTCATCTGCCGCTCGCCTAAAAGCGGCGGGACGCCGCTTCTACATTGTAACACCTCGCCCGCTATCGTGCCCGGCCGTATAATTCCCACTGTGGCCAACATCGAAACCCAATCTGAACACCTCACGCTCGACGTCGACGGCATGCACTGTGCCAGTTGCGTCTCGCGCGTCGAATCCTCGCTGGCGGATTTGCCGGGCGTCCAATCGGCCCGCGTTAATCTGACGCTCAACCAAGCCTCGGTCGATGTCGACCCGGCCATTACGTCTCACGACCAACTCACCGGCGCCGTCCGTCAGGCCGGTTACGGGGCCACGATCATCACGTCCGATGAGATCACCGCCGAACATCTCGCCACCCGAGAGCGACGCGAGCTGCGCCGATGGCAAACGCGGATGATCTTCGGCCTCGTCGCGCTGGCGGCCATCGTGTTGTTCAAGTTTGCGCTGCATGTGTCAGAGCAATTGAATCCTTGGCTTCAATTCGCCCTGGCCACGCCGGTCATGTTCTACGTCGGCGGACCGTATTTCGCCGGCGCCTGGCAGCGGCTGCGTCACCTCTCGACCAGCATGGACACGCTGATTGCCTTGGGCACCGGCACGGCATACGTCGCGGGCACGGCGGCGCTGACAATCGGCACGGGCAGCATGTTCTTCATGGACGCAGTGATGATTCTCACGTTCGTGACGATCGGAAAATATCTGGAGGCCAACGCCCGCGGGCGGGCGTCTCAGGCGATTCGCAAGCTGCTCGATCTTTCGCCGCCGGAGGCCACGGTCGAGCGCGACGGAAAACCCAAAACGGTTCCGCTGGCAGAGGTCGGCCCGGGCGACGTGATTCTCGTGCGGCCCGGCGACCAGGTGCCGTTGGATGCGAAGGTGATCGAGGGCACGTCGCAAGTCGATCAGTCGTGGCTCACCGGCGAGCCGCTGCCGGTCGAACGGACGGACGGCGATGAGATTCTCGCTGGCACGATCAACATTAGCGGGTCGTTGCGGGCGAAGGTCACTCGGGCGACCGGTCAAACGGCGCTGGCCCAGGTGATCGAATTGGTTCGCCGGGCGCAGGAGTCGAAGGCGGACATTCAGCGGCTGGCCGATCGTGTGGTAACGTGGTTTGTGCCGGCCGTGCTTACGGTGGCGGTCATTACACAATTGGCGTGGGGCTTGGCGGCGTCTAACTGGATCGGCGGATTATCGGCGGCCGTGGCCGTGTTGGTCGTCGCCTGTCCGTGTGCGTTGGGATTAGCTACGCCGACCGCCACGGTCGTCGGCAGCGGGCGGGGCGCGGCCCAGGGTATTTTGATCAAGCACGCGCAAGCTTTGGAGATTGCCGGCCGGTTGACCACGGTGGTGCTCGACAAAACCGGCACGATCACGCTCGGCAAGCCGCAGGTGACGGCCGTCGAGCCGGTCGAAGACGTGACGCCGGAACGCCTGCTATCGGTCGCGGCAGCGGCCGAGCGGCTCAGTTCGCATCCCATCGCTGAGTCCATTGTCCGCGCAGCGGATGAGCGAGGCGTTGAAACGCTCGCTGCCCATTCGTTGCAAGTCGTCGCCGGCGGCGGCGTCCGCGTGCAATCGGAGCAGGGCGAAATCCGCGTCGGTAACGAGCATTTGCTCAAGCGGGGCGGCATCGACTTGGCCGTATCTCTTCGTGGCACAGGCGTCCCGCCTGTGGACCACCGGCGAGACGCCGGTGCCACCCTCGACCACCGGCGAGACGCAGGTGCCACGACTGTCTTCTGTCAAGACCTGCTTGAATCGCATCGCGAAAAAGGACACACGCCGCTGCTGGTCACCTGCGATGGTCGCTTGTTGGGCGTGGTGACCGTCGCCGACCGGCCGGCTCCGCATAGCGCCGAGGCGATTTGTCAACTTCGCGCCGCCGGGTTGCATGTACGATTGCTATCCGGCGACAATCGTCGTGCCGCCGAGGCCATCGCCGCCGAGGTCGGTATCGACGAAGTGACAGCCGAGGTCTTGCCCGAAGACAAGCAGCAAGAAATCCGACGCCTGCAAGAGGCCGGCGAAGTGGTGGCCATGGTCGGCGACGGGATTAACGACGCCCCGGCATTGGCCGCCGCCGACTTGGGCATCGCCATCGGCAGCGGCTCCGACGTGGCCATCGAATCGGCCGACATCGTGCTGGTTGGCAGCGACCTGCGCGGCGTGCCCCGGGCCGTGCTGCTGGCCCGGGCCACGCTGCGGACGATCAAGCAGAATCTGGTGTGGGCATTCGCCTACAATGTAATGTTGATCCCGCTGGCCGCCGGCGTGTTGGTGCCGGTGATGGGATTCAGCCTACCCCCATCCGCCGCCGCCGCCGCGATGGCCGCCAGCAGCGTGTCGGTCGTCACGAACAGTCTGCTGCTGCGGTACAAGAAGTTGGGGTAGGGGGCGAAGTGATTTGGGATTTGGGATTTGGGATTTGTAAAGCCGCGACCAGTGGTCGCGCCGGGACTTGCGAATGCGGCCCCTGGCAATGGGTGCGTGTTTCGGGCACAATGGCCCCTTGGCGCGACCAGCGGTCGCGGCTTTATGGAGAGAGAAGTATATGAAATTCCGATCTACCACCATCCTCGCGGTACGCCACAAAGGCTCGGTGGCCATCGGCGGCGACGGGCAAGTGACGCTCGGCGATGCGATCATGAAGGCCGATGCGACGAAAATTCGCTCGCTGATGGACGGCCGCGTGATCACCGGATTCGCCGGCGCGACGGCCGACGCCTTTGCGCTGCTGGAGCGCTTCGAGGCCAAGCTCAAGGACTATCCGCAGAACACGCCGCGGGCCGCCACCGAACTGGCCAAGGAGTGGCGCACCGACAAGGCGCTGCGCCGGCTCGAAGCCATGATTGTCGTGGTCGACGCCAAGAACGTCCTGTTAGTGAGCGGAACCGGCGACGTGATTCAACCGACCGACGGCGTCATCGGCATCGGCTCGGGCGGCAGTTTCGCCCTGGCGGCTGCCAGAGCGTTGGTGAGCCATAGCGACATGAACGCGTCGGAGATCGTTCGCGCCGCCCTCGGCATCGCCGGCGACATCTGCGTTTATACGAATTCCAACATCGTAGTCGAGGAGTTGAAGTGCGAGATTTGACACCCCGCCAGACCGTAAAAGAGCTGGACCGCTACATCATCGGCCAGGACGACGCCAAACGGGCCGTGGCCGTGGCCATTCGTAATCGCTGGCGCCGGCAGCAACTCGACGACGACATGCGCGACGAGGTCGGCCCCAAGAATATCCTGATGATCGGCCCGACCGGCGTCGGCAAGACCGAGATCGCCCGTCGGCTGGCCAAGCTCACCGAGGCCCCCTTCATCAAGGTCGAGGCCAGCAAATACACCGAGGTCGGTTACTACGGCCGCGACGTCGAGAGCATGATTCGCGATCTGGTCGAGAACGCCATCGGACTGGTGTTTGAACGCGAGCGCGAACACGTCGAAGCCGAGGCCAAGGGGCGCACCGATGAGCGGCTGCTCGACATGCTCGCGCCCCCGCCCATCACCATCGACGTCTCCAGCGACCAGGACGACGTCTCCGATCGCTACGAGCGCACCCGCGAGAAGATGCGGGCGATGCTCGTGGCCGGCGAGTTGGAACAGCGCAAGGTCGAGGTGACCATCGAACAGAAGGCCACGCCGATGATGTTCACCGGCATGGGCCTGGAGCAGATGGACGTCGACTTGCAGGGCATGTTCGAGAAGATTTTGCCGAAGAGCAGCACCCGCCGCGATTTGACCGTGGAGGAGGCCCGCGACGTGATCTTCGAGCAGGAGTGTGACGGGCTAGTGAACCAGGAGAAGGTCAACGCCCAGGCGATCGAGTTGGCGGAAAACGTGGGCATTATTTTTCTCGACGAACTGGACAAGATCGTGGCGACCGAAGGAGGGCGGGGGGCGGACGTCTCCCGGCAGGGCGTGCAGCGCGATCTGCTGCCGATTGTCGAGGGCACGACCGTGCAGACGAAATACGGTTACGTCAAGACCGACCACATCTTGTTCATCGCCGCCGGGGCCTTTCACAGCACGAGGCCCAGCGATCTGATGCCTGAGCTACAGGGGCGGTTTCCGATCCGCGTGGAATTGCAAGACCTCACCAAGGAAGACTTCGTGCGGATTCTTACCGAGCCCAAGAACTCACTCACCAAGCAGTACACGGCGCTGATGGAAACCGAGGGCGTGCAGCTCGACTTCACACCCGACGCGATCGAATCGATGGCCAATTACGCCTACCAAGTGAACCAGAGCACCCAGAACATCGGCGCCCGCCGGCTCTACACGATCATGGAGCGGCTGCTCGAAGAACTCAGTTTCGAGGCGCCCGACATGAAGATGGGCAAAGTCAAAGTCAACGCCGCCTACGTCCACGACCGGCTCGACGAAGTGAGCCAGGACGAGGATCTGAGCAAGTTCATTTTGTAGCCGCGACGCTTTCGGCGCGGCCGATCGATAGCCTCCCAGCCTAGAATTAAGAACAAGGGCCGCCGCCAGGCGTCGGTCCTGATGAGCATTGGCCCGCCGACTCCAGAGCGACCGACGCGACAAACTCCAAAAAACTCTCTTCGAGTCACAGTTAAGCCTTCCCCTCCCCCGCCGCAGAACGTCTCATTCCCTACAGTACGGATAGATCGTGTTTTCCAGGGGTTTGAGCTAGTTTCTTCTGCATGAATCATCGGCCGGCGTGGTGTTCGCACCGCGTCGGCCT
>JADFKK010000195.1 GCA_022564995.1 Planctomycetota bacterium | reverse complement strand
AGATTACGTTGGCGGTGAACGTGTTGGTCTCGATGATGTCGCAGCCGGCTTCGAGATACGCCCGATGGGCATCGGCCACAACCTCCGGCTGGGTCAAAACCAGCATGTCGTTCGAGTTTTTCAGATCGATCGGATGATCGGCGAACCGCTCCTGCCGGTAGTCGGCCTCGCTGGGGCAGCGGGCCATCAGCAGCGTGCCCATCGCGCCGTCGAGCACCAACACCCGCTGGGCGAGCAGGTCTTCGAGCAGTTCTTGCGTTGCTAGCGTGGTCGAGGAGGACATAAAACAACTATCGCATACGCAGGGAATTTGGGCAAGATCGTTAGGCTAGGCGAACGGTAACGCGGGCCGGCGCGTTACGAATACTCCGCACGACCTGCCTTGCCCACGGCGCGCGATTGTTGCAATCGCGTTAAGACTCAAGATCCTCACAAGCCAAGCCGATATGTGGATACAACTTTCACTCTGCGCCGAGTGTCGGCGACAGTTTGCCACGCCTCGACACGCGAGATTAACAAGACATGAGCACCCCACCGAACAGCGACCGCCTCGCATCGGGCGATTCCACCAGCGCCGGTGCCGAGACGCCGGAAGTCGAACATGCCGGACGACCGCACCGTGGCGGAAGCGTTCTGGCCCGCATCCCCGATGTACGCCCCCATCTCGAAGAGGAGCCGAAGAAACCCGGCAAGCGACACATTCGAGTGGACGCCGGTAATCCGGAAACCGGCACGACCACCGCGTTGCTGCGACAGGACCATTCGAGTTGGCACGTCTCGCGGCGCCTGGTGGCGTTGATCGGCTTGGTCGTCGCGGGCGTCGGCATCGCAGCCTACATCCAGTGGAGGGACGACTCGGCTTCTCCGGAGGAGCGGGCCGATCTTTCCGAGCCGTCCAACACCAGCGGCCCCGGGATCGACGGGCAGGCGAATCGCATTACGCTCGCCCCCACGAATGTTTTTGGTCAGCGGGACGATTGGCGCTCGCGCGATCACGATCATTCGTCGCACGATCGCAACGACCAATCGCAGCGAGTGCCCGACTATTTCAGCCGGCGCGATTCGTCGTTCGGCGATACGCAGCCGCTCGGCGATACGCAGTGGTCCGAAAGACCAGAAACGAGCAAGACCGACATCCCATGGAAGGCCCCGGGCCAAGGGGTCGATCCGACGCATCAGAAGCCAGCGGACGCCGTCACGCACGACGCGGTGACGCACAGCGAAATCGATTCACATCGCAACGATCTGTCAAATCCGATAGACGGCCGCCCGAGAGTCGTGGCTTCGTTGAGTTCAGACGCTCGTTACAACGCGACCCGCGGTCGGCCGGTGCAGCGGCAGAGCATCTTTCCCTGGCGTCGTAGTGGACAGCGACTCAGTTGGCAGCGGTCCAGTTTGCAGCGGCCCAGTTGGCAGCGGCCCAGTTTGCAGCGGCCCGAGGAAAGAACGTCGGCCTGGACCGATCCGCAGGCGTCGCGATTCGAGGGCCGGTACGACGAGGGCACCTCCGGCGGCGGCCAGTTTGTTCCCCGCAACGATAACACATTGGGACAGCAACGGCCGTATCCTGTTACGGGCTACGGCGAACCGTATGTTCCGACCCGGCAAAACGATCCGTCGCGGTATGACGACCCGCGAGATTACCGCTCGGCGCGGGGTGGAACCACGCTCGGCGATGCTGCGCGAAGATCGACCTACGATGACCGTCGCCGCCGCGGCACGTCGCTCGATGGCCATATCGAACCCTACTCTTACGATCGAGTCCGTCGATGAGCTTGACCAATTCGGCATTCGTGAAGGCGTATGGCCAAGATTCGGCGTTGTCGCCCGAACCAGCGGCAACGGCGTCTGGTGCGCAGTCCTCGCAAGAGAAATCGCGGCAAGAAACACCGCCGATTAGCGCCGACCATGCGGCGCCGTCCGTGCCGGCTCCACACTTCGAGGTTTCGGATCGGACCGGCCAAGACGACGCACCTGTGCGCGGGGAAGAGCCAACCGAGCAAGTCGTCGCGCTGCCGCTTTCCAGCTACCTGGGACTATCGTCGGCAAATTCCGGGGCGAGCACCGCAACTCCCCAGGCCTTGCCGGCGGGGCAGCACGTCGACGGCTTCGTCTGGCCGGAAGTTTGCCAAACCATCTCGCGCGCGGCCGGCGAAGAAATCAACGCGATCGCTCGCAGCGTGTTGCAAGCCAGCGCCCGCGGAGAAAAAATGATCGCCGTGACCGGCTGCCGTCGGGGCGAGGGCAGAACGACCTTGCTGCAATGTATTGCTCAGGCGCTGCGCTCCAGCGACGTTTCTGTGGCCCTCGTCGACGCCGACGTGCATCGCCCGGCGCTGGCAGAGCGGCTTGGCGTGCAGCCCGAGATCGGCTGGGACGACGTTCTGTTACGAGCCCGCCAACTGCCCGAGGCGTTGGTCAGTTCCGAGAGCGAGCGCATCATTTTGTTACCCCGCCGCCAGCCGTTGAGCGGAGAAGACGAGTCATTGCAGCGAACCCGGCAGGAAGTCATCTTCCGCATGATTCGCGATCAGTGCGACATCGTGCTCATCGACACCGGCCCGTTGTTGGAAGACCTCGAATGTGGCGTCGGCTGGCTGGCCGAATGTGATCTGATCGATGCCGCGATTGTCGTTTGCGACCCCCACCGCAACTGCCAGCGGCGGCTCAGCCGCGTGTTCGAGGCGCTCCGTCAGCGCGAGATATTGCCGGCCGGCGTAGTTGAAAATTTCGTCGAGAACTTTGCCGCGGTGGCCGCTTCCACCGGGCGACACCTGCGCCGCGACGCGCCCAGTGAGTAAACACGGCGAGTAACCTTCAAGGACACGACGATGTACGAAAGCTACTGGAAATTCAACAAAAAACCGTTCGAAAACGTCTCCGACGATCGGTTTTATTACCCTAGCGAAACCCATCAGGGCGCCCTGCTCAAACTTCGCTACGCCATCGAAAGCCGCCGCGGCGCCGCGCTGTTGGCCGGCCCTTCCGGCTCGGGCAAGACGCTGCTGGTGCGGGCCTTGCGCAAACAACTCTCCGAGACTTACTCGCCGCTGCTGCACGTCGTCTTTCCGCAGATGCCCGCGGCCGAGCTGCTGCGATACATCGCCGACGGGCTCGACACGACGAGTGACGCGGCGGCGGCTGGCGGGGCGCAAGTTTCCGACAGCGTGCAGCGGATCGAACGCGCCCTGGCCGACAACGCCTCCGCGGGTCATCATGCGGTGATCGTCATCGACGAGGCCCAACTGTTGGCCGAGACCGGGGCGCTCGAAACGATGCGGCTGCTATTGAACTTCGAGACCGACGCCCAGCCGAATCTCACGCTGCTGCTGGTCGGCCAAACCTCGCTGCTGCCGACGATCGACCGCATGGGCGGGCTGGAAGAGCGGCTCGGCGTGAAGACGCTGCTGCGCGCGTTCACCGCCGAAGAAACCGCCGCCTACGTTAACCATCGCCTCCGCGCGGCCGGCTCGACCGATACCATTTTCCAAAGCGAAACGGTCGACGTCATTCACGCCCTCAGCCACGGCATCCCCCGCCGCATCAACCGCCTCTGCGACCTGGCGTTGTTAGTTGGCTTCGCCGAAGAGCGCACCACCATCAGCCCCGACCAAATCGAATCGGTCAGCGAAGAGCTGGTCGCGGTAGCGCCGGAATAAAGTAGAAGCGGCGCACGCGCCGCTTTCCGGCGAGCGGCCGTTTCCCCCGGCGAGCGGCGACCGTGAGGTCGTCGGTATTTCGGCATTCCGCTTGCCTTACATCACCGCAGCGTTGTAAAATATTGCAACAGAGGACGCACGGCAGATCATGTCACTGCGATCCCCGACCTGCCGGCTTCAGCCGGCTCCCCAGTCAGCCACCGGCTTCAGCCGGTGGTCAAGCATCGCTCCCCCCAATTCATCGTCAGCCGGCTTTAGCCGGCTTCTCATCGCGTAGGAGTAAAACGCAGCGGCCTCGATCGCGCCGCCACCGGCCGCCTAGAAAACGGCGTCTACGAAAACACCACGATTGCCACGCTAATGCCCTGCCGTTACTGAGGCGAATCAGTCACCGTCCTCGTCTGGGGAGACAAGTGCGCGAGATGGTGCCTCGCTGAAGTAAGCACCTTTCTGCAGTGCAAGGTTGTTCATCTTCGCCTTCAGGGATTCAATGATTGGCGCTATGACATCTTCCAGTTCAGGGTTCTCCAACAAGAAGGCTTTCAAAGCTGCTGGCCGGTACTCCAACGGCAGTTCTGGAATGGCCTTCATGTTCTCCAACTTCTTGGCGACGGTTTCTTGACGCTTCAGATCCGCTTCACTGTCTGTTCTTCTCTCCCTCGCTGCGATCTCCCCTGCCTCGGCCAACGTCTTTCTTGCGCTGTTTGTTCCTTGCGCGACCTTCGACACATAGTATTCCGCCGTCAAGCTCGCGGCATTTCCTGCGACATCTCCCAGAACATCTCCAACAATCTTCCGAAGAATCTCCATCATTTGTCGGCGCGAAATCGCATCCTCATTGCCAGGGATCGGAACGGCCTCGACCTTTCCTACGGCCGGTCGCTCATCAGCGGAGTCGCGCCATTGATCGGTCATCGCACATCTCCCGCCGGAATCGGCTCGCGACAGTCCGTCAAACGAAATTCGAGATCTTCGCCGCCAAGCACTCGATAAAGGCGTTTGATCTCCGCGTAAACGTCCGCGATCTCCTCGGCACTCGCAGATCCAGGATCGACAAGAAACTCCAGCGGTTCAACAAGGAAATCCGAGTCGACTTCATCACCACACGCGCTAAACCACTCCGGTTCACCCTTCGGCCAAAGCGGCCCGAGACGGTCGAGGTCAATCTGTTTCCCCAACTCTCCTTGTGAAAAAAGGCTCTGTTCACGGAGCGCCTCAAAATCTCGCAACATACCGCCGACCACGTCGTCGGCAGCATCGATGCCGCCTACGCAAGAGGCGGCGGTCTTCGCATGGTCGGCAGCCGTGAACGCAGCGCTCTTGACATCTTCGGGCGATTGCCTAGCCACTTGCGATGCAGAATCTGCTGCGTTGGCCGCTGCTGACGCGGCGAAACTGGCGGCCTCGTTAGACTGCTCAGTAGAAACCCTCATCGCGTTGCTCGCGGCTACGGCGTCTCGTTCTTTCTCGGAGGCGAACGAGAGGACGATGTTGGATGTGACCGTGGCCCTTGCAGCGTCAATCGCTCGATCAACGACATCTGCGAACGCCGGATCGTCATTCGGGAACAGCGGCCGCACTCGCAATGCTGCCCGCCAGGCATAGGCCACAGCGGCACGTAATGATAGTTGTTCGAGTTGATCGAACGGCAATAGGTCGACATTGCCGGACCGTTCGCGAAACCACTGCGGCTCACCATCCGGCCACAGTGGGCCAAGTGGTCCGCGATCACTTTCGACATCGATCCGAGCGCCCAACCCACTGGCGTCCTGGCCACTGAGACCAAGCAGTTTCTTATAATCGCGCCCGCACTCAACGAGAACTGAAGATCCGTACGTTTCCGCACCGGCCGTGTCATTTACGTCGGTTTCGGCGGCGCCGTCTTCGGCCGCGTAAGAGGCGTTCAAGGCGGCCTTTCTAGCCGCGCTGGCAATGTCATCGCCAGGGGCAGCGGCATCAGCGGCGAAAGCGGCGGCAGAGGCCGCGAAAGCGCATACGTCGTCTCCTGTATTAGCGGCAGCTTTCGCTGCGGCGTGCGCGCCAGCGGCAATTCTGTGAGCGTCTGCACCAACAACGCGGTTTCCCACGAGAAAAATGGCGATCTTGTTCGCCGCATCTACGGCCTCTTCATGAGCGGGGTCGTCCGAGTGAAACAACGGCCGCACGCGCAACGACGCGCGCACCGCATAGGCGACACACGCTCTTTGGGAGAGAAGCCTCAATGCGTCCTCGTTTGGCAACACGCCGAATTGGCGATCCTCCGGCACGTATACCGGTTCCACGATGGACGCCTCGCCGGAAGGCATCTGGTGTTTCTCGTCGGCCGCGCGAAACCACTCTGGCTCGTTCTGAGACCAAAGTGCCCCAAGACTTTCCAAGTCGAATGGGTCACCCAACTCGCCGGCTGCATCACCGCTGAACTCAAGCAGTTTCTCATAATCGCTACGGAACTCACTTATGAGTGTGGAGGCTGGTATCTGCGCGGCAAATGTGGCTGTATCAGCGCATTCGGCGGCCTCGGCAGCGGCGGTTGTCGCGGTGTACGCTCTGTGCGCGGCCGGATGCGCATCTGGATCGCTGCTGGCGGTAACCGACGCATCGGACGCTGCTGCCGCCGCGAAAGCGGCCGCACAGCGGGCCGACGTTGCCACGGTATCTTCATCGCCGATATCGACAGCGGCAGCATGGGCAGCTACCGCGTTAGCGGCGAAACCGGCGATGTCAGTTGCCCTCGCGTCCACGAATTGCATCGCGATTCGGTTGGCCGCATCAACCGCTTGTACATCAGCAGCGTCGCCCGAACGATACAACGGACGTACGCGCAGAGATGCCCGTACAGCGTAGGCGACGCACGCTCTTAACGAAAGACGCTTCAAATCGTCTTCGGTCGGCAAACTCACTTCATCGCTCACGGCACGCTCCGGGTTGAAGAGGGATCGGGGGGCGAGTTGCGGTCATTCTACGCTTGGACGCGGCTAAGGCAAGGGGTGGCCGCTTCCTTCCTGAAACGACGTTCCATCGTGGGCGCGGGGCAGGGCGCCGGGGCCGCGAGGAGCGAACACTCTCTCCTTTCTCGTCCTCGTACTCCTCCTCGTACTCCTCCTCGTACTCGTACTCGTCCTCGTACTCGAAATTTGGCTCGTACCGTCCACGCCGGCATTCGAGTAGGAGTACGAGTAGGAGTACGAGTACGAGTACGAGTACGAGTACGAGTACGAGGAGGATTGCATGGGGACGAGGAGGATTGCATGGGGACGCGGTTGCGTCGGTGCATCGGGATGCACCCTACGGGTACACCGCCGCTTTGATTTGTGGCGGCGGTTGACGAAGATATAATGCCATGTGTCTAATAGCGAACGCCCGCCGGCTTCTCTAACACTCAGATCGCACGCCATGCCTGTCGACCGACTTGCCCGTTATACTGCTGCGTTGGAATTTGCCGAGCAGCAGGTCGCGGCGACGGCCGAGCGTCACTCCGATTATTTTCCGATCTACACGACCGGAGGCCGGTGGTTTCATGAGGGCGAATTGTGGACCGATTGGACGGGCGGGTTTTTCGCCGGCATGATGTGGCGGTTTTATCAGCGCTCAGGCGATGCTGCGTGGCGCGAGCGGGCTGAGCATTACAGCAAGCTGCTGGAACATCGACAGCATGACCGCGATGTTCATGACTTGGGGTTTATTTTTCTTAGCACGTATTGGCCGTGGTATGAGCTGACCGGCGAGCAGCACTTGCGCGATGTGCTCGTTCAGGCCGGCCGCACGCTGGCGATGCGATTCAAGCAGCGGGGGCAATACCTGCGGAGCTTCGTCGCCGATGAGTCGCTGTTCATCGACATCATGATGAACGTACCGATTATTTTTTATGCGGCGAAGGAAACCGCCCGTCAAGAAAAAAACAACGATGAGTTAACGCGCATCGCCACGGCCCATTGCCGCACGACGCGCGATCGTATCGTCCGCCGCGATGGTTCGACGGCCCACGAGGGAATTTTCGACACGGAGACAGGCGAGTTTCTGCGGCAGTCGACCCATCAGGGGCTGCGGGCCGACAGCGCCTGGGCGCGCGGACTGGCCTGGTCGTTGTACGGGTATAGCAAGGTGTTTGCCTTGACCGGGGCGGACGAATTCCTGGAGGTCGCCGAGCGAAACGCCGGCTATTGGTTGAGTCACTTGCCAACGGACCATGTGCCGTATTGGGATTTCGACGCCGATCTTTCTCAGCCGCTGCCGTGGGGGCCACAAAAAGACAGCTCGGCCGGCGCCATCGCGGCCAGCGGGCTGTTGGATTTGGCGAAGCAGACCAAGTCACCCGAGCGGGCCGAAGCGTATCGAAACACGGCGTTGGCGATGCTCGACGCACTGGTTGAGCCGGAATATCTGGCCGCCGGCACGCCCGGCTGGGAGGGCATTATAAAACACGGCGTGTATCATACGAAAAAAAACCTCGGCGTCGACGAGTCCGTCATGTGGGGCGAATTCTTCTTCGTCGAAGCGCTCACCAAAGTCGTCTGCGAGGGCGCCGATTCATAAAGCCGCGACCGCTGGTCGCGCCAACGAAAACGAACGATGGAATTGCCCGGGTGGCTGGCGGCTGATGTTGCGAAGTCCCAGAATCTAACGTGCTGGGGCTTCGCAAGCTCAGCCGCCAGCCACCCACTGACAGAACTAACGCACCAACTCAACACTCCACAAGAAGAAACCACCATGCCCAACCCCATCGCTCCTCCCACTCGAATCCTGATGGGCCCCGGCCCCAGCGATCCCCATCCTCGTGTCCTGGCCGCGCTGGGCGCTCCGACCGTCGGCCATCTCGATCCGTATTACTTGCAGGTGATGGACGAAATGCAGCAGATGCTGCGCGACTTGTTTCGTACCAAAAACCAAATGACCTTCGCAATCAGCGGCACCGGATCGGCCGGCATGGAAGCGACGCTCGTCAACCTGATCGAGCCGGGCGATGAAGTGCTGGTTTGCGTTAACGGCGTCTTCGGCGGCCGCATGGTCGACGTGGCCCAGCGGGCCGGCGCCCAAGTATCGACGGTCGACCGACCCTGGGGTGAGGTGTTTACGGCGGATGATCTGCGCGACGCGCTCGCCTCGTCGAAGCCGAAATTGGTCGCCGTCGTTATGGCCGAGACCTCGACCGGGGCCTGGCAGCCGATTGAGGAAATGTCCGCCGTCGTTCACGAGGCCGGCGCCCTGCTGCTCGTCGATGCGGTCACGGCCCTGGGCGGAGTGCCGGTCGAAGTCGACGCCTGGCAAATCGACGCGATCTACTCCGGCACACAAAAATGTCTCGGCTGCCCGCCCGGGTTGGCTCCGGTCTCCTTTAGCCCTCGGGCCATGGAAGTGATCCAGGGGCGGAAAACCAAAGTGCAAAGTTGGTATCTCGACGTCACGATGTTGGCCAACTACTGGGGCTCCGACCGGGTTTATCATCACACGGCGCCGATCAACATGACCTACGCGCTGTATGAGGCGGTGCGATTGATTCACGAGGAGGGGCTCGCAGCCTGCTTCGCCCGACACCAGCATAATCACGCCGCGCTCAAGGCCGGGCTATCGGCCATCGGCATCACGTTCGCCGCCCAAGAAGGTCACCAACTGCCGATGCTCAACGCGGTCCGCGTGCCCGCGGGAGTCGACGACGCGGCGGTGCGCGGCGGGCTGCTGAATCGTTTCGGCATCGAAATCGGCGCCGGGCTGGGGGCCTTCAAGGGCAAGGTTTGGCGCATCGGTCTGATGGGCCACACGTCGCGGGCCGGCAACGTGCTGTTATTTCTGGCGGCATTAGAGCAGTTGTTGGCCGAGCAGTCGCATGAGTGTTCCCCCGGGGCCAGCATCGCCGCGGCGAACGCGGTTTATGCCGCAGACAACTGAAAACGGAGAAATACCATGACCAAGCGGGCAGAAACGGATCATCCGGTGCATGAATTGATAGCGAGCCGCTGGAGCCCTTACGGATTCTCCGACCGAGCTGTTTCGCGCGACGATTTATGCTGTCTGTTGGAGGCGGCCCGCTGGGCGGCTTCTTCTTACAACGAGCAGCCGTGGAGTTACCTCATCGCAACGCGCGATGACGCCGAGCAGTTTCAGCGGCTGCTGGCCTGTCTGGTCGAGCCGAATCGCGAGTGGGCACAGCAGGCCTCGGCGCTAGTGATCACGGTCGCCGCCCGCAACTTTAGCCGCAACGGCAAGCCCAATGCGGCGGCTTGGCACGACGTCGGCTTGGCCTCCGGCAACATCAGCCTCGAAGCCACCGCCCGCGGCATCGCCGTCCACCAGATGATCGGCATCCTACCCGACGTGGCCCGCGAGACATTCGGCATCCCGGACGATCACGACGCGGTGACCGGTTTGGCCATCGGATACGCGGCAGATCCGACGAGTCTTGACGATTCGCTCCGCCAGCGCGACACATCGCCCCGGCAGCGCAAAAGGCTGGCCGACTTCGTGTTCACTGCCCGTTGGGGCCAGCGGTCACCGCTGGTGGAATAAGAACCCGCGTCACGCCGCGCTCACTGCTGCAGGTTCGGCAGCCCGATGGAGCGCCCGTAGGCGATCAACAACTGGTCGTAAGTTGCACCGTAGTACTGGGCCAGGCTCTCTTCGGGAGTCATCCCCTCTTTGACTCCCTGGATAAACGCCACGAAGGATTTGGGATTCGTCTTGATCAGGAACTTGGTGATATGGGAAGCGATGCCGTATTGCCAGCCCTGAATGTTGTTCCTTGCGCCGAAGAAATTTCCGCCCACGCGCGGCATCGCGTTGAGGGTGCGCATCGCCGACGACTCTTTCAACTTGACGGATCGACTCGCGGGAACCATCAACTCACCGACAACTTCGGCGATGCCTTCGTTGATCCAAGAGGGAATGTGCCTGGACGTCTGAAAGCGGTGATTGAAGCCGTGACTGGTCTCGTGTACCAACATATGAGCAAAATTGCTCTTGCTTTTGCCGGCAAAACAACTGATGGTGACGTCGCCGTTGCTGCGTGAATGGCACAAACCGTTGACGGTCGGACCGGGGGCATGCCGCATAAACTTCTGCTCGAACGCAACGAATTCTTCCCGCCGCGAAAAGGCGATGACGACACACTTTCCTCTCCAGACGGGAGTGCCCTTCTTAATTCGATACATCTCGCACATCTTGACGTGCATCGCGTCGAGGGCTTTGACGTACGGAACGATGTGTGCCGCGGGGATATTGGAGGCGAACAGGAAGAAATTGCTCTGGTAAAGACGCAAACTCGTGAACGTCTCGCTCACCTTCTTGAGGTACGCAAGGCGATCCTCCAGGACTTTCTCGTGCTCGGCCCGGGTCATGTGCGGCCACGCCCGGATGCGGCGGTTGGCCAGCCGCTCTCTCCAGGCACGGCGTTTCTCCGATTCCTTCTTCGCCTTGCTCGACTCAAAGAACGGCTTGCCGTCGTCTCCAAGAATGCGATATGTTTGACGAGCGCCGACCGTGATGACTTTCTTTTTGGCCAACATGTCAAACGGCGAGGGACCAATCTCTAGCTTCATGGCCTTCCACTCGCCCGTCTTTTTGTTGCGGACCACCTCCAGCAGCTTGACGTCACGATAATATCGATCGATCGTCAATTCGACGTTGACGAGCTTGCCGACCGAGGCGTCCAACACGTCGGAGATCGCTTTCGCCTCTTCCGAGTTTTTCTTGGTCTTTTCGCGATTCTTCTTGATCTTGGCGATCGAGGCCAGATATTTCCGGTCCGCCTTGCTCAACTCAGAAACAGGCACCGTGATGATCTTGCCGCCCTTTTGCTCGAGCCGAACTTTCCCGTCCTTGACATCAACCAAGTCGGCCTCGACCGAGAACTTGCCGGTTCTACTCGTCCACTCGCGCGCGGTCGCAGGGGATCCCACCATCAGCAGCAAGCCGACCAGCAGAATCCATGTTCGATGTCGTTGCATAATATGTCCGCGGTGAAAGAGCTAGTGGCGACCAAGCCCCATAGACTCGATATTGTCGCCGCAACGTGGCCCGATTGCAAGAGCGGGTCGGCGTCGGCCTGGCTTCCGGCAACATCAGCCTCGAAGCCACGGCTCGCGGCATCGCCGTCCACCAGATGATCGGCATCTTGCCCGACATGGCCCGCGAGACGTTCGGCATCCCGGACGATCACGACGCGGTGACCGGTCTGGCCATCGGATACGCGGCAGATCTGACGAGCCTCGACGATTCGCTCCGCCAGCGCGACACATCGCCGCGCCAGCGCAAAGGGCTGGCCGACTTCGTCTTCACCGGTAGCTGGGGCGAACGGTCGCCGCTGGTGGAATGACACCAGCGATCTGGCGCCGGAGATTCTGCTCACATAAAACTAGGCTTGCCCTGGCATAGTCAATTGACTACTATTGATGCTAGAAGGATCGACTGACGCATGAATTTCATCCGCATCCTTTGGGATGACCCGGACGATCCAGACGGTAACGTCCAACACGTCGCGGAGCATGGACTCGACATTGAAGATGTGGAGGAAGTTCTTGCGAATCCGACGAGTGAGGGCGTGAGCCACTCGACGGGTCGGCCCTGTGCGTGGGGCTATACGCTAGAAAACGTCTACGTGATTGTGGTTTACGAGGAAGTCGACGCGGATACGATTCGTGTCGTTACGGCGTACGATGTTCCGGAGCCGCGTTAACCGAGGCAGCATGATGGCGAAAAAACTTCAGCGTGAATTCCGTGGACGGAAATTGACGCCGGCAGAAATTGACCGTGACGAAGAAGTGCGCCGGAAGGTCAAAGCAGAGTTTCCCGCGGCCCGCCCCGATGCGCCAAAGACTCCCCACGGGTTGAGCGATGCCCTGAAGCAGGCGATTCGCGACAGCCAAGAATCCGAATATCAGATCGCCCAGCAGGCCGGAGTGTCGCAGATTGTGATCTCACGATTTCTTTCGGGCGAGCGAGACATCCGCATGGCCACCGCCGATAAGCTTGCCGGCACACTCGGTTTGAAACTCGGGATCGAGACGTAAGGTTTCTCGACGCCCGTTCACTTTTCCGTCGGCACAAACTCCAGCGGATGGCCGGATCTTGGGTTACCGATGCGGATGGCGACTTTTCCGTCGAGCAATTCGTCGATGACGTTGCCGACAATCTCGCCGCGCCAGCCGCTCCTCAGCGCGGGCGGCTCGTCGTCGTGCTGCCGCATCCCCAATTGATGGGCCACCAACTCGCGCACGTCGGCGACGGTGCCGACGATGCTGGGGGCAATTTTCGCGCTGCGACAGATGCTGCCCAGCGCCGAAAACAGAAACTGCACCAACAGCGCCTCGGGCGTCGCGCCTTCGCGCGGAGCGCCGCGCGGCAGTTCACCCTCCGGCAGGTCCATCGCCCGCGAGACACACTTCGCCAGCGCCGGAGCGGCCCGCTTCAGATCGCCTCGGTCGAGCCCGCGGACGGCCATCATCCGTGTGGGATCGCTGATGCGACGCTTGGCTAACTCGGCGATCAAATCGTCTCGCAACACCCGCTTCACCGGGCAGTTTCGCCGCTCGGCTTCCTGTTCTCGCCATTGCCACAATTCGCGGACCACCGCCAGCGAGCGCGGCGACAATCCGGAGATACGAGAAACGCGCCGCCAGCGATCGCGGCTGAGTGTTTGCTCGACCGAATCTTGCCAGGCGCGCATCTCATCTTCGAACCAGGCAACGCGATCGAGGCCAGCTAGTTTCTCGTGCAGCTTGTCGCGGATCAGTTTGAGATTGACCACGTCGCTCAACGCATATTCGATCTGATGCTGCGACAGCGGGCGATGATGCCAGTTGGTGCGGGTTTCGCCCTTGTTGATCTTCTCGCCGAGAATCTTCGAGTTGAGCGATCCCCAGCCGGCCGGATATTCGTAGCCGACCATGCCGGCGGCAATCTGCACGTCGAACAGCCGCTGCGGCCGACGGCCGACCGATGCCAGGGCAAAGGCCAGCTCCTCGCGCCCCGCATGAACCACCGTTTCGTGATCACCCTCGGTGATTAGCTTCCAAAACGGCGATACGTCGCTTACCGCCAGCGTGTCGATCACCGCCATACGGCCATTCGCCCAGGCAACCTGCACGAGACAAAGCTGTGGACGATAGGTCCGTTCGGAAACGAATTCGGTATCGAACTCGATCGACGTGGCGCTGCGCAGCTCGTCGCAAAGATCGGCCAATTGCCGGTCGGTCGTGATGTCGTCGTAATTCACCAAGCAGTGCTTTCCTTCAGCGACGCGCGGGCGAAAAGATGAGAAAATCGCCGACGGAGTCGCCTCCTACAAAATCCTTAGAAAAACAACCACGAGACCAGCGCAAAAACCGGCCCCAGAACCAGCACGCTGTAGATCATGTAACCGAAGAAACTCGGCATCTTCACGCCCGATTTCTCGGCAATCGCCCGCACCATAAAGTTCGGTCCGTTGCCGATGTAGGTCATCGCCCCGAGAAACACGGCGCCCAGGCTGATCGCCGTGAGGAACGGAATCGGGATCGGTTTTTGATTTGGCAGCAACATCATTTCGGCTCCTGGTAAATCGACTTCCTTGGCCGTCTCGAAAAACACCACGTACGTGGGCGCGTTATCGAGCACCGCCGACAGGCCGCCGGTGACCCAGAAAAATTTCATCGGCGAGTCGATTCCCAGCGAATTGCCCATGACGCCGAGGATGTGTAGCGCCGGCTGCATGCAGATGAAGATGCCGCAAAACAGCGCGGCCACCTCGACGATCGCATGATAGTTAAACTTATTGGCCCGCCGCACCTTGCCCGAGCCCAAAACGAGCGAAGCGCCGATCAACGCCAACTGGGCGATTTCGCGCAGATACATCCAGGGGTGCCAGTCGGTGCCCGGCAGCGCTTTGCTGGGGTCGAGTAGCGCGACCGAGAGGATCACGCCGACGAGCAGCGGGCCGTTCACCAACAGGCCCTGAATTCGTAGCGGCCGGATCTGTGTTTCGTCGCGAACGATGTCCTTGATCTCTTCGTGCGGGTAGCAGACCAGAGCGTCCCACAGGTAATAGATAATCAGCAACAAGGCGTTGGTAAACGCCCAGGGCAACGCCAGCGCCGTCATCGTCCAGAAAAAATCGACGCCACGCAGGTAACCCAGAAACAGCGGCGGGTCGCCAATCGGCAGCAGGCAGCCGCCGCAGTTACACACGACGAAGATGAAGAACACCACGGTGTGCGTGACGCGTTTTCGTTCGATGTTGGTCTCCAGCAGCGGCCGAATCAGCAGCATCGCCGCGCCGGTGGTGCCGATGAAGCTGGCCAACAGCCCGCCGATGGCGATGAATGTCGTGTTGGTCAGCGGATGGGCTCTTAAGTCGCCAGAGATACGAATCCCGCCGCTGATCGTATAAAGACTGAACAGCAGCATGATGAACGGGATGTATTCGCTCAGAATCGCATTGCCGAAAACGGTCCAGCCGATTCGCCAGGGGCCGGCGTCTTGCCCAATGACGTCGTGAGCGGGCCAATGTTGTTCGACCGGGCCATGATAGACGAACATGTAGTACAGCAGGGTAGCCAGGCCCAGCCCGGCCGCCACGTAGAAGCGGTGCGGATTGCTCTCCCACCAGTGTTTGGTCTTGGAAAAAAGCGGCAGCAAGGCAATCGCGCCCAGCAACAGCACGAAGGGAATCACCGCGTAATAGGCCGGCTTAACGGCGGCAGCGACCGTCGCGCCGGCGCCACTTTCTTCATCCGCATGTCCGTCATCGTGATGCTGCTTCTCATCGTCGTGGTGCGTGTCGTCGTGGTGCGTGTCATCGTGGTGCCCGGCATCGTGCTTGCTGGCATCGACGATCATCTGCGTGCCGTGCTGCGGCCAGCCCATCGCGGCCGCCGCGGCGTAACCGCCCAACACCAGCGCAATGACAAGAATCACCGGTGTGGCCGACGGACTCTTTTGATCGTCGTGCGTCATGCGTGCGTTTCAAATCGGCTAACGAGGGCAAGCTGGCTGGGCGGTCGTTGACCTCACGGACAGTCGCAAAGGCCGGAGCGGTGGTTATACACCATCGGGCGATCTAGGTAACGGGGACTTCGCGGCCTACGATGAGCCCACGCCCTGCTTGTGGCGGCTCCTCCCTTGCGGCGGGATGACGCCAAGCAACAATAGGTTGCGGGACATCTACTGTGATTCTTGTCGACCCGCGCCACGGGAGGTTTCGGCTTTCCGAACCGCTACGATCGCGACAGGCCGGACGATTGGACGATTCATGCCTGAAACATGGTTGAAGGCCAACACCCGGGCGCTGGCCACCGGGACGATTGCCGTGGTGCTGTTGGCGCTGCTGGGCGGGGTTTTGGCCAGCGGCCTGATCGGGGCCGCCGATCGCGCCTGGCTGCGAGTCGTCGGCAGCATGGTCGTGCTGGTTGCCGCAGTGCTGTTCGCGGGCTTTCTGCGACAGATGAAACGGCCTCGCTTGGCCTGCGATGGAACGCACTTGCTCGTCTATTTGTCTGCTGGCAAACCGTTTCCGGTGCCGCTGGAGGCGGTCGAGGTTTTTTTCCGAGGCCAAGGCCCGGCGATGCTCAAAGGACAAAACGTGAACACCAAAGTCGCGACCGTCGTCATTCGCCTGGCCGAACGGGCCAAAGATTGGCAGGCCCGCGACGTCAAGTCGGCTTTGGGAGCTTGGCGCGACGGGTATATTACTATCCGCGGAACCTGGTGCGAGCCGATCGACACGGAAGTCATTCGCCGGTTAAATCGGAGTCTACAGGAAGCAAAAGGGGAGCGGGAAGCGGGCCGTTAGCTTTTAGCTTTTAGCTTTTAGCTTTTAGCTTTTAGCTTTTAGCTGTTAGCTGTTAGCTGTTAGCTGTTAGCTGTTAGCTGTTAGCTGTTAGCTGTTAGCTGTTAGCTGTTAGCTGTTAGCTGT
>JADFKK010000194.1 GCA_022564995.1 Planctomycetota bacterium | reverse complement strand
TCGGCAGATGCTCGCAGAACTCCACCCCGGGGGCGTTGGTCTTGATCGGATTGAACAGCCCGCGGTATTCCTTCGGCGCGTCGGGCTTGAGGTCGAAGGTGTCGATGTGCGAAGGGCCACCCTGCAGATTGATGAAGATGGCGCTCTTGGCCTTGCCCGAGCGGACTTCGCCGGCCCCGGCCATGCGCAGGAAGTTGGCCAAGGTCAGCCCCGTGGCGCCAATCGCCCCGGCCTTGAGAAAGTCGCGCCGCTTCACTCCGTCGCAAGTCTTGTGGATCGCCATGTTGGTGGCCTTTCGCATCGGTGGGGTGTAGGGTTGTTTGTAGTGACCCGATTCATCGGGTTTTACGACCGCATGAATGCGGTCACTACGAACTTAATGATTCACAATAAACTCTTTGGTATTGAGCAGGGCCCAAAGCAGGCCGCGGATGCCGCCGAGGGTGTCGTCGGACGACTCGATGTAGCTCTTGGCCGTCGCCATTTCTTTATCGCTGGGATAGCGACTGACGGTGCGGAGATACGCCTGACGCACGATTTTCTCGGTGTCCATCGACGCCGCTTCGACCTTGCCGCTCTTCTGCGAGGCGAACGCCGGCCCGGCCGGAAAACGCCTCACCAAAGCCGCGATCTTCTGCTGCATCGCTCGGGCCTCCTTCGTTTTGCCGGCCTGCCGCAGCTTGCGCATCCGCTTGGCCATCTGGGCGATTCGCTTCTGCACCTCCGGCGGTCGGCGCTTACGTGCGGCCTGGGCCGGACGCTGCTTGATGCCCAACTCGCGGGCGACCTGATTGACCCAGCCGCCCTCGGTCGATCCGCGCGGCGCGCGGTCGATCATGGCCAGCACATCTCGGTCGTTTTGCAGATAGACCGTCTGCAACAAGCTGGCCTCGTTCGAACGGTCGCAGTCGCAATTGCTCTGGCGGGTCGAACGGCCGAAGACCATCAAGGCATATTCCGGGCCGGCTCCGCGGCCACGATTGCGGCTGCTCACACCGGCAATGGCAATCGCCCGACCTGCGAGGTCTTGCTGCATCGTCTCGACCCGCACGTCGGCCGCGGTCGCCTGTCGGATTGCGTCGTAGGCCACTTCGGCGGGCAGCCGGCGGACGATGGCGTGGCTGAAATTGCGCTGGTCCATCTTGTTGGTTTCGTTCGGAACCCAACTGGTCTGATAGGTGCGGCTATTGGTAATCTCACGGTGCAGCCACTTCATGTCGAAGCCGCTGTCGATGAAACCGTGGGACAGATAATCCAATAGCGGAGCGTTGCTGGGCGGATTGGCCAGGCTCATGTCGTCGGCCGGCTCGACAATGCCGACGTTGAAATAATTCGCCCACACCCGATTGACAAACGCCCGAGCGAAATACGGATTATCTTTGGCCCGTAGCCAATCCATCAACGGCTTGCGGGCGTCGTCGAGCTTGGTCAGGTCGATCGTCTCGCCGGCCAGCAGTTTGGCCGACGCCGCGCCGACATTGCGGCGATTGCGATTCTTGTTTTTCTTCCTGTTCCTGTTCTTGTTGTTTTTGTTAGCCGGCTGCTTGCGCGGCTTGACGGCGTACACCTCTTGGAACGGATAGGCCTTGCCCTGGGCCAACAGCTTCTCCAATTCCTTGCGGCCCTGTCCGCCCTTCTTGCCTTTCAGGTCGATCTGTTTCGTTAGCTTGTCGAAATCAGCCTTCGATTCGGGGCTAACGCCGCGGGTGCCGATGCGGGTGAAGAAGCCTTTGAATTGGGCGAAGTCGTCCTTCGACCATCGATCGAACGGGTGCTTGTGACATTGGGCACACTGAATCCGCACACCCAGGAACGTGTAGGCGAAGCCGATCACCCGATCTTCCGGCTTGGTGAAGGTGCGGCGGGCCCAATAGTGGGCCATCGAATCGCGGTCGGCGTATTTGGTCTTGCCGCCGTCTTGATAGGTGGCGCTCATCGCCTTGGCGAATTGCATGTAGCTCTCGCCCTGGTTGCGGCTGTTGGCCAGCACGATGCCCTCGACGAGCTTGTCGTAGGCGACGTTGTCGTCGACACGCTTGTAGATCCAGTCGTACCAATCTTGACTGGCCCGGCCGCGCTTGGGCGTGACGTTGTTCAACGCGTCGAGATTATTGCCGGTCAGGTCGCACAGCTTCGTGGTCCACCAGGCGGCGTAGGCCGGCGTGGACAGCAGCTCCTCGATGATCTTCGCTCGCTTGTCGGGCGATTTGTCGGCCAAGAAAGCCTCGATTTGTTTCGGCGAGGGCAGCGTGCCGGTCAGGTCGAGGCTCAGCCGCCGCAGAAACTGCGCGTCGTCGGCTTGCTCCGATGGCACAACGCCGAGCTTCTTGAGCTTCTCAATGACCAGCTTGTCGACCTGGTTGGCGGTGGCAACCTGGGGATACTTCGCTCCGATCTTGTCCGAGACCGGCCGCATCACCGAAATCGGCACGACGCCGTTGTCGTAAAACACGACCACGTGCGTATCGCCCGGCTTATCGGCCGTGATCAGCCCGCGGGCGTCGACCTTGGCGACCTGCGAACTGTTCGACTTGAAGCGGCACAGCGGCGTGACATCTTCCTGGGTGCCGTCGGACCAGATGGCCACGGCCTTGAGCTGCTTTTTTTCGCCCGCCTTGTTGAAGATGATTTCGCTGGGAATGATCTTTAGCTCGACCAGCTTGTCGGCTGATTTTTCGTCGTAGACGGCGCCCGATTCGATCCAGCGGCGCAGCACGTGATGCTGCCAACTCTCCTTTTTGTAACGCTCGCCGCCCTCGTGCTCGTCTTCGTTGGTTGGCTTGAAGATAATCAAGCTCTCATCGGGCTTCTCGGTATTCACCCGCGGTTCGTCGCCGCCAAGCAGAGCCTTGTGATCGCCCTTGAAATCGTATCCGAACAGCGAGAGCTGAAACCCGCCGCGTCCCTGGAACGACCCGTGACAAGCCCGACCGTTGCAGCCCATCCGCCCCAGCAGCGGCATCACGTGTCGCTGAAAGTTCGGCTCCTCGGGCGTCTTGGCCGAGGCGTATCGCTGGTCGATGCGGTCGAGTTGTTCCGCCGCCGAAGCGAGCCGCGGCAACAGAACGACGGTAAGGGCCGCGGCGGCGATTGCGAGCGAGATCCGTTTCATATTTGTTCACCTGAAATGCAGGAGGGAGATGTTGTTGGTGTGAAAAAACAGGTGGGTGGCCGCGTAGAAAAAGTTGCGCGGCGCCGCTATTCAAATCCTAAGCACGAAATCCTAAACAAATTCAAAGCACGAAATCCTAAACAAATTCAAAGCACGAATGTCAAGAAACTTTCAAATGCCGGCGATTCTTGCATTCATTTGAATTTCGGATTTTTGATTTGTTTCGGATTTCGTGCTTAGGATTTCCGATGTCGTGAAACTGACCAACTCGTTCAATCGTGACCCCTACGGCTTCTTCGCTTGCTTCTTCACGCGCAGCTTTTTCGATCCTTGCAACAACTGCTGCATCCGCCGGTCGGCGACCTGCTCGCGCCGAGCCCGGGCCTTTTCGATGGCGGCGTCTAACTGCTCGACCCGCTTCGAGAGCCTGCTGCGTTCGTGCATGAGCCGCTCGGTGCGGGCATCGTTGTGGGCGAGGATCGCGGCGCGGAGTTTTTCTTTTGTTGCCGGATCGTTGTTGATTCGCGCCCTCGCCGCGAGCAGTTGAATTCGCGAGTTAAGCTTCCAGAGTTTCAGTTCAACCTCGTAACGCGCGGGGTTTTTATCCTGCCAGTTGGTCAGCCGCTCGCTGGCCCGAAAAATGTCTCGCACGGCCTTTTTGTATTCCTTCGGCCGAGACTTTTTCAGCCGCTTGAGCAGTTGGCCGAGTTCTGGATGGTGGGAATCGAGGAACGTGATCGCCGCCGCCTCGCGCTCGGGCGAGAAACCGGGCATCCGAACATTCTTGCGCCGCTTGCGGGGCGCCGGCTTTTCGTCACGATTCTTGTTCGTGGCGATGCCGGTGCTGCCCTTGTTGGCAGGCTCCTGCGGAGCGGCCATCAGCGAGGCGACCACGATCAGCGACACGGGCAGCGACAGGAACGAAGCTCGAAAATACCTCATCACTTAATTCTCCTCCGGCGCCAGTTCGCCCTGTTCTTCGAGGACGGCCAGCAGCAGCCAACTCGGTGTCTCGCCGTCGATGTCGTCCGCGCCGCTTGCCTCGCCGACGATCTCCCAGGCAAATGTCTCATCTTCCGCCGCATCGAGCAAGTCGATGAGCGAATCCTGAGCGTCGAATGCCTGTTCGGCCAAATCATCCTTAGTTTCGATCCAACTCATGGCTAGCCGGGTTGCTGCTTCATCGGCGAGTGCTTGCGCGTACGTTCCATCCGCCTCGACCACCGGCGCGTCGGTTGAAAAATCCAACCAACCGGCCGACAACACAACCGCCAAACAGACCGCGGCGCCAAGGCCCATCCAAGCCCCCGCCCGCAACAGCCGCTTCCGAGAGCCAGCCGTAACTGCCAAGCGGAGCGTGACGGGCGGTTGCGATTCGCTCAAGGCAACCGTTTGCGCAAGCTGCGCCACTTCAGACACCGCCTCGCGAGCCGCCTGATCGAGCGCCAACTGCTCCTCGAAGCGATCCGATTCGCCCTCGGTCATCTCACCGGCAACGTATCGAAACGCCTGCCAATGAACATCGGTGCTGTGTTCGTCCTGCATTCTTTCAGTCTCCACGTTTTATCAGCGAATGTTGTTTTTTGACTAGCCCAGGCATTTATGCCTGGGACACGAATCGCCTCGCCCCCTTTAGGGGCCGCACCAAAAATAAATCTATTCGTCTACTAGCTGGACAGCGCCACTTAGGGCTGTGATAGCACGGCTAAGGTCTGAATCTACTTCGAGTTATAACGAACCGGGTGAATGGCTTCCCAGTCCTCCACTCGTCCTTTGCGACCTCCGCGACCTTCTGTTCAAACATGGACGTTCACCCCATCTTCGACGAAAGGACCGTTGCCTCAAACAGAAGGGATTGAACAGAAGATCACGAAGGTCGCAAAGGAGTGGAAGAGCTCGACTTGTGTCATGGTCTTGTATTCGTGGGGCTGGAATCGCGGAGGAAATGCTTCTGTGCATGCTCTTTTGGACGCTAGTGGCGCTGTCCAACTAATCCCCAGGCATAAATGCCCGGGCTAATCAAAAGGCCCTACGGCAGATCCTAATAGTTCAAAATTGTCGCGTAACCTGTTGTCCTGGGGCTTCGCCAAGGCTCAGCCACCAGCCACCCAAGTCGTTATGTTGTTTCTACAGCCGCCCGTCAGTCTCCAACGTCAATCGTCTGGCCCGGCGTGCGATGTTTTTTCAAACCGGCTTCGCAGTTTGGCCAGGGCCGATCTCATGCGGCCCAGCGCGGTGCCGAGCGGGATGTTCAACTCCTCGGAAATCGTGGCAAAGGTTTTTTGTTCGTAGATTCGCATGCGCACGATACGCTGCTGCTCGTCGGGAAGCAGGCCGATGGCGGTTCGCATCTCGGCAACCAGTTCCCAGCGGACAACGTGGCTCTCCGGCGAGGGGTCTTCTTGCGGCCGGGTCCAGGCGGCTTTTTGCACAACACGCTTGCCCACCGCCTGGCGACGCCGCCACGCCATCGCTTCGTTGTACGCGACTTGGTAGATCCAACTCTTAAGCGATTCTTGACGTGCGGTGTGACCACGCTCGAGCACCTTCGTAAACGTCATCTGCAAAACATCGCCGGCCAGGTCCGCGTCTTTGAGCAGCCCTTGCAGAAACCAACGCAATCCGTCGGCATGTTGCACATACAACTCCGCCACCACCGCCGGATCCAACACGGCCGGTTCGAGCGTGGGCTGCTCAGAAGGGGGCAATTCAGGCTCCAAAACGGGCTCCAGCAACGATCCAGACTATTAGGTACGATGCGCGAACCGAGCCCGTTATTGACGGCGAATGTGGACGGGCAGCAACTTTACGCGACATCTTCACGCTAAAGCCCGTTCATTCTCGTTAGATTCGCCCTGGAATCCAACCCCCGACACCAGCCACTCGTGGCGAAGCAGATCAACCGACTACCCGTAACAGATTGCCAAATAACACGTTACAGCACATCTCCGTCCTCAACATCCAGCCGGCGCATAAAAATGGCCGCCGGTGAGGTGCGGGCCGGCGGCCTCGCTAGCGCCGATTTTCCCAGTGGTAAACACAGAGTGCTTCGGCGCCCGCGATAATTCGATAGCTTCGGGCTTCAATACCGATAATAAGATAACCACGTAGGAAGCGAAAGTAAACCATTTTCTTCAGGTTTTTCATGCGAGCAGAGTCGCCTCCTGGAGGGGCCGATTTCCACTCAATGCAGCCTGGATGGCGATCGATGCACAAAAAGCAGCACCGCAGCATGTTGCTACAACCCCAACAGGCTGCTAATGCGACTACTTCTTTGCTGATTTCCTCGCCGAACTCTTCGCGTCCGCGTTGGACTTGTCCTCTGGCGGCCCGTCGCCGCTCGGCTTGGTGACGTTGATGGTGACCTTGTAATGCCCGGAGCAGATCTCGTCGAAGGGGCTGGGGATGATCCGCAGGTACAGCCGGCCCGTTTCGTAGGAAATGGCCGGCTCACCGTCGTCACCGTCGTCACCGTCGGCAACAACGGCACCAAGCTGCGTCACGAGATCACCCCGCGACAACACCCTCACCCAAGAGCAACTCGACAGTTGGCGCGAGTACATCAAGGGCACCGCCAGCGGCGGGTGACAATTGATCGTGATCGTGTGCCATCGCGCGTAATCGCTGAGGTTCTATCTGGATGGGGCGATAGATTTAGAGCGTTTGACAGGAGTGGGCATCGGGCTTACAACTGGCGGCCTGTTTGCCGATTGTAAGCCCGATGCCCACTCCTGTTGACTCGATTCGCACAAGTCCTTTTGTAGTCGCACGTTACGAAAAGATTCGAGCTTATCTTCTGGTTGAGGGTATAATTGATGCAAGGTCAGACCCCTTAGGGGCTTGATTTTTGTCTTCGTTCCGCCGATAGTTGGAAGTAAGTTGGCCTTGAATTTAGCCCATCGATGGGTCCAATGGCTTAGATGCCGACGGTGACCATCGATCATTAAAGCCCCAGGGGGTTTGCCTCACGGCAAACCCCCTGTATTCTTTAGTACCGCAATTCTGCGTTGTGCTGACAATATCGAGGGCCAGATCACATGGGCGGTTCCACATCAGATGTACCGGCAATTCCCACCGTTGCATCGAAACAAGTCAAACTTCGCGTCTTCATTGACTTCTGGAATTTCCAGCTTACGCTGAACGAGGAGGTTGACTCCAATTTCAAGGTTGATTGGCAAAAGCTGCCAAATGTTCTCGCCAGAGATGCGATCCGGCTCTTGGGAGTGGACAATTTTACATACGAAGGAACGATTGTCTTTACGTCCTATAACCCAAAGACCGAGGAAGGACGAAAGTACCGAAATTGGGCAACTAGTTGGCTCGATCGACAGCCGGGAATCCAGGTGAAGTGTTTTGAACGGCGACCAAGGCACCATCCAAAATGTCCTTCATGTCATGTACCTGTTCCGACATGCCCCATGTGCAGTGCTGACATGGCTGGAACGATCGAGAAGGGCGTTGATACGGCTATCGCAACCGACATGATTCGTTTGGCTTGGGAAGACGCGTATGACGTCGCGATCTTGGCCACAGCAGACGCCGATCTAGTCCCGGCCGTTGAGTTTCTGGACGTGCGAAATTACCGCGTCCTGCAAGCTGGCTTTCCTCCGCATGGGAGCCATTTATCCCGAGCATGTTGGGCGACTATCGATCTTTCAAAACTCTGCTCACAGTTTGAGCGGTGAGTGACTCTTGAGGTATGCGGCAGAACGCCGAAATCGGATTCGCGAATTACCGGCGGCCTCACGGCCACCGCTCGCCGGATGGCGTGAAAATGCGCTATTCGGAATGCCGCGCCGCCAGCGCCGCCTCGCGCTCCGCTTGCCGCTGGCGGATGTGCTCGATGTCGTCTTTGGGCGTGGCTTCGATCAGGCGGCGGGTGTAATCTTCTTTGGGATCGGCGTAGATGTTTTCGGAGGGGCCGAACTCGACGAACTTGCCGTCGTTCATGACGGCCATCATGTCGGCCATGAATTTTACCACGCACAGATCGTGGCTGATGAAGATGTAGGTCAGCCCGCGCTTCTCCTGTAAGTCCTTCAGCAGGTTCAGCACTTGGGCTTGTACCGAGACGTCGAGCGCCGAGACCGATTCGTCGCAGATAATAAAATCGGGCTCGACCGTCAGCGCCCGGGCGATGCAGATTCGCTGGCGTTGGCCGCCGGAGAATTCGTGCGGATAGCGCCGCAGGTGGGCCGTTTCCAGGTCGACTTCTTCCAGCAGCGCCGCCGCCCGATCTCGGCGGTCTTGGCGCGAGCTGCCGATCCGCTGAATCGCCATCGGCTCGACCAGGGCCGACTCGACGGTCATCCGCGGGTTGAGCGAGCCATAGGGGTCTTGGAAAATGATCTGCATGCGGCGCCGCATCGCCCTCATCGCCTTGCCGCCGAGGGTGGCCAGGTCGACGCCGTCGTAGCTAACCGTTCCAGAGGTCAGCTTGAGCAGCCGCAGGATGGCCCGTCCGGCCGTGGTCTTGCCGCAGCCCGACTCGCCGACCAGGCCGAGCGTTTGCCCGGGATAAACATCGAAGCTGATGCCGTCGACCGCTTTGACGTGCCCCACGGTCCGCGAGAGCAGGCCCTTGCGGATGGGGAAGTAGACCTTGAGATTTTTCACCGACAGCAGCGGCGTGCGGCCTTCTTCGACCGCCGTAGTGTCCGGCTCGTGGTGGCCTTCTTCCCAGGGATGGCCCATCTCGGCCAGCTCGCTTTTCGGATGCAGCATCCGTCCGCGGCCCGTGCTGATGAGCTGCTCGAACCGCGCGTCGTCCAGCGTCTTGGCCGTCACCTTAACTTCGCCATCGACGGTTTCAGTCTCCATGAAATCGTCGACCGTCGGCAGCCGCCGAAACTTCGTATCGAGCTGGGGCCGGCAGGCCAGCAGGCCCTTCGTATACGGGTGCTGCGCCTTGCTGAAGATGTCGACGATGCTGCCGTATTCGACGATTTTGCCGTTGAGCATCACCGCCACGTCGTCGGCGATTTCGGCGATCACGCCCAAGTCGTGCGTGATGAACAACACACTCATGCCCCGCTCGTCGCGCAGATGACGCAGGATGTCGAGAATCTGGGCCTGAATTGTCACGTCGAGCGCGGTCGTCGGCTCGTCGGCGATCAGCAGCTTGGGATTGCAGGAGAGCGCCATGGCGATCATCACCCGCTGCTTCTGTCCGCCCGACATTTGGTGCGGGTAATTATCGACGCGCTGGGCCGGCTCGGGGATGCCGACCTCGTCGAACAGCTCGATGGTCCGTTTTCGCGCCTCGGACCGGCTGGTCTTTTGATGGAGCATAATCGCCTCCATCACCTGCGCCCCGACCGTAAACACCGGGTTGAGCGAAGTCATCGGCTCCTGAAAGATCATGCTGATCTCTTTGCCGCGAATTTTGCGCATCTCCGGCTCCGGCAGCCGCACCAAGTCTCGCCCCAGAAAAGAAATCTCGCCCTGCTCGATCTTCGCCGTGCTAGCCAACAGCCGCATCACCGACAGCGAAGTCACCGATTTACCGGAGCCCGACTCGCCAACGATGCCGAGGGTCATGCCTTGTTTGATCTGGAGCGAGATATCATCCACCGCCTTAACCGTCCCTTCTTCCGTATGGAAGTAGGTTTTGAGGTGTTTGATTTCGATGAGTGTGGGAGGTTGGGACATGGGATTTGGGAAACGTGTTGCAGTCAAGTTGAATGAAACGCCGGACAGCTACTTAGTCCCTTCCCGCAGTCGCGGGTCGGTCGAGGCCTGAACGGCCTCACCGATCAGATTGTACGCCAACACCGTGAGGAAAATAGCGATGCCGGGAAACAGGATCAACCACCAGTTCTGCAGATTGCTAGTCCGACCGGCGTTGAGGGTTGTACCCCAACTAGGATTCGGCGGCGGAGCCCCAAAGCCGAGAAAACTCAAAGCGCTTTCCATGAGGATTGCTGCCGCGATCCCAAAAGCAATGGGAACAAGCACCGGGGCGAGAGCGTTGGGAAGAATGTGTCTCCACATGATGCGCACGCGGCCGGTCCCGAGCGCGCGGGCGCCCGTGACAAATTCGGCCTGCTTATGCTTGAGAAATTCTCCACGTGTTAAGCGGGCGATTCCGGTCCAACCCGTCGCGCCGAGGACGGCCATGATGTGCCATATTTTCGGATCTTCAACAATAGCCATCAGCGCCAAGATCAAGATCAGCGTCGGAATGCACATGACGACTTCGATTAGCCGGCTAAGTAATATGTCGATCCAGCCTTGGAAATAGCCGGCCAAGGCACCCACGATAATGCCGATCACAGCCGCAATCCCCGTTGAGATAAACCCGATCAGCAGCGCGATTTTTGTTCCATGGACCATCTGCGCAAAGACATCGACGCCGGCCTGCGTTGTCCCAAACCAGTTGTGTCGGTTCGGCACGCCGTCAGCACCGGTCGGATTGCCGGGCTGCCCTTCCCATTCTCCCTCTTTCACACGTCGATACGGATCTTGAAAAACCAGCGGATAAATGGCCCAGCTATCGGGATCCTTTTCTTTCAGGTGTTCTGGATAGCGTTTGTAAAACTTATCGCGATAAAAAATCGGGTTTTCCCATCTCGAATTGAAGTAGGCCATCGCGGGGAAATAAAGGCTCCCTTTGTACCGGCACACGATCGGCTTTGTGCCGGCAATCGCAGGGGAGAGAATTGCAATGACTGCCAAGAGTCCGACGAAACACAACGAGGTCATCCCGAGTTTGCGACGCCGAAAGCGGACCCAGGCCTCGGCCCAGAAACCTCGGCTGGCGGTGGCGTCGCTGGCTTGCGACGGGGGTTTGCTACTTGGATTCGATTGAGTCATGGATTGACGGCTGGTGACTATAGCCGAAGATTTTATGAATAGGAGATGCGCGGATCGACGACGGCATAGAGAAAGTCGGCCAACAATTGACCGAGCAAGGTTAAAATGGTGAACATCAGCGTCAGCCCCATAAGCACCGGGTAATCGCGACGTCCTAACGACTCGAAAAATAGCTTCCCCATTCCGGGCCAGGTAAATATCTGTTCGAGGATGACCGAACCGCTCAACAGCGTCGGCAGTGTCAGACCGATCAACGTCACAAACGGAATCATCGTGTTACGGAAGGCATGATGCCAAATGACGCGCACCGGTCCGACACCCTTGGCTCGGGCCGTGCGAATGTAATCTTGACGGATGACCTCCTCCATGTTGGATTTCACAAATCGGGAAAAGTAGGCCAGGCTTCCATAGGTAAAACAAGTGACCGGCAAGATCATGTGCTTGAGGACGTCGCCGACCTTGCCGAACATTGAAAGTTGGTCGTAATCCTGCCCCTTCATGTCGTACATCGGCAACTCAAATGCCGTCCCTTCCAATTTGACAGCGAACAATACCAATAGCATCAGCGCCGCGACGAAAGAAGGCAGCGAATACAGCATGTAGAGCGTTAGACTCAGCGCACGCTCATCCAAATGCCCGCTGCGCACGGTCGTGAACAGCCCCATCGGCACCGATAACAAATAAACCAAGAAGAGCGACGTCGCCGACAACAGCAGTGTGGGCCAAACGCGTGTGGCGATGACCGTGGTCACGGGTTTATGTTCAACAAAAGAGTGCCCCAAATCGCCCCGGCCAAGGTTGCCAAGCCATTTGAAATACGCCACGTACCACGGCTTGTCGAGACCGTAGTTGCGTTCCATTCGCTTGAGGTTTTCGGGGCTAATTTCCACGCTGGGGTCGGCCACGGTCATGTCGAGCGTAAGCGGCGTGCCCGGCATATTGCGAATCAGCGCATAGACCAAAAACGTGACAAGAATGAGCGTAACGGCGCCGATCATCAGCCGTCGTATTAAGTAGTGAACCATGGGGTTTGCCAGCGGATGGGGTGAACAGACGCCATCCCCTTCTTAACGACCGGGGGCACGTGGGGGCGCTACTTCATCGCCGGCTTCCAGATGGCATTGAAACCCGGCCCGTAGTTATACGGTCCGCGAGGGCTGAATTTGTAGCCACGCAGTCGCTTGTTGAAGCCGTAATATCCGTTACGGAAAAAGAGCCATGTGTAGGGCTGGTCTTCGTAAAGCGTGGTGTGAATCTTGGCGTAGATCGCGGCCCGTTTTTCCGGATCGAACTCGCGCTTCCCCTGCTCGAACAACTTGTCGACCTCCGCGTTGGAATACTCTCCGTAGTTTCGTCCTTTACCGGTGACCCAAAGGTTCACGGAGGTGTCCGGATCGGTTCCGGTGCCCCAGCCGGCAAACATCGCCTGGAACTTGTGATCGCGCGACAGTTGCTGGAGTACCGTGAACTCGGTCGGTTTGACTTTGCAGATGATCCCGATCTGGGAGAGGTTTTCTTTCAGCAAAGCGCAAATATCGATCCTGTCCTGGCGCTGCGAGACCAATATCGTGAACTCAAAGGGCACGTACTTACCGTCAATCTCCTTGTCACGGATGCCGTCATTGTCGTGATCGATCCAGCCAGCGTCATCCAGCAACGCTTCAGCCTTTGTGATGTCTCGCGTGTACGCCTTAGGCGGATTCTTCGGTGACCACTTCGACGTTTTATGGTAGATGCCGTTACACGGCACGTCGAGCCCGTAGCGAAGCTTGGAAAGCATCTCTTCGTGGTCAAACGCGTAGCCCATCGCTTGGCGAACCCGCTTGTCGGTAAAATACACCTTCTTTGTATTCCAGCCGAAATAGAAGTAGGTCCACTCAAGGCCGTATTCCTTCGTGTTGTTCTTGTAGAAATCGGCGCCGTTCGTTTGCGTTCTCCATTGCTCCGGCGTGAGTAGCATTTCCTCGATGTCGCGAGACTTGAGCGCCAGCAGAGCGACGGACGAGTCCGTAATTACGCGAAAACGGATGATCTTGAAATACGGTTTTTCCCGCACCTGCTTGCCATCGTGCATGTACCAACTCTCGCGCCGCGTCAACACAATCTGCGATCCTCGCTCTCGCTTTGTGATCGTGTAGGTACCGCCGACAACCGGATGCTCATCGCGCTGCTCATGATAGGCGCTTTTGGTTAGCGATGGATCATCGTAGATTGATTCCTCGTAAACGTGCTTCGGAATAATAGGGAAGTTCATGTTCGCCGTATTGGTCACCAAGGGCTCTTTATGGAAGAACACCAGCGTGTGGTCGTCATAAGCCTCAATCCATCTGATCTCTTCCGTGCCCGATTTAACTGCCGGTACCGAGACCTGGTTAGACATAATGACTTTGAAGCTAAAGACGATGTCATGCGCCGTAACCGGCTTACCGTCCGACCACGTCAAGTCGTCACGCATGACGATTTTGTCGTAGAGACCATCTTTGCTGGAATGCCAGCTTATCACCGTATCTTTGGACGCGAAGTTGTCAAAATTCCAGTCGAAGCCAAACAGCCCCACTCCCGTTAGGCCAGCAACATCGAACTCCGCGGTTGAACTGATAAAAAGAGGGTTCGTGCTTTTAACGTCACCACCAATGTGTCGCGTGATCGACGCATTCCAGTCAACTTCGCCATCAGACTCGGCCAAGCGGCCCAGACCGCTGACAATCTTGGCATTGGCCTGCGGAGAGTCGTTGGCCAGGGCGAGGGCTTCCTCCTCCGTTGCCAAAACCGTTTCCCCTTTCTTAAATTCGCGCAGCAATTCCATCGAGTCCAAGACCGGCTTCTCCACCCACTCCACCTTCGCGTCCAACTCCTCCAACGTCGGCGGGCTGAATTCTTCGATTAGATCGCCCAGGAAAAATGGCTCTTTTTCCTCTTCGTCGTCGCTGAACCAGGAGGGGCAGCCGGTGAGCGCGAGGCTTAGGACGGCGAGCGGCAGAAGATGGAGAAAGCGACGCATGGCGTGGTTCCTTCCGGATGGATCAAGATGCTGAGGTCGGCTGCTGATTGCTGCGGCGACTTCCCGCAATTCGCAGCAAACGTATGCTACAAAATGAGTTGCGCTGGGTCAAGGACGACCGGTTTTCGTCGAGAGGGACGCAGGGGAAAACTTGATTCGTCTTAACTTATTGGGCGGGCGGGGATATCATGCTTGCCGGGCCGGTGTGTGGCAAGAATCGATGCGTTCTTGGTCGTAGCGGAATTCGCAAGAATTCAGTGCCATCTGTGTGGTCTGAATTCTTGCGAATTCAGCTACCGGCGGGACGACGGTGCCACGAAAATCGCCGACGGAGTTGCGGGGCAGGGAGGTTTACAGTGCAGACGATTGGATCGAAACGACGCAAGAACCGCACTTGGCGGCTGTGGGGACTGTTGGCTACGGCCGGGGCGGTCGGGCTGGGAGTGTATGTGGCTCAGCGCGGTGAGGCGGATGGGCTGCCGGCGGCGGAAATCTCACCCTCTTGGGTGCGACACGACGGGATGCTGCTGATCCCGGCGGGCACGTTTTCGATGGGCAGCGATTTTGCGGCCGATACGGCGCAGCAGCCGGCCCATGAGGTTTCGCTGCGGGCGTTTTGGATGGACGAACATGCGGTGACCAACTCGCAATTCGCCGAATTCGTGGCGGAAACCGGCTACGTGACCACGGCGGAGCAGGCCGCCGGGGCTTGGGTTTTCTCGCCAGCGAGCGGCGGCTGGCGTTTGCTGGCCGGAGCCTGTTGGCGGCGGCCGGAAGGTCCGGGCGATGAACCGGCCGGTCGAGAGCAACGGCCGGTGGTGCAAGTATCCTGGCTCGACGCGGCGGCCTATGCCGATTGGGCCGGCAAGCGATTGCCGACCGAGGCCGAATTTGAATACGCGGCGCGGGGCGGGCTGCACGACGCAGATTATCCTTGGGGCCGGGACGAACTTCCCGATGGAACTGGGCAGGCCAATTACTGGCGCGTCAGCGGAGACGAGCGGCCCAGAGCGTTGCTGAGCGTCAAGTCGTTCTCACCCAACGGCTTCGGGCTGCACGACATGACCGGCCACGTCTGGCAGTGGTGTGGCGATTGGTATGCGGCCGACTACTACACGATCAGTCCCACGGAAAATCCGCCGGGCGCCCGCGACGGACGGCGGCGGGTGATTCGTGGCGGGTCGTGGGTCGGCGCCGAAAAGGAGATCGCCGGATACACGGTGAGTTTGCGAACCGGCAAGAGGCCCGCCGCGTGTTATCACCACATCGGATTTCGCTGTGTGAAGGACTCGGAGTAGCAGCCTGTTGAAAAAGCCGGATCTATCGCCGCGTCACGTCAATGTCCATGTCTTCGCAATCGCGACGGTCCGACGGATGCCAGAGCGGCTCGCCGGTGGCAATCCGCGCGGCAAGAATATCGAGTTTTTGGTCTGAGCCGGGCAGTTCATTGGTCGCGTCGTACTGACCGCGTTCCATGACCTCCGGCTCAAAATCCCAAAGTCCCAATTTTATCGCATCCAACACGGACTTCGGCACGGCGCGTTCCTTCCACTCTGCTCGAGTTGATCTCAAGATGCCGGCCTCGCTGTCCTGCGCGACCGGCAACGACGACGCTGCCTGGACAAACCGGCTTTTCCATGCGTCGTCCTCCCTAGCACCTGAGTATTCGGATTCGGCAGGCAAAGTCAAGCAACTTTTTGAGAAAGTTTCGATTGGTCGATAAGTATGGCGATTCGTGGGGATCGACTTATCAACACACGGTGATCTATCGCCGAAGCGTGGTAATGTGGACAGAATAGGCGAGGCCAGGGCCGCTATCAGCTTCGCAGCGGCGCCGCCTGGGAAACGACATCCGCCAACTGCCGCACTTTCTCTGCGCTGAGCAATCCGCCGCGGTGCCCATCGCATGCCGCCCCGCGAACCGCCACGTAATCGGGGGCCAGAGGCAACACCTGCGCAAGCATGTCGCGGGTCAACGACCCGGCCAGGGCGACCTGCAGACCGTGCTGGCGGCAGGCGTCGATGTGCGCACGAACGTCGTGAAGGGTCCAATGATCGAGCAAACTGCTGCCGTTTTTTGTGTAGGTATCGACCAACACGACACGGCATTCGAGCTGCGCGGCGGCGGCGATCACCTGCCATGGCGGCGGCGCATGAGCCGCTTGCCAGTCGGCATAAACCACGCCGACCGCTGCGACGCTGGGGGGAAACCGTGCTAGGGCTGTTTTCCAGCTCTGCTGCCAATCGACAAGTTTTCCACAGCCGGCCAGACCGAATTTCGCAAACAACAGCTCGGCGGGAATATGCTGGGCCAACGAATCTTTCCCGGCAGCGGCGACCACGTCGCGCAGCTCCCCCAATGCCGCACTGAGGGGCACTCGCCCCGCCACACGGCGAACCACCGCCGCCAAGGTCGCCGGCGAAGCGGCCCCAAGCGATCCGAGCGCCGGCTCTTTCACGTCGATCACGTCGGCGCCGGCCTCCAAAGCCACCAGGGCTTCGTCCGGGCCGCGGACGCTGATGACGAGTTTTGTGGTGGTCGGTGGTGTCATTTTGAGGCTTGAGGCTTGAGGCTTGAGGCTTGAGGCTTGGGACTTGAGGCTGGGGGCTGGGGATTGGGGATTGGGGATTGGGGACTGGGGACTGGGGATTGGGGACTGGGAAACAACAGCCAACAGCCAACAGCTAACAGCTAAAAGCTAAC
>JADFKK010000193.1 GCA_022564995.1 Planctomycetota bacterium | reverse complement strand
TTGACCCGCTCCGGCGGCGCGCACTCCCTGGCGCCCGCCCTACAGACCGAAAAGCCAGGCCCGGCTGCGGCGAAACAACTCCTGCGGGCGCTGTTTTCGACGGGCCGCAGCGACTCGGTGCTGCTGGCCGCGCTCAATCGGGCGATCGGCGCTTCGGCCCGGCCACCCGATTATAGCGAAGCGTTGGTGAAGCGGTTGGTGAGCGACGCCAGCAAGCAAGGCGACGCGAAACGAGGCGACGTTCTATTCAAGAGCGTCTCCTGCGTCACCTGCCACAAGGTCAGCGGTGTCGGCGGCGTTGTCGGTCCCAACCTGACTGCGATTGGAACCACGCTTTCCGCCAAGCGGATCGTCGAGGAGTTACTCTGGCCCGACCGGCAGATCAAAGAGGGATATTCCGTAGTGCAGGTGCTCACCGATGACGGAAAAATTCACCAGGGCTACGAGCGACGGACCAAGCAAAGCGAGCGGTCGGGTGATCTCGTCATCCAGGAACTTACCACCCAAACCCTCTTGACCATCAAGAAACAGCACATCGAAGCGAGGCGGATCACTGGCAGCCCCATGCCGAAAGGCCTCACGGCAGTGCTCTCACGATCGCAATTGTTGGACCTCATTCGTTACCTTACCGAGTTAGGAAAATTCAAATGAACGATTCGTCAAGCTTGATTGTCGTACTCGCGTGCGTCGCGTGCCTGTTGGTTTCTGCCGGTGCAGCGGCGGCTGAGCCGGCGTCCGAGCCGGGCTTTGTGTCGATGTTCGACGGCAAGAGCCTGCGGGGCTGGTCGGTGATGCCGGCCAAGGCCGCGAAGGCCTGGACGGTGAAAGACGGCATGATTGTGGGTGATGGAGACAAGGGACGCTGTTATCTGGTGTTCGACAAGGGAGATATCGCCGACTTCGAGATGAAGCTCAGCTACCGATTCCCCGGTAAGGGAAACAGCGGCATCAGCATTCGGGCACGCAAAGACCCCACGGGCAAGCGAGGTTTTCAAAGCTATCACGCAGACTTCGGCCATCTCGGCATCGGCCGACAGGTGCTCGGAGCGTGGGATTTTCACACGCCCGGCCGACGGGAACACGCCTGCCTGCGCGGCGACCGCCTGGTCATCGACAAGCACGACAAGCCGACGCTGACCAAGATCGAAGGCGCCGTAACGCCCGCCGATATTCACAAGGGCGGCTGGAACCACGTCCACGTGATCGCCAAGGGCAACAATTTCAAGTTTTTCATCAACGGCAAGCCGGCGGCGGAGTTCACCGAACACCTCGACAAGAAACGTCGATTAGACAAAGGTATGATCCAGCTTCAATTGCACGATCCCGGGATGGTGGTGCATTTTAAGGAGCTTCGCATCAAGATTCTTAAATAGGGCTCATCCCGCAGATACGTGCGAACGAAGGATGGGTGTCGTCACTCCGTGCCAAACCACCAACTGTGCCACGAAGATTTTCGAACCCGCGACAAGATTGCCCGCGCCACTTTGGGCTGCGACAGAACGGTTACGGACTGAATTTCGTGGCGAGCTACAACCGACTGCACGAATGACATCTCGGCCGTGCCGGTTTCTTTTGCGACCTTGGGCAAGCTTATGTTCAAACACCGGGGTCCAGCTCGGAAGTTGGCTTGAAGCTTGAAGAAGGAAGGCAGAATGATGGAGGGCAGAATAATAAGTCGAAAAATGAGGTTCATCCAGCTAAAGCGTATTGTGACTTGAGAAAGTGAGGCTTGATGCTTGAGGAAGAAAAGCGGACGGGATAACAGGATGGACACAAATACGGGTTCCTCTTCTCTGTCCGCGGTGATGGAAAACGGGCGGGTGTTAGCGGTTGCGTAGTACCGTTCGTGTGAATAGAGAAGAGGAACCCGTACCGTTCGTGGCGGAGTCGATGAAACCATCCACCAAAACTCCTGAAGAACCTTTCCTTCCTCACGCCTCAACCTCTCAAGCCTCACTTTACCGAAAACTACGCTTTAGCCGGATGAACCAAAAATGATGGGTTGTAGCATGAAGTCCGCACGCGCGTATCATTCTGCCCTCCATCATTCTGCCTACCGCCAACACGAAAAGCCCAACACGATAAAGATGGAACAGAACAGCCGATGAACGGCGTCACTTAGGTCGACGAAGGCCGCCAGCCGACAACTTGGACCTGACCCCTTCCCGCTGCCAGAAAAGCACACCCATCATGAAATTCGGCATCGGCGTGATCGGAGCAACCGGGTTTATTGGTTCGCCGTATCGTAAGGAAATCCGCGAGTCGCCGGACGATGCGACGATTGTCGCCCTTTGTGCCCGTCGCCGCGATTTACTCGAAGCGGCCGGAGACGAAGACGGGGCGAAGCTGATTACGCACGACTGGCGCGAAGTGATCGAGCACGACGACGTCGATACCGTGCTCGTCGCCACGCCCGACGCGTTGCATTACGAAGAGGTGTTGGCCTGTGCCAAAGCCGGCAAGCACGTCATCTGCGAAAAGCCGGTCGGCATCAACGTCGCGCAGGCCCACGAGATGTGGGCCGCCTGTCGCGAGGCGGGGCTGGCCGATTTCGTCCCGTTCTGGACCCGCTACGTGCCGGTCTATGGGCGCGCCCGCGAGATTTTCCGCGCTGGGCGCCTGGGCGACATCAGGGCGATCGTCTGTCGCTGGCACAATCCGCGACCGGCGGCGATGCCACTGACTTGGCGAGACGACGCCACACGCTCGGCCGGCGGCAGCATCGCCGACGTCGGCTCGCACGCCTACGACACGATTCGCTGGATGCTGGACCTCGAAGCAACGAGGGTCTTCGCCCATGCCGACGTCGTAACGCCCGCCAAGCCCGACCTGGGCGACATCAATCTGGAGGAAGCGATCCAGTGGGGCCGCACCCACACGGCAGACGAGAGCCCGCGATTGAAAAAAGCTACCGCGTACGATTACGCGGCCATTAGCTTTGAAATGGAAAACGGCGCCGTCGGATCGCTGGTACTTTCGCACGCCCCGTTTTTTCGCAAAGGGTTCGCGCCCGAACTCGAACTGCATGGCACTCAGGCGTCGTTGTCGGTCGATCGCAACAGCGGCGAACTGTGGCTTGCCGAGGGAGACCGGGAAGCGGAATTGCTGGAGACGGTCCCCTTCTCCGGCGACGTGAACCGGTTTCGCCAGCACGTCTTTCCCGCGCTTCGCGCACAGATTGCCGGTGAACCGATCGATCACCCCAGTCTTGCTGACGGTTGGCGAGTTCAGTTGTTTACCGATGCCGCGGCGCTGTCGGCGCAGGAACAGCGGTCGATCGAACTGAGCGAGCTTGCCGTGGGGCAGGTTTCCTAACCTGCCAGCGACGACGGGCCAGCAATTCCGGCTGAAGATCGACAGGTTGGGAAACCTGCCCCACGTCAACTGACCGCCTCGGGTCGCCCCGTTTTTCCCGATCGAATCGCCGCATCGACGGTCGCGCAGATGGCGCGGCCCGCCTTGGCATCGAGAATCGTCTGGCCGTCGTGGTCGATGGCGTCGGCGAAGTTTTGCATCAACTGGTAGTCGTTGTCGTTGGCGATTCTCCGACGGCGAAATTCGGTCGCTGGCTGCCCTCGATAGTAGACTTCGACCTCGGGTCGCGCTTCGCTCAGCACCAGAGCGCCGTTGGAGCCGAGCACGTGGATCTTGATCTCGCCGATGTCGGGATGGCTCGCCGCCCCGATGCGGCCGATGCAGAGAGAGCCGACCATTCCGCCTTGCATTTCGAGCGTGACAGTTGCCAAGTCTTCGACGTCGTTGTCGACGTTGGCCTGATGAAAGTGCGCTGTAGTTCGAGCAAACACCCGCTCGACCCGGGCGCCGGTGAGCATGTGAATATACCCCAGCGGATAGACTCCTTCGATTTTTAGTTCTCCCAGCGGATCGCGCCCCACGCCGCCGTCGGAACCGTCGGCGTGTGCTTCGAGCTGTCGTGTGAGCCAATCGATCGGCGGATCGCCCGGCTTGCGCGATCCTTTGGGCGGGCCGGAGTCTTTGGCGAAATAGAAATCGACGTGGATCGCGCAGAGTGTTCCGATCTGGCCCGACGAGACGATCTGCCTCGCGTGCATCACGGCCGGCAGGAAATTCCGGTTCCACAACAGGAACTTCACGCGGCTTGCCTGACAGGCTTCCACCACGCGGTCGCACTCGCTGAGGCGGTTCGACATCGGCTTGTCTTGAATGACGTGCAGTCCCAGGTTGGCCGCGCGGACCGACAGATCACAGTGACGCTCGGCCTCGGAACTGACCACCGCAACCTGAACGTCGTGCTTCTCGATCGCCAGTTCGACGTCGCGAACGTAGGGAATGTCAAACTCGTCGGCGAATGCTTGATTTCGCTCGTGCGCCCAGTCGGGCACGTCCGCGTCGTCGGCGACGACGGCCAATTCAAACCGCGGGTGAGCCGCCACACCGCGCGGGACATAAGCGTGCTTCACGACGCTCAGCACGGCACAGCGAAAGGTGTGGCCCGTCTCAGGCTGGCTCCCCGTCTCAGGCTGGTCCATAGTCTTCTCCTTGCCTGCGCATGGCGCTGCCGGAATCGATCGAACGGCGAATGGCCGCGCTGACCTTGAGCGCGGAGATCGCGTCGTCGCCGCCAATCGCCGGCAGGCGAGACTTGCCAATGGCCACAACAAATTCTCGCAGCGGCTCGGTCCAGTGGAGCGAAATCGGCTGCGTTCGCGCGGCCGCCGCCGGGCCGCCGCTGTACATTAGCTGCACATTGTGATGATCGTCGGCGTAAGCAGAGCCATCGGCACAAATCAACGACAGCGAGTAATAGTCATCACCCGCGGGCAACTCGGTGGTCACGTCGACGAGCGCCATCGATCCGCCTTCAAAGCCGAGGTGAACTTGCAGAAACCGGGGCGAATCGCCGATCTGGCGCGCGACGGCGTAGACGTTCGTCGGCATGCCGCCCAGCAGATAGTTCGCCAGATCAATTTCGCCGAGCAGCCGTTGGCCTGCGTTGCCGCTTGGCTCCGCCGTCCAACGATGGATGCGCAGCAGCCCCGGCTCTCCCAATTCACCGGCGTCGAGACTTTGCCAGACCGCCCGAATCGACGGGAGAAAGCGTTGCGGCTGGGCGATCATCGTCAACACGTCTGCTTCGCCGCAAGCGGCGATGACGGCCTCGGCCTCGACCGTGGTCTTCAATGCAGCCAGGTCGACCAGCAAATGCTTGCCGCTTCGTGCGACATCACAGATCGCCCGCACGTCGTCGTCGTGCGAACCACAATAGGCCACGGCGTCGAATCCGTCTAACTCGCAATCGCCGGGGACGCCGGCGCAGTCGATGCCCGCGAGCCGCTCGGCTGAGGCGATCAGCGGCCCGGTTTCCGCTTCGGTTCCAATGACGGCGATTCGCAGTATATGCCCGTTGTCACTCATCCGGACTCTTCTCCGATGGACTCGGGATGAACCACACCACGACCATCCCCAGCACGTAAATCAGTCCGGTGTATTGTCCGACCACGTCGTACTTCCCTTGCAGCGCCTGCTTGAGGACCGCCGCGGTGGCCAGCACGCCAATGGCCGTCAGGATTCTGCCCCAGTTGAAGCTCACTCCGGCACCGGTCGCGCGAACGCGGGTCGGGAAAAGTTCCGGCAGGCAATACGGCAGCCAGCCGAAGAAGAAGCCGCTGAAGAAACCAAGCCCCGCCATCCAGGCGAGGAACACGGTGACTTCCACGGTCTGCCCCAACAAGGGTAATTCGAATAAAACGATGGCGCCGTCGCCGCCTGGGTTCGCACGAAACAGGAACTGCGTGCAGATGAGCGCTCCCAGGCTTAACAGAAAATAACTCCGCCGGCGTCCCAGCCAAAATGCCAGCGCGCCGCCGAGCAGACTGCTGAGCGATCCCGGCAACGATCTGGCGATGACGGTCACTGATTTGAGCGTCGCATCGTCGTTCTGCGTGTCACCCACTTCGCTGGCCCAGGCGGTGGCCCAGTTGCTCACGCCCCAGCCGCCGAACAGCGGAATGGTTCCGAGCAAGATGCCGAGAACCGTCAACTTCAGGATCGGCGGCCGAAAAACTTCCGCCAGGCCGGCCTTTGGCGCAACTTCGCCATGAGACTCGCCGCCGGTGAGATGTCGCCCTCGAAGCGCCAGCCAGCGGGGTGACTCTGGCACCAGCAGCAGCGACAGAATCCCCAGCACGACCGGCGAGGCCCCCACGAGGAACGTCCATCGCCAGTCGTCCGAACTCACCTCCAGCACAATGGTGGACAATGCGAAACACAAAATGCCCACGTTGGCGGCCGCGCCGATGGCCCCGGCCAGAAATGGACGGGAAATGGTCGGCCAGGCCTCACTCAGCAAGGCGATTCCGTTGGGCCACATGCCGCCGATGCCCAGACAGGTCACAAACCGCAGTAACAACAACTGCGTGGGGCTCTGCACGAAGTACGTCGCCAGTGAAAAAACCGAATAGCAGAGAATGCTGGCCGCCATCGCCTTGGACCGGCCGACCCGGTCACCCAGCACACCGAACAGATAACCGCCGGCGGCCGCCCCCAGCAAAAACGCGCAGATCAGCCAGCCAAACCATTGCCCGAGCGTTGCCTCTCGCGCCCTGCCACGTTCCGTTTGATCGAGCCTTCCATCGTTGTTATTGTCGAACCCGTCCAGCAGCGAGGGGGCGACCGCAGTGCCGGCAGGTTCTGCATCAGAAATCCCCTGCTCGACGAATTGAAGCTCCAAAAGGTCCACCGACGCCACCCGCATGACGATCGAGTTGATCGACATATGGACTCCGGCGAAGGCCCATCCCAGAAACGCGAACACCAAAATGACGTAGCAACCGGCCCGAGAAATCGGCCGTGGATCATCGGTTGCCGTGTTAATGGATGAACTCATGGTATCGCACGCGCCAATGAAAATGACTCGGGTTGCACGATAATAATCCAACGCAACCAATACCACAACCAGGCAAAGACGCTGGAGGGCAACCTGGGCCGTTCCGGTTCGTACACCGCTACGGCTTCGTGTGGTAGAATCAGTCTACCAATGCGGCGTCGGCTGCATTGTGGCTCAAGATAAACGGACTGAATGTTTACTACGGGCGCGGAAATTGGGAGATGACCATGAATGTCTCGCGTATTCTGGCGGTTGCACTGACCGCCGTTTCCATTGTGCAAGGTGCGGACACCGTCGCGCGGCAGCGGCCCAAATTGATGCCGATTCCCGACAAGCTCGTGGTGCTGACGTTTGACGACGCGAACATTTCGGATCGCACCCTGGTTGCCGGAGTGCTAGAGAAACACGGCTTCGGCGCGACGTTTTACATCACCGAGGGACTCGGATTTCTAAACAACAAGGACCACTACACGACCTGGAAGCAGATCAAAGAACTGCACGACATCGGTTTCGAGATTGGCAACCACACGCAGCACCACCGCAACGTAACGCAGCTCTCGCGCGAGCAGCTAACCGCCTCGCTGCGTCACATCGAAAAGCGCTGCGCCGAACACGCCATCGCCAAGCCGACGACGTTTTGCTATCCCGGCTTCTCTCACAATTTAGCGTCGATGCGGGTTGTCGAAGCGTTGGGTTACCAATTCGCCAGGCGGGGCGTGAGGCCCGAATTTGCCGACGGCGGAAAGGGCTCGCGAGGCCCAGCCTACGATCCGCGCGTCGACCATCCGCTGCTCGTTCCAACCACCAGCTACGCGGGACCGGATTGGGGCCTGGACGACTTGCGTTGGGCGGTCGATCAAGCCACCGGTGGCCGAATTGCCGTGCTCTGCTACCACGGCGTTCCCGCCCTCGAGCATGCCTGGGTCAGCACGTCGCCCGAGGACTTCGCCGCACAGATGAAATACCTCAAGCAGCAGAAGTGTACGGTGATCGCGATGCGCGATCTGGCGAAATACGTCGACCCCAGCCGACGCCCGGCCGATCCGTATCAGCCGATCAACCGCCGCGTGCGAACACCGCGCGAGCTGTCCGCACGGCCGATGACCAATCCGCTGGGGCTGCGGTTGAACGAAGTCGCGCTGCGGTGGACGGTCCCGCACGGCTTCGGCGAGCAGACCGCCTATCAGATCCTCGTGGCAAGCGACGAGAAGAAGCTGGCGGCCGACGTGGGCGATCTGTGGGACAGCCGCCGGCGCTATTCGAGCCGACACACCGACGTGATGGTCTCCGGCGCGGCGCTGAAGTCCGGCAGTGATGTCTGGTGGAAAGTCAGGGTCTGGGACAAAGACGGGCGGCCCGGCCTGTTCAGCGAGCCGGCGACGTTCAACACCGCGAAGCAACAGCCTCTCAAAGCGACCAAGCGACGAGCCGCCGCCCGGGGCGGAAAGCTGCGATATGTCGCAGGCAAAATCGGCAAGGCGATCGACTTCGACGAAACCACGGCAACGATCCACATGGCGGATTATCCCGAGCTTCGCCCGACCAGCGGCACGACCATTTGCGCCTGGATCAAACCGTCCACGATGACGGACGAGTGGCAGACGATCTTCCGAAAAGAAGACGGCGACCAGCGGCGGCTGCTCTCGATTGGCCGGACCGACGACCTCTGGGGACTCTGGATCGGCCTGGGGATCGGCGGGCAATATCGCGAATTCGGAGCGGCGCTTGCCAAAGAAAAGCTGATCGATGGACGTTGGCATCACGTGGCGGGCTCGTTCGACGGAGAGTGGCTGCGGCTCTATGTTGACGGCAAGCAGATCGGCGAGCAACGGGCGCCCGGTTCGCTCGATGCCGGCGGCGGTGCAGCGGCGTTTGTCGGCTCCTACGAAGATCGCCGCGAATTGTTTCATGGCGGGATCGACGACTTGCGAATCTACAATTGCGGCTTGTCCGCCGAACCAATCGCAAAGCTCGCTACCGCTGCGCCGTCCGGGCAGGAGGACAACATCGTTGCCTGGCTGAAACTGGATGGGAACCTCGACAACGAAGCGAAAATCGCCACCCCCCTCACTCGCAATCGGGTCGTGCTGCTCGGCAACACGCTGATTTCTCGCATGGACAAGCACGGTTACCTCGAAGCCGCGCTGGTGAGCCGCTGGCCGCATCACGACGTGACGTTCCGCAATCTCGGTTGGCCCGGCGACGACGTGTTCGGCACGGCCCGTTCGGAATTCGGCTCTGCCCGCAACACGCAATCCTGGCAGCCGCCGAGCGGCCGGCGCGGATTTGGTTACGAGACGTTGATGAAGCAGATCCACGACGCGCAGCCGACGACGTTGATTGTTGGTTACGGTTCACAGGCGGCCTTTGCCGAGACGCCCGCAGCGTTCGAGCAATTCGAGGCGGGCTATACGAGCTTGCTCGAGGCGTTGGAATCGACCGGAGCGACACTCATTCTGCTGTCTCCACCGCGGCACGAACAGTTGGGCCAAATCTCGCCCGACCCCACTCAGCGAAATAAGCGGCTGGCCCGGGCGTCGGCGTTCATCGGCAAGATCGCCAGGCAGCGGAGACACGCCTTTGTCGATCTGTACGGCAAGCTGACGGCGCCCGATCCGAAAGTCCACGTCACCGACAACGGCATCCATCTGAATCAGCTTGGTTACCGTCGCATGGCGAAGGTCATCCTGGAGGAGCTTGGCATGGTCGGCGGCGATGGGCTGGCCGTCTCGCTCCCGAAGGAGGGCCAACGTCTGCGAACGTCCGGTGCTCTGCTGAGCGATTTCGTGAAAACGCCGCGTGGTTTTCGTTTCGATCTTCAGGCGGATCGGTTGCCGGACCTCGTGCTGAACACATCAACTTCGATCGGCGTCGAAGGCCCGCATCTGCTCAAGATCGACGGCCGGATTTATCGCGAGCACGGCTCGAACCCCGCCATCACGGCCGGGCCCGATTTTGCTCAAGCCGAGCAGCTTCGGCAGTTGATTGTTGAAAAGAACCGCCTGCACCGATACCGCCTACGGCCGCTGAACAAGACGTATATTTTTCTCTTCCGTCGCCACGAGATGGGGCACTTGGCCAACGAAATGCAGGAGTTTGACCGGCTCGTCGCGGCGAAGGAAGAGTTGATCGCCCGAGCGCGCGTCCCGCGGCCACATCGTTACGAAATCGAGCGCAGCGTAGCCTGGCGGTCTCCGCGCAAATACCCCGATCACGAAGTGCCGAAGAATATTCCGACGCCGAACATCAAAGAGGAATTGAAGGCCTTTACCGTGCCCGACGGGTTCGAGATCAACCTGTTCGCCAAAAACCCGATGATCGCCAACCCGATCAATCTGAACTGGGACGCGCGCGGCCGGGCGTGGGTTTCGACCAGTTCGACCTATCCACACATCAAGCCGGGTCGCGAGCCGAACGACCGTATCGTGATTCTGGAAGATACGAACCATGACGGCCGAGCCGACAAGTCGACCGTATTCGCCGAAGGGTTGCTGATGCCGCATTCGGTCATGCCGGTCCAGGGCGGTGCCTACGTCTGCAGCGCCACGGAGTTGTTGTTTCTAGCCGATCACGACGGCGACGATCGCGCGGACGAGCGGCGGGTGGTCTATTCGGGCTTCGGTAACGCCGACGTGCATCACATGATTCACGGCCTGCGCTGGGCCCCCTGGGGCGAGCTGTACTTTACCCAGTCGATTTACATCAACAGCTTCGTCGAGACGCCGCACGGCAATCGACGACTCAACGGTAGCGGCATCTGGCGTTTTCGGCCCGAGACCCAGCGCCTGGAGATTTTCGCCCGCGGCATGGTCAACCCCTGGGGCTTCGCATTCGACCCCTGGGGACAATCGCTGGCCACCGACGGCGCCGGCGGATCGGGCCCACACTTTGTCTTTCAAGACGCCGCCTTTCGATCGGCCGTCGGCGCGGCTCGGGTTCTGCCCGGCTTGATCCCCGGCAAGCCCAAGAACACGGCGGCCGAGTTTCTTTCCGGACGCCATGTGCCCGAGCGGTGGCGCGGCAGCTTGCTGGCCAACGACTTCCGCGCCAACCGCACGGTCCGCTACGAACTGAAACCCGACGGCAGCGGCTTCTCGGCCAAAGAAGTCGAAACGGTGTTGCATTCGAGCCACCGCTCGTTCCGGCCGGTCGACATCAAAATGGGGCCCGACGGGGCCATCTACATCGTCGATTGGTACAACGCGATCATCGATCATGGCGAAGTCGATTTTCATCATCCCAAGCGAGACAAATCGCACGGGCGCATTTGGCGACTCACGGCAAAGGGCCGCCCGTTGGTACCGAAGCCAAAGATTCACGGGGCGTCCGTCGCCGAACTATTGGAACACCTCACAGCGCCGGAAGATTACACGCGGCTGCAGGCGAAGCGAGAGCTGGCCGGGCGCGACGTGAAAGACGTGCTCCGCGGGCTCGACCGGTGGCTGAAAACACTCGACAAAACCGACCCGAACTTTGAACATCATCGACTCGAAGCGTTGTGGCTGCACGGCGCAATGCGATCGCCCAACAAGTCTCTGCTGCTACAAGTTCTTGCCTCGAGCGATCCGCGAGCCCGCGCCGCCGCCGTGCGAATGGTGTCGCACTGGCGAGATCGGCTCCCCGCTGCGCTTTCGATACTGGCCGGTGTTGTCGCCGAAGACGATCCGCGGGTGCGGCTCGAAGCGGTGGGCGCGCTGCGCCAGGTCGGCACGCTGCGGGCGGCCAATCTGGCGATGCGCGCCTTGGATCAGCCGACCGATCGGAATCTCGACTACGCGCTGTGGCTCACGGCGCGACACCTACAGGATCAGTGGCTTCCCGCGTTGCGTTCTGGCAAAGCGGTTTTCGACGGAAAGATCGATCGTGTCGCCTTTGCATTGCAAGCAGCGAACGACCGGCGAGCCGTGCAATCGCTGTTCGAACTGGTAAAGCAGCGGAAAATCACCGGAGCCAACCGCCGCAGTGCGCTGCGCATGATCGCCGGGCTGGGCGGCGCCGAGGAGCTTGCCTACGTGCTGCAAATCGCCGCCGGATCGGCCGACCTGGAGTTGTTGACGTCGCTGGCCGATTCGCCGAGCGCCAACCGCGCCGCTCCCAAGAATACCGACGTTCTCGCGGGATTATTGGCAGATGAAGATCATCGCGTCCGCGCGGTCACCGCCCGACTCATCGGAAAGTGGAAGATTCCGGTCAAGACGGAGGCCCTCGTGCGGCTGGTCGATCGAAAGCAGTCGCAATTCAGCGAACGTGTCGCCGCGGCCGGCGCGCTAGCGCGGTTAGGTGAAGTCGACGCGCTGCAGCGTCTGGCGATGCGTGGCAGCGAGGCTTCGATTCGCACCGCCGCGACGGCCGCCTGGGCAGGTGTGGACCCGTCCGGCGCGGCCAGCAGCGCTGCCGAGCTGCTCGCGGAATTAAAGACTGACGTCGAAGCCGAATTCATCGTGCGGAGCTACGTCATGCGCGACGGTGCGCCAAGTAGTCTCGCCAAAGCGCTGGCGAACCAGAAGCTGGAATCGTCCGTCGCCATCGCCGGCATTCGCGTCGCCCGCGGCTCGGGGCGCGATCTTTCCTCGCTGATCCAGGCGCTTGCGACCGCCGGTTCGCTAAAACCCGTCGGGAAGGCCCTGGACGCCGAGAGCCGCGCCGCGCTATTGAGCGACGTCAAAAAGCTTGGCGATGCAGACCGCGGGGCGGCGATCTACATGCGCAAAGAACTGAATTGTGCCAATTGCCACATCGTGGGCGGCGCGGGCGGAAAAGTCGGCCCTGATCTGTCGGCAATCGGCGCCTACACGACGCCCGCCTCGATTCTCGAATCTTTGCTCGAACCGAGCAACAAGATCAAGCAAGGCTACGGCACCGTCGTCCTCGTCCGCCATAACGGCACCATCGTCAGCGGAACACTTCAGCGACGCTCGGACGCGGCCACACTACTTCGCGACGCGACGGGCAAAATCGTCTCGGTGCCCAACGGCGAAATTGACCAAATCGAGACCAGCCGTCTCTCGCTGATGCCGCCCGGACTAACCGCCTCCTTGCGCCGCGATGAACTGGTCGATCTGCTGCGCTATCTGACGATGCTCGGAAAACAAAAACAGACCGCCCCTTGACGGCTAGCCCGGATTATTCATCAGCCGCGGGGCGTTAGCCCTCGGTTCTTATCGCAACGTGCAATAACCGGGGGCTAACGTCCCGCGGCTGATTGACAGACTGTTTTTCGTGTCATCGACGCAACGCGAAAACCAGCCATGAGTTAGCAGGAATGCCGCGGCGTGTTTGAATAATCCGGGCCAATCAACTCGATGTGTGTCCGGTCGGCCCACAAAACCTGCGGATGGAGTTTTTAGGAAGGAGCAGGTGCTGAATGCGAGTTGTGGAAGTCATGATTCCATCATCGCATCTGCACCTCAAGGAGTGAAATCGACTGAAAAATCCTTGAAGTTCACAGCGCGGCATGAGAGAATGGCGAGAACTCGCGCAGAAAAGTGCAGAATGTCTTAGCGGGCAGCAGCGCTGTCAACTGTCGTTCGGACACACGCGTAGCGCCCGGAAAGGTCAGTCCTCCATCTTGATAGCCGCCGCCAATCTCGCTACAATCGCTGTTTCTTGTGGTCGGGGCAGGCAGATCCGCTGTTCGGCGCTTCGCGTGCCGGTAGAGGAGGTTCGTCATGATGGACGAGTTCGATCCTTACCATAGCTGGCTTGGCATCCCGCCGCGGCATCAGCCGCCCAATCACTATCGTCTGCTGGGCGTGCAGGCGTTCGAGTCGGACGTCGAGGTGATCGCCAACGCCGCCGATCGGCAGATGGGTCACGTGCGAACCTATCAGACCGGCAAGCACGAGGATCTTTCCCAGAGGATTCTCAACGAAATCGCCAAGGCCAAGGTCTGCCTGCTCAATCCGCAAAAGAAGGCCGGCTATGACGAACAACTACGCGGCCAGCAGCAGAGCCGTCGGCCGGGATCGAAAGAGCCACGGATCATCCAAGCTAAGCCGCTGAGCGAGCCCAACTCGGGTGGTGTCGAGGCGGCGCCGACCATCATCACCGGCGTAGCGTCGGCGCCCCAGGTGACGACGAGCGGTTCAAGCAACACGGGCCGACCCGGCCTGTCACGCGGCCCGGCGTCCCGGCCGGCTTGGAAATCGCCGCTGGCGATTGCCGCCGCGTGCAGCACGGTTCCCTTGTTAATTATTGCGGTCGTCGTCGTTAGCGTTCGCATGGCGCCCAAAGAGCGACAACAAGAAGTGGCGCAGCACGAGTTCGAAACGCCCACTTCAGGAAAGACCGAGCCGGACGAGGACGACAAGGGCAGCGTCTCTGGGGACGGGAATCCACAGGACACGAACGGCGCAACACGGCCGATCCCCGAATCGCCGGTGATCGGCGTCGATCCACCTTCGGTCGACCCGACGCCACCGATCGTGATAGAAACCGATCCGCCGCCGAAGGACGTCGAAGCGGTCGACCCGAGCCCCCGCGACGATGCGCCGGCCGAATCGAAAGCCCCACCACCGGACGCGGCTGCGGTTCGGGCCGCAGAAATTTTGATTGCCGACTTGTTCGAGTTGGACAAGCAAAGGACGGGATCTGCCAGGCACGCGGCGGCCAAAAATCTTCTCAAAGCGGCGGCCGAGGAAGAAAAAAATACGCCCGCCCATTACGCCCTTTTGTGCAGCGGCCGCGACCTGGCCGCTAGCGTGGCGGATGTTGGTACTGCCTTCGGCGCCATCGACCGGCTCGACGCGGTGTACGCAGTCGACGTTTGGGCCATGAAGCTGCAAGTCCTCGAGACGGCTTCCCGCAAGGTTCCCAAAGACGGCTTGGCGAGCTTTATCGTTACGACGACGGAGATGACGCAGCAGGCCATGGCGGACGATCGTTACGAGGTCGCCGACGGGATTGCCCGCCTGGCCACCGCCTCCGCACGGCGCACAAAAGACCGAGACCTGATTCGCGAGGCCGCGGCGCTGGCGAGTCATGCGACTCGGGTTCAAAAAGAATTTCAAGCCACGATCGCCCCGGCGCTGGCCAAGCTCAAAACATCTCCGGATGACCCGGAAGCGAATCTCATCGCGGGCAAACATTACTGCCTAAATCGAGCAGCATGGCAGATCGGCCTGAAGATGCTGGCACAAAGCGCCCACGAAAAGATCAAGGCCGCGGCCCAACTCGACCGGAGTGAACCGACAGATTCTCGCAAGCAAGTCGTCGTCGGCGACGCCTGGTACGAAGTTGCGAACAGCGACAAGACGTTCGAGGGTTTTCATGCCCGCGCTCATTACTGGTACGAGCAAGCGCTCGGCGAGCTAGGCGGCCTGACCAAATTGAAGGTCGAGAAGCGCATGCAGGAGACGGCCAAAACTGCGGCCCGCGCGCCCAAACTGGCGGCGCCGCGCATGGCCCGCAAAGGGACCGATTCCGGTTCTGCGTCGGGCCGGGTGAGGGCCGTTCTGAAGACGACGGTCACGGTCACGTTGGATGCGAACATCATGGGGCACGTCGTGTTTTCACCCGACAGTGCAACCCTGGCCGTGGGTTATCCCCGACGGGTTCGCTTCCTCGACGTGGCAGCCAGAAAGTTCGGATTGCAACTGGAGGATATGAGCGGAAGCTTGGTCCACTCGATTGCCTATTCGCCGGACGGCAGGACATTCCTCACGGGTAACTCGAGCGGTTCTTTTACTTTGTGGGACCCACGCACCGGAAAGGAAGGAGTGACGGCCAAGGCAGGCTCGCAGCGGATTCGTTCAATCGTTTTCACCCCGGATGGAACGCGGGTGATCCTGAGCATCGATTCGCATACGTTCATGGTTGTCGGTACGTCCAAGTGGCAGCCCGTCGGTATGCTCGCGAACCCGAAATACGGCATCGGACGGTTGGCGATATCGGCCGACGGCGCCGTGGCGGCGATCGCTCACACAACGAATGGGTGGGTGTCGTTGGTGGATGTCGGGACGGCAAAGTACAAGACGTACCTTAAAGGTCACACGGCTCCGGTAACCGGCATGGCATTTTCGGCCGACGGCCAATTGCTGGTCACAGGAAGTTCCGATCGTTCGGTCCGTTTGTGGAACGCCAAGAGTTACGAACTCGTCAAAGTGCTCAACGGACACAAAGCGGCGGTGCTGGACGTGGCCTTTGCGCCAAATTCTAAGGTTCTGGCGTCGGTCAGCGCCGACAACACGGTTCGATTGTGGGGAACCACGGGGAAGATGTTACTAAAGCTCGAGGGACACGCCAGCGGTAAGGCCGGGGACACCGGCTCGATTGTCTTCTCTCCCGACGGCCGCCATCTCGCTTCCTGTGGCAATTACACGCTCAAGATATGGAGGGTGGGGCGGCATTAACCCGGATTATTCATGAACGTCGCGGCATTCTTGCAAACTCGTTTATGGCTTTCGCGTTGCGTCGATGACACGAAAAACAGTCTGTCAATCAGCCGCGGGGCGCTAGCCCCGGTTTGTACAGATTGCGGTAAGAACCGGGGGCTAGCGCCCTGCGGCTGATAAATGATCCGCGTTAAGCCCCTCAAACCCTCCATCTTGATAGCAGCCGCCGATTCCGCTACAATCGTCTCGGAATGGGGAGGAGGCAAACCCGCTACTCGGCGCTTCGCGCGCTGCTAGGAGAGGTTCGCCATGACGGACGGGTTCGATCCTTACCATAGCTGGCTTGGCATCCCGCCGCGGCATCAGCCGCCCAATCACTATCGTCTGCTGGGCGTGCAGGCGTTCGAGTCGGACGTCGAGGTGATCGCCAACGCCGCCGATCGGCAG